>DATLWV010000197.1:0-9527 GCA_035576145.1 Terriglobia bacterium
CCGGTCCGCGGAAGCGGCGCCGTTTTCATGTGAGATGGCTTCTTCGGCAGACAGGATGCGGTCACTATCCAGGCTGCGGGCGAGCGCGTTGGAAGTGGCTGCATAGAGCGTCCACAGCATCTCGGCTTTCCACGGAGTCAAGGCTTCCGGGTTCACCGATTTGATGTCGGCATAGGTCAGGAGGGTCAGCATCTTCAGGCGATTGTGAGACCCGACAACCTCCATCAGGTTATGAATGGTGGCAGGATCGAAAATGTCACGGTGCTGGAATGACACCGACATATCCAGATGCCTGCGGATGAGAAAGCGGATGGTCTGGCGGTCTTCCTTTTTCACCTGAATCCGCGAAAAAACCTGCTCTATGGCCTGCAGGCTCCCCTCGATATGGTTTTCACCCGCCATCCCCTTGCCGACGTCGTGAAACAGCAGCGAAAACAACAGCAGGTGCGGCTCCTCGATCTCGGCCAGGATCTCGCCGAATTTCCGGTCCCACTCGCTTTCGGCATTTCTCAGTGCGCAGACATTCTGAATGGTCAGAAGGGAGTGCTCGTCGACCGTGTAGCGATGATAGAAATCCCTGATCACCAGCGCGTCAATGGCACGAAATTCAGGGAAGAACTCCTCAAGCCATCCAAGACGGTGCATGGCCCGGATTGCGTCAATCGCATGGGGAAGGGAAAGAATCCTGCAGAATTGCGGCCAGAATTCGGGGTAGTTCTGCACACCGCCCAGCCCGGTGGAAACCGACTGCTCCACCCATTGTTCTGCTTCACGGCTCATTTCAAGCCCGTGCCTCGCGACAAATTCGAACAGCCGCATCAGGTAGGCGAAATCGCGCGCTTCAGACGGCAATTTGAGGAAAATCTTTCCCCTGACCGCCGAGAAGTCGAGATTTGAGACGCGGGACCGCCAATCCCTGTACATGTTGTAAAGCGCCAGGCGTCCGGGCTGGACTTCCTCCATGGTTTCGTTGGTCAATCGCTTAATGGTCCTGGCATGGCGGAAATAGGTGCGCATCCAGTCGGCGGGCGGAACCTGCCGTCCGTAGCTGATCCCGATGCCGCGGCCGGCAGCTTCTTCCTGAAGTTCATAACCCAGGCGATTGTCATCGCGTTCCTGGTGGTAATGGAGAAAGCAGCGGGTTGCGGCAAGAAATTCAAATGCCTGGTTGGCGGCCGTTGCGGTCTGGGGTGGAAAAAGATCGCCGGGCGCTTTCCACTGCCCGCCGGCCTCCAGCTCAGAGATGATATTGAGCCAGCGGACAACATGAAAATCGCGAAAACCTCCGGGCACCTCCTTGATGTTCGGCTCCAGGTGGAAAATGGTGTCCCAATATTTCTGATGCCGCTGGCGGGTCATTTCAATCAGGTTGGTCAGCAGGGTTTTCCCATCCTTGCCGAGGAGCCGGGGGATTCGCGAGTCATGAAGCTCGGAGAAAAGACCATCGGACCCCGTAACATAGCGAAGGTCCACCAAGGCAACGTTAAATTCCAGGTTGTCCCTGTGGAGAATGCTGCAATCATCCACGGTCCTGCAAGTCTGCGAGGCCCGCAGGCGAAGGTCCCATAGTGCACGGACAAACTTTCCGATCGGTTCACGGCACAGGGCCTGAGTCGCACTGCGGTTTGAAACGAACAGAAGATCCACATCAGAGTGAGGGAACAATTCCTGCCGTCCGTATCCACCAAGCGCCACTACGCAAAGGTCGTCCGCGAGTTCAGTTTGCGCGGCGATGAGAGACTTGTGTAGCACCTGGATTACACGGTCCACCACCTGTGAGCGAGCCAGAGCGGCGGACCGTCCATCACCGGTGGCTTCAAATTCCGCCCTGATGCTTTCAAACTCAGCCGAGCAGAATTCCAGCAGAGACGTTTTCAACGGCAGGGGTGTCATTGCTTTAGATTATAAAATGAAGGACAACACGAGCCAATCAAATCAGCTTATGGATAACATAAACAGTTCCGGGTCCTTGGCGGTGCAATTCGAAAGGAACTTAAAGAGGGAACAGACATCGGGCTGCTACTTGCATGCCAGTTCAATCCGGTTGGGTCCAGCTACCTTGGCCGCTGCCAGCGCGGTGTCCGCGGCCGAGATGAGTTCGTCGGCCTGATAGTTGTTGCAGCCAACGGCGATACCCACGCTGATAGTGACGGCGAAGTCGCCCCTGAAGGTCTGGAATTTTTCCTGGCTAATTTTTGACAGGATTCTTTGTGCCTGGCTCATGGCCCCGGAATGGTCGCAGTCCGGAGAAACGATAACAAACTGTCCTCCACTGTAGCGGCCCACCGAGTCGTAGACCCGGACGGAATCGCTCATTCTCCGGGCGGCCTCGCGCATCACGGCATCACCCGCGAGGTGCCCATGCTCATGGTTGATCTGTCTGAGATGATCAATATCAATCATCAGTACGGTGAGGGGCGAATTGTGCCGGCCGGCGCGATGGATTTCGCGATGGAGGATCTCAAGGATGGAGGAACGGTTCCATAAGCCCGTGAGCGTATCACGGGTGGTCTCAATTTGGATGGCATCGTTGGCCTCCTTGAGCTGGTCTTCCAGTCCAAGGATGCGCCTTGCGGAGCGCAGGCGGGCCTTCAGTTCATGGGCGGAATAAGGCTTGGGGAGGTAATCGTCTGCAACGGATTCATAACGCCCGTTTTCGTCTTCGGTTGCCTGTTTGGCCGTCAGGAGAAGCACGTACACGGGCGGCCGGTTTTTGTCTTCCCGGATTTTCCGGCAGACTTCAACGCCATCCATTCCAGGCATCATCCAGTCAAGGATGGCAATGCGAGGGTAAGTGGAGCTCTGCAAATGCCGCCAGGCTTCTTCGCCGTCGGCTGCCACCGACACCTCGTATCCCCATTTGTTCAGGAGAATTTCGAGAAGGCGGCGGTTGACGGGCTCGTCATCAGCGACCAGAACTTTCATCCCGTCACCTCGGCTTCGAGCGTTTCAATTGCAGCCAGTACGCGCTGAATTTCCTGTTCTATGGAGCGGAAGGTCTCTTTCGCGTGCTTCAGGTCACCCTGGCGTGCCATTACTTCCAGCTTTAACGAGGCCTGGACTGCAGCGTCAGCTCCAAAATTGCCCACCGAACCCTTCAGGGTGTGTGCAGCGCGTTCAATGGCGGGGGCGTCTTTGAGCTCCACTGCGGACCGCAGTTTTTCCAGAGTGGCTGGCGCTTCGTTTGCAAATATCCTGAGCAGGTCGCGGAGGAGCGCGGCATCGCCATCGGCGGCTGCAAGCCCGCGTTTCCAGTCGATAATCTCCGGGGCCGTTGGTTTATGCCGATGCTCTTGTACCTCCTCTCCCGGTGGGGGCACAGTTTGTTCGATCACGGTGAGAAGTTCGCGGGCCTGGATTGGTTTGGCGATATACCCGTCCATGCCTGCTTCCAGAAAGCGTGACCGGTCACCCTTCATGGCATGGGCCGTCATGGCAATGATGGGCAGCCTCCGTGGTTTCCCCCTTTCCATTTCACGGATGGCGGCCGTTGCTTCAAGCCCGTCCATCTCCGGCATTTGGACGTCCATCAACACTGCGTCGAAGCTGTCCAGGCCGGAAGCTTGAATCGCCTCCACGGCCTTGCGCCCGTTGGATGCGGAAGTGACGTGGTGGCCGAAATTTTGCAGAAGGTGCTCGGCCAACTGGCGGTTGACCCTGTCATCTTCAGCCAGAAGTATCCGTAATTTTCGCTGCTCCTGGCGAAGGGTATGCCGGGTGATGAGTTCGGCGTCCCTGGCACGGCTCCGGCCCGGTGACAGTGCCAGCATAATGGCATGGAGCAGGTCCCGCTCCTTGACGGGCTTGTGGAGATAAGCTGCGATTCCAAGTTTGCGGCAGCGGTCGGCATCGCCCCTCTGGCCGCCGGAGGTCAGCATCATGATGGTGGCGCCGGAGAGCGCGGGGTCCTCTTTAATTCGTTCAGCGAGAGTAAACCCGTCCATATCCGGCATCAAGGCGTCAATCAGAACCAGGGGAAATGGTTTGCCTTCCGCCCTTGCCTGCTTCATGGTTTCCAGTCCCGTCCATCCACCGTCCGCCATGGCGGGTTTCATTCCCCAGTTCGACAGGAGCTCTTCGAGCAGGCGCCGGTTGGTGGCATTATCATCCACCACCAGGGTTGGCAACCCCTTCAGGTTGACGTCTCCGGACGGAGCGGGGCTTTCTCCGTCGGAGACCGCGGGGCGACAGCGGATGGTGAAGTGGAAGCTGCTGCCTTTTCCTTCCGTGCTTTCAACCCAAAGCCTGCCCCCCATCAGTTCGGTAAGCTGAAACGAAATGGTGAGACCGAGGCCAGTACCACCGAATCGCCGCGTGGCGGAACTGTCGGCCTGGGTGAAGGGAGCAAAAATCATTTCCTGCTTTTCGGAAGGGATGCCGATGCCCGTGTCGGTTACAGTGAAGTGGAGAACCAGCTCATTTTCGGTTTGTGATTCCATTGTGACGTGCAGAACCACCTCTCCCGCATCGGTGAATTTGATGGCGTTGCCGACCAGGTTGACAACGATCTGCCGCAGGCGGGTTGGATCGGCGCAAACGTAATAGGGTACGTCGTGTGCGACGTGCAGGGCCAGTTCCAGACCCTTTTCGTGGGCGCGCAGGGAAAGCGTTTTCAGCGTGTCTCCGAGGGAATCTCGCAACTCAAAATCGATCGGGTTAATATCCAGACGTCCGGCCTCAATCTTCGAGAAATCCAGGATGTCATTAATGACGGTCAGAAGCGTCTCTCCTGAGCTCTTCACCAGCGTCAGGTATTCGCGCTGCTCTTCATTAAGATTTGTGTTCAGGGCAAGGTCGGTCATGCCGAGAACACCGTTCAAGGGAGTCCTGATTTCGTGGCTCATGTTGGCCAGAAATTCACTTTTCGCCCGATTGGCCGCCTCCGCCGCCTCCTGGGCGTTCCGGCGTTCCAGTTCAGCCCGCTTACGTTCGGTAATGTCGCGGGCGATGCCCTGCGCGCCGACCGGCCTTCCGTTTTCATAGATCAGCCGGCTGCTGATCTCCAGTGGAATCCGATGGCCGTTTCTGGCTATGATTTCCATCAGGTAGGTCGTGGGGGCCTTGTCCCGCAGTTTCTGCTTGAGCATTTGCCTGACGACGTCGCGGTATTCTTTGGCGACGAAGCTGGATACATTGACGCCGAGAACGTCTTCCCGGTTGTACCCCGTCAATTCTTCAGTTGCCCTGTTGATGGAGGTAACATTCCCTTCGAGGTCCGTGGTGTAAATGATGTCGTTGGCGTTCTCAAACAGTTCCTCGTACTGGTTTTTGAGCGCGATCTCACGGCGTGCCCACTCCTGTAACAAGTTGTTTTGACTCCGGATGCGCTGCCGGAGTATTTCAGTCCAAAGAAGGGAAAGTAAGACCAGAATTGCGGCGCCGCCAAGGATCCAGTTCCACTCCTTCGCTTCCCACTCACCGATTCTTTCGATATCAGGAAAGCCGCTCCCAAGGGGCGCCCGGAAAGACTCTCCCGGAGTTGCATCCACTACGGCCGAAGAATCGATGATTGCTGTCCGGGCGGGGCGGATCAGTCTGTGAGTCTGGACCGCGTTCGCGTAACAGGTTCTGCTCAAAGGCGTTGCAGGCAGGAGCAGCGCCATTGCTCCCGTTACTGCCAGCAACCGGGAGCGACCCACAATATGAGGTGTGGACGCTAATATCTGAAGGTGAGGCATGCAGACTTCCTTCTTGGTTCTTCTCACTCAAGCTCGGAGTTCAAGAGCTTTTCGTAGCATGCGGGGCAGATTCCATGGCTGAACTCTGCCTCAGTGTGGTCGCTGATGTAAGTTTCCACCTGCTGCCAGTAGTCCCCGTCATTGCGGATCTTTTTGCAGTACATGCAGATCGGCAACAACCCGCGCAGTTGCTTAACCTGCATCAGGGCCGCTTCCAGATCGTGCACTCTTTCCGCAAGTTTGCTCTGCAGCTCCAGAACACGAAGTCCAACCCGGACCCGCGCCCGTAGTTCAGCCTGATTGAATGGTTTGGTCACATAGTCGTTGGCCCCGGCCTCAAGCCCGCTGACAATGTCGCCATGATCGTTCCGTGCCGTCAGCAGGATCAGATACGGAGCGGTGATGGACGAAACTGCCCGGGCCCGCTCGCAAATGGTGGGCCCGTCCATACCCGGCATCATCCAATCCAGGATGGCCATTTGAGGGGCCTCAGGCCTTGTCAGGATCTGCCAGGCTTCGGTCCCATCTCTGGCCGGCACGACCTCGAGTCCCCATTTCTCGAGGGCTTTTTGCAGGACCCGCAGCGATACAGCGTCATCATCTGCTACAAGAATGCGAGAGGCCCCCTCCATTGACTCCGGTTGATTGTCCACTTCGGCCATCTTTTTCATGCTCTGGCCACGAAAGTCCTCAATTGTTCTGGACCTTTTGGAGCGCCTGGGACAGCTCTTCCAGTGTGTAGGGTTTTTCCAGGAACCTAGGGCCGCCGGCTTCTGATGCCTCACGCCTGATTCGCTCGGAACTGTATCCGGAGGAGAGGATGACTCTCACGCCGGGATTGATGTCCTTCAACCGGGCATAGGTTTCCAGTCCGCTCAGCCCGGGCATGATCAGGTCGAGCAGGACGCAGTTGATGTCAGTGCTTTTCCTGGAATAGATTTCGCACGCCCTGGGTCCGCTCTCGGCGGTCAACACTTCGTAACCCAGCCGGGTGAGTCCCTTTTCCAGAAATTGGAGGACACGGGGCTCGTCATCTACCACAAGCACCCGCCCCCGTCCCGCAGGCATCTGGCCCAGCCTGGAATCCGTTGCCTTCTGACGCTCGCCGGAAACGGCCGGAAGGTAAAGGGAAAATTTACTTCCTTGCCCCGGATTGCTGGACACGGAAATGAATCCCTTTGCCTCGTTGACAATCTTCTGCACCATGGTCAGTCCCAGGCCATGCCCGCGGCCCGGACCTTTGGTGGTGAACAGGGGAACAAAGATCTCTTTCATAATTTCGGGCGGTATCCCCTCCCCGGTGTCACCAATTGCGATGCACACGTACTGGCCCGGTGGGCTGGAGTCAGGCAGCCTTGCGTCACCGGGTTTGAGTGTCTGCAGGTCTGCTTCAATAGAAAGTGTGCCGCCCTGCTCCATGGCATCGCGAGCGTTGATCGAGAGATTCAGAATCGCCTGCTGAAGGCGGCCGTGATTTCCGTTGATTAAGGGCAAACGGGGGCCAATTCGGTGTTCAATCCGGATCTTCCGGTCGAACGTGCGGCTAATGATGCTGAGGGCGGTCCCGATAAGTTCACCTGCGTCAACAGGCCCTTCGTCGTCCGGATTGTCTCTTGATACATCGAGAAGACGCCTTGCCAGGGCTGCGGCTCCTTTAGCGGATTCCTCTATAATTTTGAGGGGCTCGTGCAACGGGTCTGCCGGCGACAGGCGAAGCTGCGCCAGGGAGGTGAAACCCAGTATGACCTCCAGCGCATTGTTGAAGTCGTGGGCAACTCCGCCGGCCAGCGTCCCCAGGGTCTGAAGTCCCTGTGACCGGTAGAGTTCACTCTCAATTTGGCCGAGTTCTTCCGCCTGTTTATCCGATGGGGCCGGATTGACGAACGCCAGAAAGTGCTCCGCCTTTCCGTTCTCGTCAAGAATGGCCCGTAAATCGATGAGGCACCGAACGGCGTCGCCCGATTTCCGTGTTAGATACGTCACCGCCGATGGCTCTGGTTGTCCGGCCTGAGGCGTTGCTGCCCCTTGCAGCAGGGCCTGTGCGGACCCCGGCCCGCCGATGAGACTCTCAAGCCCCATCCCCTTTAATTCCTCCTGTTTGTATCGCAGCAGCCCGGCGAGGGCACGGTTGGCAAACTGAATTCTGGAATCCAGGCCCACAAACGCCACGCCGAGAACCGTCTGGTCAATAACAGCCTGAGTGATTTGGGCCTGCCTCGAATTACTCAGGTAAAACTCCGGCCTTGCTGGCATTCCTGAATCGCCGGGTTCAAATTGAGCGGACGGTGACTCATGCGAAGCCGCCTGGCGTTCTCCGTCCGTATGACGAATACTTTCAGGGCCTTTTAAGGCGATGCCCGCGCTCTCCCCTTTGTTGAATCTTTTCGAAGGCCGTGTCACTTCCTTCATAACCACCGGTTCCAACTTAAAGCTCAAATCAACCTTTCTCTCACTTTTCCGTTCACACTTTGCCACTGATAACGGATAGAGTTTCCAATTCCCACACCGCAAAGGACTTCCAATACATTAACTTTCGGCATAGTCAGGAGAAACTTGAACCGCATCGTGATGGATCCAAGCCGGGTTGCCGGGCGGGTGAATGGGCTGTCCAATATTGATACACTTCGGTAAGTTCAGTTAGACTCTTTCCAAGCAGCAGAACAATGGTGGGTGAAATCGTTATCCCGCAATCAAGGAGGATTGGATGGTTAATACACCTTCGACGATGGTTCCTTTGGGCACCCTGGCGCCGTCGTTCAGCCTTCCTGACACGGAAGGCAAGGTTGTATCTCTGGATGATTACAAGCAGGCGCCTGCTTTACTGGTTGTCTTCCTGTGCAATCACTGCCCGTTTGTGAAGCACGTGCTTCCGCAATTCGTCGAGCTTGCCCGGGAGTATCAGCAGCGCGGCGTCGGGATTGTCGGAATCAGCTCCAACGACGTGAGTAATTATCCCGATGACTCTCCGCAGAAAATGGCGGAATTGAGCACGAAGATGGAATTTCCTTTTCCGTACCTTTATGACGAAAGCCAGCAGGTTGCAAAGGATTACGGCGCAGCCTGTACCCCGGACTTCTATCTTTTTGACCGTGAGGGCCGGCTGGTCTACCGGGGCCAGATGGATGACAGCCGTCCGGGCAACGGGCGCCCCGTCAACGGGTCCGATCTCCGGTCAGCCATGGATGCCGTTCTTGAAGGCCGGGCGCTTCCAGATGACCAGAAGCCAGGCATCGGGTGCAACATCAAATGGAAGCCGGGGAATGAACCGGACTACTTCAGGCATTGACCCCATGCCCACGTAGCGCCGAGCTTTAGCTCGGCACCTGCCCACCTGAAGGTGGGCGCTACGAGAGCAGGTATTTCTGACGCACTACACAAGCTTCCGGAAGCAATGCAGGGTGGAGGTTGCGGCCGGGAACGTCAGGGAGTATACGCAATCCAGCGGGTCTCCTGGGTATTCGTATTCTGGACTTCTACTGCGTTGGCTGAGATCGCAAGGACGGTAAACGTGTTCTCGAACGAGTCACCCTTGGAAACCAGAAAAACCTTGGACTGATGAGAGATGACCGCCTGCGTTCCCGCGTCCTTCTTTTCAATGAAGCCGATGAGCGCGAGGTTTGAGAAGGTGGTCTCCGGTGCGCCCGTCAGCGGATTGGCGGCTGTCGTCACCGCCTGGTTTGATCCCAAGACCGGGCGCTTCGTCGGCGTGCCCTGGCTGGACGTTTCGAACCTGAAGGGGTTGCGCATGGTGGCAGCCGGGTCACGGCGTGGTTTGAGTTCAATTCGGATGCCAGGCCGCTGCGCGAAAACGTCAAAAATCGGGTAGCCTTCAAGATCGGCCACTACACG
>DATLWV010000198.1:0-2425 GCA_035576145.1 Terriglobia bacterium
AAACGGCGTTCAAACGCCAAGGGAGAAGTGTGGCTGCGCTCGCATCCCACCAGCTTCGGGTAAGGGGGCCTGCTCGCTCCGCCACTCAAAACAAAGCACCAACATTTTTCCCTTGACCTCGCCGCCCCCTTCATAGATGCGTCACCCGCGGAAGTCCTGGTCAAGCTCACACTAAAGTTCTTCAGCGTTCTCTCCGATAACCAGAGTGAAAGACGGGTTTCGGGCTGCAAGTTCTTTGGTTCAAGTGCAAGACAACACAATACGTTTGGGATCGTGGAGGGAGAGAACAAATGGACGTCGGGATCAGATTTCGGCAAATTGCAGCGGTTTCTCTGGTTGCCGTGCTGGCGATAGGCCTGGCCCTGGCCACCACCACCAATATACCTCGAACCACGGTCTATACCCTCATCCTGCTGTTGGGCTGGGGCACCACGGCCTTTGCCGGAATTTACTACCTCCTGATGCCCCCGGGGCGCAAATTCGTTCTGGCGACAGGCGTCTTGCTTGCAACGTTGTTCGCTGCATCCGCCCCTGCATTCGCGCGGGAGAAGCAGGCGAGGCTCAAGATTCACGTCAGCCCACGACAGGCCTATGTCTTCCTCGATGGCGCTGCCTTAAAACAAGGCAGCTGTGACGGCTTGTTCTGTACCATCTGGGTCGATCCTGGTGAGTACAAGGTGACCGTTCGCAACTACGGCTTCGCACCCGAATCTCGAAAGGTTAATCTTGAGGCGGGAAAGACCACTAAACTGGACATCTCACTGAGGCCTGAAGGTGGTCCGGTGCCTGGCCCGTGGGGAAGAATTCAAATTAAGGGACCCTCACATGCAGCGGTTCTGCTGAAAGGGAAAGGCCCTGACTCCTTTGTCGGGTATGTCGACGAGTTTAACAATAGCTTCATCTTTCAGCAGGAACTGCTCGTTAACCCGGGGACCTACCTTCTGACGGTGACGTGGTGGGGTGAGAAAATCTGGTCCGGCCCGGTGACGGTCAAGGCCGATGAACGCGTCATCGTGAATGCCAACCGGAAGGGCGCAATAAAGACCGAGCCGTGGACGAGGCTTCAGAAGCAGAAGTCTCCTCTGCCCCGGTTCAAGGCGGGCTTCGCCACCACCAGGGTGGTAGTCGCGCCATCCGAGGGTGAGGTCTCTGTAAGCGAATCGACGCTGCAAGAATCCCGTCTTCAAAGCTCGACGAAACCCTGAATATTGCCGCCTGGAACATCCGCGAATTCGGCAAGGCGCCGCGCGGGAGGGTTTGCGCTACAGGCTTCCATTCATAAATTAATTGCCGCACAGTTAGAGAACTACTCTGCGCTACAACCCTGCCGGCCACGAAGACCACGAAAGGCTGCAGAACTTCGAACTCTGCGCCTTCTCGACACCGTGCAACCGGCGCGTTTATGCCGCTGCAGATTTTGTCTTGCGCCGAGCGTGCCCGCGAATTTCCTCAAACTGATTGATGCGCACAACGCCGCCCGGCAGAATGGCCCGGATTTCCAGTTCGCCGCCCATAGCTTCGATCATCTTCCTCAGAGTGCTGATCAGCATGTCGGTCCGCTTCTCGACTTTGGAGACGGCCGCCTGATTGATATGCAGGTTTTCAGCCAGAGATTCCTGCGTCAGTTTCAAAGCTTCCCGAAGCTCGTCCAGGGCCATTCCCGCGATCATTTTTTCAGCCTTGGCCTGGGAGCGGGCGCGCGCTTCGGGCGACATTTTTGCCTGGAGTTGCTTGAAATTCTCAGCCATCGGTCAATCCTCCCTTTTCCAATGCGGCCAGGTGCTCATCGTAGAGCTTGTCCGCAATGGGAACGACTTTTTCATACCACCTGCCGTCGCCTGTCTTGTCACCGCCGATGAGCAGAACGGCGCATCGCCGCGGGTCAAACGCATAAAGCACCCGTTAGGGGCGCCCTGCGTGCTGGACGATCAGCTCTTTCATGTTGGGATGCCTCGACGAAGCAATTGGGCCCGAGTGCGGCCGCCGGAGCGCCGGGCCAAAGCGCTGGAGCAAAATCACTTTGGCATTGATGTCTTCCTGCTCATCCTCCGAAAGGCCATCCCACCACGCCTCAAAACCATCCGTGAACTCGACTTCCCATTCCACACACGGAATATAACCTCTGTGGAATATCGATGTCAAGAGGAAATCATGCGGGCGGCGCGGCGGCCGTAGCGCAGGCCCTTGTGGCCTGCGGTTCGATGTGTTCGTCGTCAGAAAAACGGCGCAGGCAGTAGCGGCGAATTCACCTCGACACATTCGGATCGGGGTGGCGGGATAAACCCACGTTTGTCCAAATTAGGTTTTGAAAATAGGGGCGGAATCCTCCATAAGTTGAGGTTGTTGTTTTGTGGAAACGATAATCCCAACCGAGGAGGTTCCGCCGTGACACGAGTATGCAGCATTTTTTCGCAATTACTCCAGT
>DATLWV010000199.1:0-10079 GCA_035576145.1 Terriglobia bacterium
CGCCAACAGGGCAGGGAAAGAAGAGACCAGAAGAAACGAAAAACTCAACATGAACCTGTCACCCCATACCAGAGCAAAACCACCATCAATATAATGCTAAGGGCATGGCACGCCGAAGTCAACTCCTGAAACGCGCGCTCAGCAGGTTAATAGGTGGAGAAATGATCCCATAGATGTCCGAACAAGTGGGAGCGGCAGCCTGAACTACAGCACCCCGTAATGCGTCCGGCGTTTACGCCTTGCCGAGACAAAGGTGGAATCTGCATGAGTGCCCTTGGAACATCAGACAATTGTTTCAGTAACCGCAGAGCGTCCAACCTGGAAACTCATCGCGGTGTGTCTGCCCCAGACTAAGCGATGGAACGCAACTGCTGTGCAAACGTCTTCCCATAACACGTGCCTTGAGTTTCTTGACTCGCCCTGTTGCTTTGAACCGTAAAGTTGCGAGGCCCACGTCAGGCGATCCTTGGAACCAGCGCCGAAGAATTCAGGGCAGGGAGGGTCTGGCCAAAGGGGCGAAACGGAAGGATGGGGAGGAGGGGCACCTATCAACCAAGCGTCTTAAGATAATGGCAATGATTCAGGGCCGTGTCTGATAATGCAAAGCGCTCTGGTCGACCCTGTTAACATAATCTGTTTTGAAAATACCTCTATTTTTATCTGATAGTTGCGGAAATTTCAGCGTGAAAGACAGGTTCCGATGGAATGAAGTCCAGAGTGTTCCTGCGCCGTCCCGGTTCAAAACTTGCATTTCTCTCCCCGCGCGGACTCATGGTCACAGTGTTCCCTTCCAGGGCCGGCCTGGTTTTGCTTTGGAATCGGAGTTTAGTAAGGAGTTAGCCCTTCGTGGGGGTGGCTCAATTGGCTTTGTGCCATCCGCGCAAAATGCGGGATCGCATCAAGCGGTAGCGAGTTCAAATAAGTTCATGCGGTCCGCGTTTGATGTCAGGGACTTCTTCAAATTGCGTGGGCCGTGGTGAGGTGAAATATCCTTTCGAACATCATGGCGTTGTGCTAACGTAGATTATTTGCCGGAATGCCGACACAGTAATCTGCAATGCCCCTTATCGAAACAGAGGCTATCGTCCTTAGGACCCACCGGTTAGGGGAAGCTGACAAGATTGCATCTCTGTTGACTCGGCAGCTGGGCCGCGTGCGTGCTGTGGCCAAGGGAGCTTTGAGCCGCAGGGGCCGTTACGGGGCTGCGCTCGAACCGCTCAGTTATATTCGGGTCTGGGTTTACGACCGCGAGAACCGGGACCTGCAACGGGTAGGTTCTGCGGAGATTGTGGAATCCTTCTTTGAGATGCAGAGGGATTATCGCATTCAGCTTGCAGCGCAGTACCTGGCCGAAGTAACCGAGCGCTTCCTGCCGGACCGCGAGGTAAACGAGCGTGTCTTCCGGCTGTTGCTGGCTGTATTGAGAGCTTTCAAGCGGTTTGGCGAAGTCAACCGGCCGCTCCTGTTTTTTGACTATTGGCTGTTGCGACTTGGCGGGTTCCTTCCTGATCTCAGCCGGTGTATGGCATGCCAGAGGCCGTTTGAGGGTGAAGACGGCTTTTATGACCCGGTTGCGGTGGCCCTCGTATGCTCGCGGTGCCGCAGTGGCAGTTCGACGGAGAGGGTCTCAGCAGGAGCACTGAGCCTTATTCCGGCATTCCGTGCAGCCCGTATTGAGCAGTGGATCGAAAATGGGCCCGCCCCTCCGGGGACGCGTGAACTTCGTCGGCTGTTGGAGCAGATTATTGAAGCGCATCTTGAGAAGAAACTGACAACGCGAGCTATGCTGGCGGATGAAATCTAGACGAAGGGCGCTTAGAACAGGAAAATTCTGACTGTGCAGGAAACTATGGCGGAACGCAACTCAACGGCAAGACGACAGGAGAAGGGCCTGACGTTTCAGGATATGTTAAGCCGCCTCACCACCTTCTGGGCGAGGCAGGGCGCCGTTGTGGCATTGCCCTACGATCTGGAAGTTGGGGCAGGGACTATGTGTCCGGAGACATTCTTCCGCGTCCTGGGGCCGGAACCCTGGAGCGTGGCGTACGTGCAGCCTTCCAGGCGCCCTGCGGACGGACGGTATGGCGAAAATCCGAACCGCCTGATCAAGCATACACAGCTGCAGGTGATTCTTAAACCACCACCTGAGGATGTCCAGGATATCTACCTGCGCAGCCTACAGGATATCGGAATTGATTTTCACAACCACGACATACGGTTTGAGGAAGACAACTGGGAAGCCCCTACGCTGGGCGCCTGGGGAATCGGCTGGCAGGTTATGCTGGACGGCCTGGAGATCACACAGTTCACTTACTTCCAGCAATCAGGTGGAGTGGACCTTGACCCCATCTCAGTTGAACTGACCTACGGCCTGGAACGGATCGCGGCGTTCCTCCAGAATGTTAATAACGTGTATGAGGTTAAGTGGAATAACTCTGTGAAATACCACGACCTTAGGCACCGTGAGGAATTCGAACTCTCCCTTTACGATTTTGAGTCTGCCTCACCCGAATCGACCCGTGACCTCTTTGAAATCTACGAAGCCGAGGCGGCAAGGCTGCTGAAAGACTACTTTGCCTCTGACCCGGAAAACCGGCCTGCGCGGTTCCCGCTTCGGAAGGTGTATGAATTCTGCCTGAAGTGCTCGCACCTGTTCAATATTCTTGACGCCCGGGGCGCTATCAGCGTGACGGAGCGCGTGGCGCTGATCGCGCGTATCCGGAAGATCGCAACCGAGGTTGCGCAGGTTTACCTCGAACAATCCAACCCCGCATCAGAGGTTGAATCCAGATGACGGCCGAACAGAAACTGCGCACAGAACCTCTGCTGATTGAGGTAGGGGTGGAGGAAATTCCTGCGCGTTTCCTTGCAGGCGCAGAGCGAAATTTGGGAGAGCGGCTGACCGAGGCCCTGCAGAATCTGCGACTGGTCCCGCATGACGCGCAGCCAGTCAGTACATATTCGACTCCGCGTCGTCTCATTGCATGCGCTCCACATATCCTCGCCAGGCAACCCGAGGAAGTGGAAGAGATCATCGGGCCACCGGTGAAAGTGGCATTTGACCAGCAGGGGAAGCCCACTCGAGCCGCCGAAAGCTTTGCCGAAAAGAACTCCACTCAGGTCACTAAACTGCTCAAGATTGAAACGTCCAAGGGGCTTTATCTTGGACTGCGAAAGCGGGTCCGGGGACGTTCTGCCCGTGAAGTTCTGGCCGAAGCGCTGCCCGGGATCATCCTGGGTATCGGTTTCCCTAAGAGCATGTACTGGACTTCTAAGACGGGCCCCAGGTTCATTCGCCCCATCCGCTGGTTAGTGGCAATTCTAGGAGAGCGGGCCGGAATTATTCCTTTCGAGATTGCTGGCGTGGCGTCAGGGAAGGCAACTTATGGCCATCGCGTTGCCGGTTCAAAGGCTATTCCAGTCAGGAGCTTTGAGGAGTTCGCAGTTAAGCTCCGCGAGCACCTTGTTGAAATCGATCCTGCTAAACGCTCCGAGATTATACGGACGGAGGTTAAAGCGTTACTTAAGGATCGGGGCCTCCAGGCAGTCCGCGATGAGGACCTCCATGAATGGATCATCAATTCAACCGAATGGCCCCATGCCATCCTTGGCGGTTTTGACAAGCGGTTCCTCCACCTGCCGCGGGAAATTCTGGTAACGGTCATGCGAGACCACCAGAAATATTTCGCCGTCGAGGACAAATCGGGCGTTCTTCAGCCAAGTTTCGTTACTGTCATGAACATGGCCCAGGATTCCGCCGGACTGATCCGTGAAGGCCACGAGCGTGTTTTGACGGCCCGGTTTGCCGATGCCGAGTTCTTCTGGGAATCGGACCTCCGAGTTCCGCTGGAATCGCGGCAGGAAATGCTGGCAAAGGTAACCTATCAGGCCGAGATGGGAAGTTACGCCGCGAAGGTTGAACGCATGGCTGCGATTGCGCGCAGGATTTGCGTGGACCTGGAGGCGCAGGGGGCCCTCGACTCTGCCAGCAGCAGTTACGTTTCACGGGCGGTCCGTTTGTGTAAGTGCGACCTGACCACACAAATGGTGCGGGAGTTTACGGAGCTCCAGGGCATCGTCGGCGGGCTTTATTCTCGCGAGCAAGGCGAACCCGACGCTGTTGCCGATGCGATCTATGATCAATACAAGCCCGCGAACGTCGGGGATGAATGCCCCAGGAACACTGTGGGCGCGATTGTAGCGCTCGCGGACAGGCTGGACAGCGTAGTCTCGGGATTTGCTGTGGGACTCGAGCCAACCGGGTCAAGCGATCCGTTTGGTCTGCGAAGGGCAGGGAACGGAATCATCAAGATCGCCGTCGAATTGCTCCCCACGCTAGAACTGGCCCGAACCACGGCTCAGGCTATAGGCATTGCTGAGGGGAGTCTTCCAGGTGCCAAGGGAGAAGACCTTGCCCGGCGCGTTGAAAGCTTCCTGCGCGAGCGAATGGAGTTCTATTTCCGCGAATTCGCGGGCATTCGGTATGACACTGTGCGCGCTGTTTTGAGTTCAGCCGTCCCTGCGGGGTCCGGCATTCCTGCTGCTGCACTGGCCCGTGCTCAGGCGCTCGAGCAGGTTCGTGACAGCGAAGATTTCCTGGCGCTGGCTGCCGCCGCCAAACGCACCCGGAATATCCTGACCAAGTCCGCAGGCTTGGACCTCAAGGGTTCTGAAGCGCCCGTTAACCAGGAGTTGCTGGGCGAGGGCCCGGAGCGAGCCTTATACGCCGCATACCAGGGCCTGATGAATGCTCTTGGGGGCCTGGACAAAGCAGGTGAGTACGGGGCGGCGTTCCGCGCCATGGCTGGTATCCGGCCGCAGGTGGACCTGTTTTTTGACAAGGTCCTCGTGATGGCTGAGGATGCAGCGGTCAGGGAAAATCGACTCCGGCTGTTGACTCATTTGAACCGGGACGTGTTTGCCAGTTTGGCGGAACTCTCGGAGATTGCGGTTGAAACCCGAGGTTCGTAGGGTCCGCAACGTCAGGTGCGAAGGTCCTCACCAGGACTGGCGCACTTAAAGTACTACCTTAGCTTTTGTCGGCGCGTCGACTTTAACGGCCGAATCAAGAAATCTGTAACATTGTCCGGCCGTCTGCCATGTCGAGCGACGCCTTTGTTGGGACATCAGTATTCCGCGGCCTCGTGCCGTGCGCAGATTTCATCACAAGGAGAGCAGGTAATATGGAAAAATTCGTCTACTTTTTTGGCAACGGCAAAGCCGACGGCCACGGAACCATGAAGGATGTGCTGGGCGGCAAGGGAGCTGGGCTGGCCGAGATGACCAACGCCGGGCTGCCCGTTCCTCCAGGCTTTACGATTGCCACTTCGGCGTGCCGTGCCTACTTTGAGGGTAGGAACAGTCTTCCTCAGCAGGTAACTTCAGAATCCGCATCGGCGCTCGAGCGGCTCGAAGCGCTTCTCAGCCAGAAGCTGGGCGACGCGGAAAATCCGCTCCTGGTTTCCGTGCGGTCCGGCGCCAAATTCTCAATGCCCGGAATGATGGATACCATTCTCAATCTGGGAATGAACGACATGGCCGTTGAGGCTGTGGCCCGCAAAACTGCCAATCCGCGCTTCGCATATGACAGTTACCGGCGCTTTATCCAGATGTTCGGGAACGTGGTTCTCGACATCCCCAAAGACAGGTTTGAGCACATCCTTACAGCCCAGAAAAAGAAGAACAAGTTCACCCTGGATACCCAGCTTTCGGCAGACGATTTCAAACAGGTGATTGAGGGCTATAAACAGGTCATCCGGAAAGCAACGGGCAAGGATTTCCCTCAGGATCCGCGCGTACAGCTCAAGATGGCTGTCGAGGCGGTCTTCCGTTCCTGGAACAACCCCCGCGCCATCACCTACCGACGGATGAACAAGATTCCTGATGGCCTGGGGACTGGCGTAAACGTCCAGGCGATGGTGTTCGGAAACATGGGCGACACTTCCGGGACCGGCGTGGGATTTACGCGCAACCCGGCAACTGGTGAAAACAAGTTTTATGGAGAATTCCTGATGAACGCCCAGGGAGAGGACGTCGTGGCCGGAATCAGGACGCCAGTTCCTATTGTTGAACTGCAGAAGATCATGCCCGAGGTCTATGACCAGTTGCGGCAGATCACTTCACGTCTGGAACACCATTACAAGGACGTGCAGGACTTTGAATTTACCATCCAGGAAGGCAAGCTTTATATGCTCCAGACCCGTACAGGAAAGCGAACGGGCAAGGCAGCCGTCAAGATCGCAGTCGACCTGGTTGATGAAAAAATCATCAAACGGAACGAGGCGCTGATGAGGGTTGAACCGGATCAGTTGAATCAACTTCTTCATCCAATACTTGATGAATCCAAGTCTCTCAAGGTGATTGCAAATGGCTTGCCCGCTTCACCGGGTGCAGCGGTCGGACGAATTGTTTTTACGGCGGAAGACGCTGTTGAAAAAGGGAAGCATTATCCAGTGATCCTGGTCCGAGCTGAAACCGTTCCGGACGACATCCACGGTATGGAAGTTGCCGCCGGCATTCTGACCTCGCGCGGTGGCATGACGTCACACGCAGCGGTAGTCACACGCGGTATGGGCAAGTGTTGTGTGGCCGGTTGCGGCGCCGCCGAAGTGGATGAGAAAAAGAAGCAGTTGCGGATCGGCAAACTGACTCTCAAGGAAGGCGACTGGATCTCACTTGACGGCTCAACTGGTAGAGTGATCCTTGGCAAAACAACCACGCTTCTGCCGGATCCGTCGAGCGGCGACTTCGCCACCTTTATGAGTTGGGCGGACAAAGTCCGCCGACTAGGGGTCAGGGCAAACGCTGACGTTCCCCGGGACGCTGAGGTTGCCCGCCGCTTTGGTGCGGAGGGCATCGGGCTTTGCCGGACCGAGCACATGTTTTTTGCCAGTGACAGACTCCCGCATGTCCAGAGGATGATCATGGCCTGCAAGGACACGACGGACGAGAAGGAAGCAGCCCGCTACCGGAAAGGGCGGCGCGCCGCGCTTGCCAAGCTCCTTCCCATGCAGCGGAAAGATTTTATGGGGCTCTTCAAGGCAATGGACGGCCTGCCGGTTACCATTCGCACGCTCGATCCGCCACTCCACGAATTTCTGCCCAAGCGCGAAGAGCTGATGGTGGAAATCGCCACCCTCGAAGCGAAAGGGAAGAAGGGCGCCAAACTTAATCAGTTGAAGGAAATGCTGGCCGTAGTTGAAGGACTGCATGAATTCAATCCCATGCTGGGCCTTCGCGGATGCCGTCTTGGCATCATGTATCCGGAGATTACGGAAATGCAGGCCCGGGCCATTTTCGAGGCGGCCACCGAATGCAAGAAGCACGGCATTGAGGCCAAGCCTGAAATCATGATTCCTCTGGTTGGCGAGGTACGCGAACTGGCCCTGCAAAAGGAAATTGTCAACCGCGTTGCCAAGGAGGTTTTTGCGAAGAAAGGTGTTCGGGTGAAATATCTGGTGGGAACCATGATTGAGCTGCCTGCCGCGGCACTCTCGGCCGGGGAAATCGCCGGCGAAGCGGAGTTCTTCAGCTTCGGCACCAATGACCTGACGCAAACCACCTTCGGGCTTTCGCGCGACGACTGCGGAAAGATCATCAATTCCTACGTGAAGCAGAAGATCTGGCCGGCCGATCCTTTCGCCGTGCTGGACCCGAAGAGGGTCGGGCGGCTGCTGAAGATCGGTACTTCCGAAGGTCGTAAGACTCGGGAAAATCTTAAGGTGGGGATCTGCGGCGAGCATGGTGGCGATCCGTCATCAATCCAGGTTTGCGCAGACGCAGGCTTGAATTATGTGAGCTGCTCCCCTTACCGTGTACCCATCGCCCGCCTGGCAGCCGCCCAGGCGGCTCTCCGTGAAGCAGAGAAGGAGAGCGCTGCCGCGGAAGTTTACACCACCGCATAAACTTACCAGCCACGGTCAGTCCGGTATTCGATTGGCCGTGGCACTACTCCTCCATGAAAGGTGCGGACCACTGAACCTTTGATCGCGCCCGTCAACCCTTCCGGAAAATCCCCAGAGTTATCGTGCCTACAACCGTGCATCGCTCGGCTTCGATCGAAGAGTTTCCGGCGCAGCGTTTATCTAAGGTATTACTTTAATTATTGGCGGGAATAGGAGGAGCGGAATTGCAGGTGTTGCTGCGCTAGCCATCAATGTCGACGCGTCGACATTCGATTACCCCGACAACGATCGGCCAGCGCGAAGCCTCACCGGAAGAAAACCATTCTTCAAGTCTTGATCCTCATCAGTAGGTAGATTCCTGCCAGGCTGAATAAGACATCAGGCGACCAGGCCGCTACGGCTGGGGGAAGCTGGCTCAGATTGCCCATCGCCTCAAACAGGCTCGAAACCGACCAGTAGACGATGGCGACGCCGATGCTGATGGCGATTCCGGCCAGGGCGCCGCGGCTGCCGGTAGAGAAAGCAAATGGAATTGCTATCAGGGTGACGACGAAGGCGATGAGCGGGTATGAGAATTTCCGGTAGAAAGCAACTGAGAGCCGCACCACGTCGAACCCGCTCTGTTTGAGGCTTTGGATATACTGCCGCAACTCGATTACGCTCATCTGCTCAGAAGGCTTGACTTCCTTCTTGAAGTAAGCTGGGGATTCGTCCAGTTCGTTGAAGGTATGGACCGCGAATGGCTGATAGTCAGTGACACGGCCTTCTGAAAAATCGCGTGTCCAGCCGTTTTCCAGGACCCAGCGGTGAAGATGAGGCTCCCATAAAGCGCGGTCGGCATAAATTCGCCGCCTCAGGTGAAACGAATTCGGGTCGGTTTCGAAAACCGAGAGGTTGGCAAAGACGTTCAGGTCGGGGTCGAAGAAGCGATAGTTGTATATCTTGTCCGCGTTACCGGAAATCCATTGCCGGTCAGGCCTGTACATCGTCTGCGCCGGCTTGCCCTTAATCTGGTTGCGAAGGGCGTCTTGCTGCTGGTTGGTTTCCGGCAGATAGTTATTGCCCAGCAGGAACATGCCTCCGCTAAGTAGACCCGCCCCTACAAGGATGGGGACGGAGATTCGATAAAGGCTGATGCCGGCGGACTTGATTGCCGTGATTTCATTCGCCTTGCTCAATAATCCAAAGCTGACGAGGGTTGCGACCAGAATGCTCAAGGGAAGCATCAGGTAGATGATCTGGGGCGTGAGATAGCAGTAGTATTCAGCAATCAGTTCCGGCGAAATCTGGCGGCGTACGATGTCCCCGAGCAGCTGGAAGAAGTCAAAAATCATGTAAATGCCGGTAAATGTGACGAGCAAAATCCCCAGATAAAACAGCCAGCTCCGAAAGACGTAGAGATCGAGAATTTGAAAGGCCCGTCCTCCAAATTTCCCGCGCTTTAGTTCGGTTTGCTCCGTAACTTGCTTGCGGCCCCCCACATGGAGACGTTCGAGGGCACGGCCGATCTTCTCCAGCCCGGAGTGAAGAGAATCCACTCCCGTTCTCACCCTGTTGGTCTGGCGCAGCATGATGAGTCCGGCAATTCCAAAAATAACGTTGGCCATCCATAATCCGACAAGCGGGCTCAGGCGCCCCTCTTTTGCCAGGTTCAGGCCGGAAGCCATTAGCACGTAGTAAATGAACACCAGCAGGATGCTGAGCATCAGCCCAAAGGCTTTGCCTCCCTTGCGGGAGATAAGTCCGATCGGTACCGCGACCAGCGCCAGCACAAAGCATGCAATCGGCAGCGCCAGACGGTAGTTGAGTTCCACCATCGCTGCATGGCGGCCTCCCGGCGTGCGCAGATCGGCCAGGAGCGTCTCTGGTGGGAGCATGGATGGTGTCAGGCGCTGCTCGGTTTTTTCGCCGAGTTCGGAGATGGGAACTTCCCAATTGTCAAAGGAGGTCACGGTATATTGTTGCCGGCGCTGGGGGTCAAATTCGTGTGTCGCGCCGTTCTCAAGATAGAGCATCGTCTGGCCGGAAGCGGTGTCGTTGACAAGGCGGCCCGATTCCGCTAACGTAACTTTCACTTCATTGCTCTGGCTGCGGTCAACGATAAAGACCCCTCGCCACTGGGTGTTTGAGCTCGCGACGTCCTTCAGGTACAAAAGGAGGTGGGGAAATTGCTCG
>DATLWV010000200.1:0-2367 GCA_035576145.1 Terriglobia bacterium
AAGGCGCAATAATTGGTCGATAGAAATTCTTTGCGAACAATGCAGCTGCCGTCAGAATGAGAATGGCGGAAGGAACCACGGCCGTCAGGGCGCCAGCCCCGCCCACAATCCCCAGGAACCACGGCGGAAACGTCTTCTGCACCACGGTCAGGAGTGACAGGTCGCCGTCCGTGAGCCCGGGGACAATCAGCACGGCGGCAAAACCTGCAAAAAAGATGAACGGCAATGTCAGCGTGTAGAGCGGCATCACGATGGCGTTTCGCCGCAGCGTATCGGCGCTCTTGGCGGTGAAACAGCTGCCGATGAGGTGCGGCCACATGTATGCCCCCAGACCGGTAAGCAGCACGGTGGAGACGTACCAGGCGTGTCCCATATATTTGGTTGCGCCGGGCATGGTGAGGTGGGCAGGATGAGCGCGTGCAAGCGCCCTGAACATGGGGCCGATGCCGCCGAACCAGTGGTAGGGAACCGCAATGCCAATCACCACCGCGGCGCCGAGCAGCAGCAGATCTTTCAGGATGCTGACCCTCGCAACGGCGTGAACCCCGCTGGTAAAGACAAAGCCGGCCACCAGCGCCCCTGCAATCATCATGGCCAGCGTGCGGTGGATTTCCCCGAAGCTCGCCACTTCTACAATGATGCCCATTCCTTTGAGTTGCAGTTGCAAATAGGGAACAATGAACACCACTCCGATAACCGCCACCAGCCCCGCCAGCAGTTTGCTGCCGTAGCGGCTTTCGAAAAAGTCCGATTGCGTTTGCAGGCCGCGCGTTCGGCCCACCTACCACAGCGACGGAAGAATAACAAAAGACACCACGTAGGCAAGGGAAATGTAGGCAAGAATATATCACTCGTGTCCAAAATAAGTTTCTGAGGTGTTGCGGGAACACGATGGTTGCCCTCCAGCACCGGCTGTTTCAGAATGACGTTGCTGAAACATCTCTGAAGGCCGTTGAGGAGGGCACAAGCCATGGTACAAGTCGCGAGTCTGTTCAATCAACTGCTGTATCACTTTCCCCGTTTGGAGTTCGGTAGTTTGGTCCAGAAGCATAAAGCCGAGCGTGCCGCCAAGGGATTCGATTGCTGGACCCAATTCGTCTCGATGTTGTTCTGCCAACTGGGCCATGCGGATTCCTTGCGCGAGATCTGCAACGGCTTGAACTGCTGCCTCGGCAAGTTGGTGCATCTGGGCATCGCCAAGGCCCCCAATAAGTCGACGCTGTCCTACGCCAACGAACATCGCCCGGCGGCGCTTTACCAGGAACTGTTCTATACGGTCCTGGCGCGCTTCCGCACGCAGGGACAACTGGGTGCGCGCAAGCACCAATTTCGTTTCAAGAACAAGCTGCTCTCACTCGACTCGACCACCGTTTCCCTCTGCTTATCGCTCTTCCCCTGGGCGAAGTTCCGCCGCGCCAAGGGCGGGGTCAAAGCCCATGTGCTCCTGGACCACGACGACTATTTGCCGCGCTACGTACTGCTCACCGCCGGCCGCGCCAGCGACGTGAGAATGGCCCGTCATTTTGATCTGCCGCCGGGATCGATCGTCGCCGTCGATCGGGGCTATAACGACTTTCGCCTCTTCGCTCGCTGGATGGCTGGGGGCGTCTTCTTTGTCACTCGTCCGATGCACCACATTGCCTACGCCGTGGTCGAGTCCCGGCCCCTGCCGCAAAACAGCAACATCTGTTCCGACGAAGTCATCCGGCTGTCGAGCAAGATGGCTCGACAAACTTTCAAGCACCGCTTGCGCCGCATCGCGGTCTGGGATGCCGACCAGGAGCGCGAGATCGTGCTTTTGACCAACCATTTCGACTTCGGAGCGACGACCATCGCTAAAATCTACAAGGACCGCTGGGAGATCGAGCTGTTCTTCAAGGCGCTTAAACAGAACCTCAAAATCAAGAGCTTTGTCGGCACCACGGAAAACGCCCTCCACATCCAGATTTGGACAGCCTTGATTGCCATGCTCCTGCTGAAGTGGCTCCATCACCTCTCCCAAGCCAACTGGTCGCTCTCCAATCTCGCCACCATGCTGCGTCTGAACCTGTTTACCTATCGGGATTTGCGCGATTGGCTGCATAACCCTTTTGGCACGCCGCCCATAGCCCCCGGCCCCCAACAGCTTCTTCTTTCACTGGCATGATTTGGACAGGCAACGAACTTATGAAACCGAAACCTCCTCCTCAATTTACCGATCCGCCCTGTCCTAAAGCCTTTCTTTCTAGGGGCCAGACGGCGGAGGATCCATTATCTTGGACAGCAGTGATTCAGGCTGCAGCGTGCCTGGGTTGAAGATGTGTTGTCACGGCGCGCACAATTTCAACGGCCGAGAGTGGTTTTTCGAGGTAATCGACAGCCCCCAAC
>DATLWV010000201.1:0-46073 GCA_035576145.1 Terriglobia bacterium
CAGCTGAAATGGGTGACCCGGGGAGCTGCAATTGCGGTGATACCTTTCGCCGTTCTTTACGCGGTCCCATACTTCCTGGGCATGGGTCTCATTCCGGCGGAATGGCTGAAGCTGTCTGTCTTCTCTTTGGTGATTCTGCCGCTGACGTTTGGCTACGCGATAGTTCGCTACCGGTTGATGGACGTTGACATGATTTTCCGCCGTGGAATTGCTTACGCTCTGGCAACCGCGGCGATTATCGGTTTCTACTTCGGGCTGGTGTTCCTGTTTGCCGACTTTTTCCGCAACAGCGCCCTCATTACCAGCCAGGGCGGATGGTTACTGGCGATTGTGGTAACGGCACTGTTGTTCCAGCCGATGGTGACGCGCATCCAGGTGCGGCTGGACCGGTTCTTCAACCGCGAGCGTTACGACTACCGGCGGACGCTGCTGGATTTTGCGCGCGACCTCGGGTCCGAAGTCCATGTTGACTCGCTCCTGGATCAGACGGTTGAGCGCCTCGCAGAAACGCTGGGTGTGGACCGCGTGGCGGCGTTCCTGAAGTCTTCGACAGGAAAGGTTCATCTGGCCAAGTCCCGTGGCCTCACTTTCGCCAGCGATCTCGACCTGAGTTTCCTCGATACGGCGGATATTGAGACGGGGAAAGGCTACCTGTTTTTTGAAAGTGTGAAACATCCGGGTGATTTGCCTGTCTCTACCCGGATGACGATTGAAAAGCTCGGTTTGCACTACTTCCTGCCGTTGAGAGTGAAAGGTAACACTCTGGGCTACCTGGCTCTGGGGAAAACGGAGGACGACGATTTCCTCTCCAGCGAGGACGTTGACCTGCTGCAGACCGTGTCGAGGTACGTCGCCATTGCTTTCGAGAGTGCTCGCCTTTACGAATCACTCGAACGCAAGGCTCTGGAAAACCAGGCACTCAAGGACTTCAGCGAGAATATCATTGAATCCATTGATGCCGGGATTGTGGCGTGGAACCCCGAACAGTGCATCGAGTCCTGGAATTCTTCCATGGAGAAGCTATACGGGATTCCACGCGACGAGGCTGAAGGAAAGCGGCTGACCGACGTGTTTCCGGCGGAGCTGATTGCGCAATTGCCCCGGCATTCCGAGCCCTATCGCTCGTTGAATCTCTACAAATTCCGCCTGAATAATGCTGCTGGACAGTGGTTGATTGTGAACCTCTCGACCGTGCCACTGCTGGGCAAGGACGACCACGTGATTGGCCGCCTGCTCATCATGACTGACCTCACCGAGCGTGTTGAGCTGGAAGACCAGTTGGTCCAGGCTGAAAAGCTTTCGTCGATCGGCATGCTTGCGGCCGGCGTTGCACATGAGGTCAACACACCGCTGGCGGTGATTACATCCCAGTTACAGATGATGATGCGTCAGCTGCCTGCGGATGACCCTCACTCGCCCATCCTGGATAGGGTTGTCAAGCAGGGGTTCCGGGCCTCTGAAATCATCAATAATTTACTCAAATTCTCGCGGGTCAGTGGAAGCGAACGCGTCGATCTGGAACTGAACAAGATCATCAAGGAAACGCTTTCCCTGGTGGCTCCCATGTTGCGTGCCGCCAAAATCAGCGTCCAGACGGAGCTCGATCCGAACATCCCGACCATTCAGGGAAATGCCGGTAAGCTGCAGCAGGTTTTCATGAACCTGATTATGAACGCCCGCGACGCGATGCCTTATGGCGGAGATCTGACGTTGGCCACCAGCACCGTTGATTCCACGGTCTGCGTCGAAGTGGGCGACAACGGCGTGGGCATTTCCCCGGAAAATCTCCGCAAGATCTTTGACCCCTTCTTTACCACTAAAGCGACCAACCGCGGTACGGGACTTGGTTTGGCGGTGAGTTACGGCATCATCCGTGAACACTCCGGAAAGATCTATGTCGACAGTTCAGTCGGCCGCGGAGCATCGTTCCGGCTTGAATTCCCCGCCTCCAGGAAACCGGTCAATGTCCTCTAAGACAGGTTCCATACTTATCATTGATGACGAGGCGGACGTTCTTGCGAGTCTCGATGAGTTGATGCGGACCGAGGGCTACCAGACGGCGACGGCTTCCACTGCCGCAGCAGGGCTGGAAAAACTGGGTAAGGAACCGTTCGACCTGGTCCTGCTCGACATCAGCCTTCCAGACTCCAACGGAATCGACGTGCTGCGGGCGATTAAGCGGGACTCGCCCGAGCTCCCGGTGATCATGATCACCGCTTACGATTCAAGCCAGGTTGCCTTTCAGGCTTCCCGCGAGGGCGCCGAAAGTTACGTTACCAAACCATGGGACAATGACAAGCTTCTGCTCGAAATCCGAAATCTGCTGGACCGGTCGCGCCTGCGGGTGGAAAACGTTCTGCTGCGGCGTGCACTCAAGCGTTTTGGCCTTCCCAACGTGGTTGGCAAAAGCGAGCGGATGCAGAAAGTCTACGACCTGATTACCCAGGTCGCGGCCAGCCGTGCCACGGTGTTGATCACGGGTGAAAGCGGGACAGGAAAGGAGCTGGTGGCCAAGACCATCCACGCCACAAGCCCCCGTGCAGACAAGCCTTTCGTTCCGGTCAATACCGGTTCAATGCCCGTGGACCTGCTTGAAAGCACGCTGTTCGGGCACGTAAAAGGAGCCTTTACTTCTGCGATTGCCACGAAGAGGGGCCTGTTTGAGGTTGCCGACCAGGGGACCATCTTCTTTGACGAGATCGGGACCATCGGGGTTGATACGCAGGCGAAGCTGCTGCGCGTGATTCAGGAACGAGAGTTCATGCGGCTTGGCGGGACAGAAAGCATTAAGGTGGATGTCAGGATATTGGCCGCCACCAACTCGGACCTGAAGCAGATGGTCCAGGCCAATAAGTTCCGCGAAGACCTTTATTACCGGCTCAATGTTATCAGTGTGAACCTGCCGCCGCTGCGTGAGCGCAAAGAGGACATCCCCCTTCTGATAGATCATTTTCTGGCTAAGTTTTGCAGCGAAAACGGGCGCGAGGGCCTGAAGTTTTCTCCGGAGGCCATGAAACTCCTGATGGACCACGACTGGCCGGGCAACGTGCGTGAGCTGGAGAACGCTGTCGAGCGTGCTGTAGTCCTTGCCGCCGGTCCCCTGGTCGGGCCGGAAGCATTGCCTGAACAGTTGTTCGAAACACGCCGCGAGGGAGTACAGTCTTTGTCCGCAGAGCAGGTTGACGGGCGCTCGCTGTTTGAAATTGTGGAAGAATTCGAAAGAAGAGTAATCCTCGACATGCTCTCCCGGACAGACTGGAGCCAGACCGAAGCAGCCGACCTGTTCAGGATTCCCTTGTCCACCTTGAATCAGAAAATCAAACGCCTCAGGATTGACGTTAAGCAATATAGGAAAGGGTAGGTCAACGCAAACCCGGGGGTTCAAGGCTTACTGGCACTGCGCCGGAGGAAATCCCTCCTGCCCAGCCCATCCAACTATAACTCCCCAGTGTCTATCGGAAAATCAGGAAACCCGTCGGCATTTTATGGAAGTGCTGTGTCTGGAGGAAGAGCAGGAGCATCAAAGTCCCGTTATAAGCTAGATGGAGGACAAAACTCGGAGTAAGGGACCCTGTCAGGCCTCTCACCAGCGAGAAAGTCACCCCCACAACCAGAATCATAACGACGTTATTCCATGCTCCCCAGTATTCCGGAATGTGCAGTCCTGCAAACAGGATGGCGGTGGCCACGATGGCAAATGTAAGGCCACCGTGTTTCTCAAAGAAAGCGAACAGCAGCCCCCGGAACAGAAGTTCCTCCATGAAAGGAGCAACTAGGACGGCAAAGGCCGCGATCGCATAGGCTGACGCCGGGGAGTTGAACATCTTTTCGAGCGGGAAACTCTTTCCCTCCGGCAGCAGAGGAGGAATGATCATTACAACCATCGACAAAGCCGTGCCCCCAAGCAGGTAGCGCACCGTACTGTGGGCCGACAGCCTCTTCCACTTCAGGGCACTCAAAAAAGAAATCCTGTAGTAGAACGTGATAAAAAAGTAGATATACGCCAGCAGAAGCATGTACCAGATCAGTTGTAGCGTCAGGACGAAAGTTACATTCGTCTGCAAGTTTTGGATGGGAATTTCCCACTGCATCAGCGGCCGGAGGAAGGCATATCCGACGAACACGAAGACATTGGCGGCCACCAGGGTGAAAAAACCAACCACAAGAAAAATCAGGAGGTCACGAATCCGCCATTGCTCGGGCAGCGGTTTGACGCTCAACTCTGCTGGCGGTTGGTCTGCCAGGTTGCTCATTGCATTGTTGTGCTCGGTGTCGTATTGAAGGGTCATAGTGTTTTCCCGCGTTGAGCCTGATATGCATCAGGAATTCATATCGCCCAGTCAGGTCACAACCCCGGCCTGGACACTGCTACAAATCTAACCGCGGCGTATCCGTGCTGGATGCGGCCCGAGGTTCCTGGTTCAGGACCGCGGCCAGTGCCTGGCCCGTAAAAGAATTTTTGACACACGCGACCTCCTCCGGCGTTCCCTGAGCTACGATGCGGCCGCCTGCCTCCCCGCCTTCGGGACCCAGATCAATTATCCAATCAGCCTGTTTGATAACGTCGAGGTGATGCTCGATGATGATGACGGTGTTGCCCAAATCTGTCAAGCGATTCAGGACTTCAAGCAACTGCTTGACGTCGTCGAAATGCAGACCGGTTGTTGGTTCATCCAGCAGGTAGAGAGTCCGCCCGGTCTGGCGGCGGCTGAGCTCCCGGGCCAGCTTGATGCGCTGGGCCTCGCCACCGGAAAGAGTCGTGGCGGCCTGGCCCAGGTGTATATATCCGAGCCCCACGTCTCCGAGAGTTTGTAACTTCTGCCGGATTTGCGGAATGTTTTCAACCACGGGCAATGCGTCACTGACTGTTGTATCCAGCAGGTCCGCAATCGAATAGCCCTTGTATTTGACGGCCAGTGTTTCGGCGTTGTAGCGGCGTCCGTTGCAGACTTCGCAGGTGACAAAGACGTCGGGCAGGAAGTTCATCTCAATGCGGCGCATACCGTCACCCTGGCAGGCTTCACACCTTCCGCCCTTGACGTTGAAGCTGAAACGGCCGGCACGATATCCGCGCTCCCGCGATTCCGGCAGCATGGCGAACAGCTCTCGAATTGGGGTGAAGACGCCGGAATAAGTTGCCGGGTTTGAGCGCGGAGTGCGACCGATCGGAGCCTGGTCAATGACGATCACCTTGTCGATCCGCTCAACACCGGTCATTTTGCGATGCTGGCCGGGTTCGTCGATCGCCCGGTAAAGTTTTTTGGCCAGGGCCCTGTAAAGGATGTCGTTCACCAGAGTTGATTTTCCCGAACCGGAAACCCCTGTCACCACCACTAGAAGACCCAGCGGAAATTTGACGTCAATGTTCTTCAGATTGTTGGCGCGGGCTCCCAGCACGGAGAGAGACTTCCCGTTCGGCGAGCGCCTTGTTTCCGGGACAGGGATATGCCGGCGGCCGGAAAGGTACTGGCCCGTTAAAGAGCTTTCGCAGGCGGCAACCTCTCGTGGCGGGCCGCTGGCGACCAGTGCGCCTCCGTGCTTGCCAGCACCCGGGCCCAGGTCAATGACGTAATCGGAACGCCGGATGGTCTCCTCATCGTGCTCAACCACAAGGACCGTGTTACCCATGTCCCGCAGCCGCTCGATAGTCCCCAGCAGCCGCTGGTTATCGCGAGGATGCAAGCCGATGCTCGGCTCATCCAGAACGTAAAGAACGTCTCGCAGCTTGGAACCAATCTGCGTGGCCAGACGCACCCGCTGGCTTTCGCCGTTTGAAAGCGTTGCCGCAGACCTGTCGAGGCTAAGATACCCCAGCCCAACCGTACTCAGGAATTCGAGCCGGGCGGCAATTTCATTCAGAATTCGCCGCGCCAGCAGTTCTTCGCGTGCGTTGAGCTTGATGCGGCCAACGGCTTTCTGCGCTTCACTTACAGGCAGGGCAGTGAAGTCCGCGATGGAAAGTCTCGCAACGTTGACGGCCAGGCTCTCGGGCCTCAGGCGCCTGCCATTGCACTGCGGGCAAGGCATTGCGGAGGTGTAGCGCTCAAACCACTCGTGGTAACTTTCGGAATCCGTCTCCTTATACCATCGCTCGAGGAGCGGGATGATTCCCTTGAAGCCTGCACCGCGCCGCGAACCTCGTTGGCCCTTCCCGTAGAGAATGAGGTTCTGGATCCTGGCGGGAAAATTCTCAAAGGGGGTGCGGAGGTCAAAGCCAGCCTGTTCGGCCAGACGAGCCAGACTCCGCTGAAGAAAACGTGATCCCGAGCCCGGGCCCAACCCTCCAGCAAACAGGGGCCGTGTCCAGTCCACTACAACTTTGGCGGGGTCGAATGTAAACCGGCTCCCCAGCCCCCGGCACGCCTCACAGGCGCCGTAAGGGCTGTTGAAGGAAAACGATCGCGGTTCAAGTGCCGGAATGTTGCTGCCGCAGTGGACACAGGCCCACTCCTGTGAATAAAGATGCTCCTCGCCATTCACAACGGTGACTTGAACAATACCCTTTGCCAGCTTCATGGCCGTTTCGATTGAGGCCGAAAGCCGGCTTTCGATTCCTGGTTTGACCAGCAACCGGTCCACCAGCACTTCAATCGTGTGGTTCCGTCTGCGGTCCAGGCGAATTTCCTCATCCAGTTGGAGCAACTGCCCATCAACGCGTACCCGGACGAATCCCTCGCGCTCAAGTTGCTCGAACAGATTGCGGAACTCGCCTTTCCGCCCGCGCACAACGGGCGCAAGGATCATGATGCGCGGATTTCCATCCTCTCCCGGACCTTCACCCTGGAGCCCCATGATCGATGCCACGATTTGCTCCGTCGTCTGGCGGGAAATGGGCCTTCCGCACTGGTGGCAATGGGGTACACCAATCGTGGCGTATAGGAGGCGGAGATAATCGTAAATTTCCGTGATCGTGCCGACCGTCGACCGTGGGCTGCGGCTGGTGGTTTTCTGCTCAATGGAAATGGCCGGGCTTAGCCCCTCAACCGCGTCAACGTCGGGACGCTGCAACTGGTCCAGGAACTGGCGGGCGTAGGCAGAAAGCGTCTGGGCGTAACGCCGCTGCCCTTCAGCGTAGATGATGTCAAAAGCCAGGCTTGATTTTCCTGACCCGCTTAACCCGGTCACCACAGTAAATCTGTTACGTGGGATGGAGACGTCTATATTCCTGAGGTTGTGCTGGCGCGCTCCCCGGACTGTAATTTGCTTTAACATGCAGACACTGCCTGTCAGGCGCGTAACGCGAGCTAAGGGCAATCTATCATCATAAAGCCCAGCTCCCAGAGCCGTCAAGAAAGCCAGGCCGGTGTTCAGACCTGAATTTGTTGAGTCCGGATAAGTGCTTTGATAAGAAGAGATAGGTAAGATCTCCAGGTTGTAAGACTGTTCACGCCCGAGGTGCATCCCTGGTGCTGAACAGTCTGCTGGAGAGGTTACTTTTTCGCCAGTTGTTTTTCAAGCCGATAGGCCTTGGCGTTAAGCTCACCGAGATGTTGGAGGTCGTTTTCAGTGAGGGAGATGGCGTTCTGGATCATGTCCAGAGCCGGACCACTGAACGAGCTGGAATCCTGTCCGCGGTTGGATGCCAGCATGCCGCTCATGGTCCGGAATTGGTTGGTGAGGTTTCGATAGCGGTCGGAGATGGATGTGAGATATGACTCCCGTCGGCGGTCAATGTCCTGCAGGCTGAGCAGGATGTGCTCGCGTTCAGCCATACGGGCAGAGCCTTCGGTGTTTGAGGCACTCAGTTGGTCATTCGCCTTCTGAAGGTCGGCGATGTGTCGGCGGGAACTTTCGATCTCGGTCTGTGCTGAATCAAGCTGTTGCTGCAGTTTGTCAAGACGGCTTTGCAGCTCGGTCTTCATTTCCTGAAGACGCTGGTTGGATGTTTCGACGGCCTGCGCGCTTTCAATCTTCGAACTGGAAAGGTTTTCCTGGAGTTGTGCGATGCCCGCCTTTGCCGCATTCAGGTCTTTTGTAAGTTGTTCAATCGTGGCGTCACGCTTCGCGATGGCGGCTTTCCCGTCGCTTTCAGGCACCGGCCTTTCCTGCAAGGACTCGGCGATGCGAAGCTCACTCTGGCGAAGAGCCTCCTGGCTTTCGCGCAACGACTGGAGTGCGGTGTCCCTTTGCTGCTGCACTTCGGCAAGCTGTCTGGACTGGCGGAATATGAGGACACCCGCAGCCACAAGCGCAACCCCAAGGGCTGACACCACCGCGATGTGCAGGCGTCGCATGCCTAACTATCTTACTCCTCTTTCGGCCGAAAGTGAGGACGCCAGGAAAGTTGGACATCCTGGCCTCCGCAGGAGGCTTTCAGACCGACCTGCAATTCTCTGTGAGTCTTTAGCGGAACCGACAGAATGAGCCCCCAGACATCAGATATGCGGGCGAATATATGGGAGACCGCCTGCGAAATCTCTGCGTTAGAGCGACAAATTACAGTCTCGCCGCCGGTATCCCTTGCCAGGGTATCAAGGCCATTCTGGTACGCTAAATCGAGCTGATTTTGCCGGTAATGAAGGTGAACCACGAACAACGGGGCCTCCAGAGAACTGATATGCCTTTCCAGTTTGGATATCTTCTCATTAACCAGAACGCCCCGAAAGCGCCGGCTTAGGTCGTGGTTGTCGCTGGGGTTAATGACGGGATCTGTGTAGTCTTCCCGGTAGCGATAGATGCTTCCGTCCGTAATGTAAAGCACCGAGACGCGCACAGGCGACTTGCGAATCATGGAATCGGCCAGCGTGAGTGTCGGGCGAACCGTCTCCAGCAACCCTGGAGTGCCACTGCTGGTGAGGGACTGAATGATGTCAATCACCTCTTGGCGGTCGGGGGTGGGGTCGGCCAGGACGTGCAATCCATCCTGCGCGCGCAGGACACCAACCCACACGTTCCTGGGGAGATTGGAGATGCTGGTCACCACGGCCTGCTTCGCCTCGTCGATGCGGGAAAGGTCGCCCGTGAGATCCAAGACGATCAGGATGACCTGATCACTGGTGGGAGCCAACTCGTTCTTCACCTTCGCAGGCTTACCATTTAACGTCGGGTCAAACGTGGGATTCTCAGTGCATTTACCCTTGTCAATCCACGCGGGAATTGAGAAAGCAGGGTCCATCGTCTGCGCCTGGGCAAGGACAGCCCCTGCTGCTGCGACAATAATGAATAAGAAGACAGGAATTACTCTCAGCATCAGAAACTCAAAATCAGTCCCAGTTGGATAACACGCCCGCCATGCGAACCAATAATCCTTCCGGCGTCGATATTCGGAGCGCTTGCCGGACCTATTGTCGTATCGGGATAATTCCAATTCGCATGGTTGAGAAAATTAAACGCCGTGACGTTGAAATCAAGGGAGGTGCCGCCGACCGGCATGCGCTTGTCGACGCTGACGTCTACCCTGTTGCTGCCTGGCCCCAGGAGACCAGATATGGTTCTCGGTCCGTCTCCCAATGTAAAGTCCGCTGGTTGGCCGAAGGCGCCGGGATTGAACCAATGCGAGGGTCCGGGTTCGGCAACGTGCGGGTCCACTCCGGGTACAACATCCACAAAGAGGGTTGAAAGCACGCTACCCGTATTGTTGAATTGGGGGCGTAGTGCCAGGGGCCGTCCATCATTCCAGAACGCCATTCCACTGACGGACCAGCCGCTGATGATCGGGCGTCCCCAGCCGACGAAGTCCAGAAGCGGCTTTCCGGGGCCGAAGGGCAGGGCGTAAGTGTAGTTGAACTGGAGGTATTGTGGTGTGTTGTAGGCCGTGGTCGCCCAGTCATTGCTCAGGTTGATCAAGTCCTGGTTCCCGTACGGCCCTGAATAATTGTCGAACTGGCTGGAGATCTCGTAGGTAGCGGAGAACGAGAGGCCGTAGGACTCGCGTTTTTGTACCTGGACGTATCCGGCCTTGCGCTGGTACCGTCCCGCAGGGTAAAGACCGTAGAGTTCGAAAGCCTTGAATTGGGGATAAGGCTGCAACAAGAGACGAAACGCTTCGTCATTAAGCCTGTCACGATAGCTCAGGTAAATGGGATTGATTGCGTTGGGCGTAGTGGCACCATCACCGACCAGGAGGTCCCTTCCGGCGCTGTAATCCGTTCCCACGGTCACAACCATTGAGAAGGGCATCTGACGTTCGACCGAAAGTGATGCAGCCCGATAGACAGGCACCCGGCTGGTCATATCAACATAATCGGCAACGGTATTGTCAGCCGCCGAGGGGCTGAGATTCGGCAGGGGTGTGTCCAGTGGAGGAATCCCTTCCACCAGGTTGACTGCGGGAGCCAATTGGCTATTCGTGGAGGTAAATGTCTGGCGGGCATTAAATCCCTGTGTGCCCCACTGCCCGTTATAGATCGGCATATGCCCATGCCAGTGGCGATAGGAGGCGCGAACCCCGGTTTTGGAATCACCACCGGGGTTCCATGCCAATCCCAGCGTATAGTCAAGATTGACGCTGGATGGCCGCAAGCCTCGTGGAATCCTGTCGCGCCCGGCGAAGACAAGAGCTCCAAGCAGGCGCGTCGCCGGATCAAGCACCATGGGATCGATAGTGCTCTGGCGGTCATACTTTTCCACCCGCGGAGTGTGCCTCTTGAAGTTGAGGTCAAGGCTCATCGTAAGGGTTTTTGAAAACTGGTACTTGTCTCCCCCCGAAAGCGATTGATAGGAATTGCGAAAATATGAAGGCGAAGTGATTACTGTACGTTCTGCGTACTGCGGCAGACCGAGGAGAAAGCTGGCAAATGAATCACCCGTGTTGATGATACCAGGCAGGCTCGTCAAGCCCGTTGAGAACTGGAAATACCCAGTCGGGTATTGCGGGGTAAACGAGTTCACCTGGTACTTATCAACCCTGAAACTCAGTTGAAGCGAGTGTTTGCCCTGCTGTGTGGAAACAGAATCCTGAATTTCAACCGTGTTGTGGACGTTGTGTGAATTGGGGTAACCCGTACCCATTGAAAGATAAGTGTCAATAAGCTGATAAACGGGGAAGGGAGCTTGTTCGCTGCTGCCGGCCTGCACCGAATCAGATTCGGCAGTCAAATGAACTGCATTGACGGTCTTTGCGGTAGCGGTAAAGACATAGCTGATTTCAGCCCGCCACCGCGAATAATGCTGGTCAGGAGCAGTGGGACTTGCAAAGTTCGGAAAGTATTTCGCAGCGCTAATGAACCCGTTCGAGATGGCTGTCTGAAAACTTAGACGCTGCCGACTGCCGAGGGACTGATCGACCCTGGCAATGATTCCGTCAGCTGTGTCGTACTGCGGCGCGTTGACAAAGTAGTTGTTTTCAAAGAATGGCCCGACGCTCGCATTGGGCAAAGGATAATACGACAAAGCCTGCTGGACATTCGGTGTCAGCCTGTCAGAAGGGATGATGTTCCCCGGGAACGGCGACCGAAGGTATTGAAGATTACTGGTTGATACTGGAAGAGAGGGGTCATACGCTGGATTGGGAGCCGTTGTCAGCAGGTCATAGATAACAAGCGGGTTACCTGCCTGATCTACCGTTTTTGAAAAGTCCCCGTTGCGCTGAGATGCGGTGGGGATGGTGTGCAGTGACGCGCGCGAGATGGTTTCGCGCACGCCCTCGTAAGAAAGGGTGAAGAAAGTGTTCTGGGGATTCTTGACCAGATGCGGAATCAGCACCGGTCCGGAGATGTTGAATCCAAACTGATTGCGATGCAGCGGTGATTTTGTTCCACCGTTTTGATTGACCTCGTGCGGGATGGCATCGAGAGAGTCGTTGCGAAAATATTCGTAAACACGCCCGTGCCAGCGCATTTTGGGGCCAAAGTTCCTCCGCGCTGAAGGCGGACTCTCAGGCCGCAATCCCCATTTGCCCGTCAGGACCTTGAACTCTTCTGTCGCGCGTTTGAGTGGGGCAGCTTCCCTCTCGGTCGGTTCACTGCTTTTTTGGGAATCGGACGCGGAGAATGCAACTGGACCGCTTACGATGAGGCCCAGGAGGGCATAGATCAAAATCTTCATTTCGGGCTCTCACAAATGAAAATTATATACCTCGGCACGCAGATGTGACAACCCTTTGAAATCATTCAACATTGGGACGTTGATGTGGGATTAAGGTTGTGCCCGGATGGAATGGACAAGATTGCCATCTGTGGAGGAGTGGAAATTGGTCGAGGCTTTCGACAACACTTGCTTCGCCTGGCCGGACGCTAAGGGCTTGTTTCTCAGCATCCGGCCGGCCCATAACAAAGGAGCCCGAATCGGCTAGAATCTGAAGCTCATGAAAAGGTCGATTGAGCGGTTCGCAGACTGGTTTCCAAAGAACCCTCCTGCGATCGAATTAGAATAACCAAAACCCTGCGATGTCAGGTTACCGATTGGTGTTCCCAGATTGACCTTGTTGAAAACGTTGTGGGCCATGATGCCCACGTCAATCTGATAACGGCGGTCGCTGGAACCTCCCCATCGGGGACCGCCTCCACCGCTGCTCAGCCCTCGGCCACCAAGCCCACCGCGGCCGTGGCCGCGGCGCCCGCCACCGCCGTCGCCGCCACCGCCCTCTACCTCTTTGCCAAAGCCGAATGTCTTGGACAAGCGGGCATTCATGGCGAATTGTCCAGGACCAAAGTAGTTATTAATAGGGATAAGTGGATCTCCGAGTGCCGGATTCGGGTTGAAGTAGCTCGCGAGCAGTGGAGTGCAGGTAACACACGCACCCGGAGCGTAGGCCGGCCGGTCATTGAAAATCGAGTCGCCGTTCAAATCCTGGCCGAGGGTGACATTGTAGGGGCGGCCGGAAGTCAACACCAGGAAGGGGCTGAAGCTGAACCCCAACGGCATGCCGATGTTGCCGCCCACAAAAAAGCGGTTGCGCGTTACCCATGGCGCGTTGCCGTAACTCTGGGCGAGATCATACTGGTTCATTGGGAAGGAACTACCGCCGTGCTCACCCTGAACAACATTAGCGTTGGCATAGCTCAGGGTGTAATAGCCAAAGAGCGAAACTGCAGCACCCATGCGAATGTTGAAATTTGCGATCAGCTGGTTCTCGTTGTAAAGGCCGGCCGATTCATACTCATAGATGTTGCCAACGTCACCAAAAGGACGGATTCCGCTGGACGGATTGGTGACGTCATAAGTTCCTGGCAGTGGGGCATTGATGTTCCGGGTGAGAAGCTGATGGATGCCGTGCGTTGTGATATAGGTTACTGAAGTTTTGATGTTCTTATTGACTTGTCTCTCCACCCCGACAGCCCCCTCGATAACGTAAGGAGTCTTGTATATCGGGGAAATCTGGTAGATGGTGGGGAAGGTCGCGGAACCTGTCAGCGTATCGACGGGAGGAATACTCCCCGGAAAGAAGTCAGGCGAGTTGACCACGAACCTTTGCTGGTTGATGCCGTTCAGTTGTTCGGCCTGGAGAATGTTATCGACATCAAAGCGGTCATAGAAAATGCCGGCTCCTCCTCTAATCACGGTTTTGGGAGCCTTGCCGCCACCGCCAATTCCCCAGGCGATACCGATGCGGGGGGCGATATTAAAGTGGTCTTGAATCTGGTTCTGACCTTCAAGGCGCAAACCCGTGGTGACGGATAAGCTGGGCAGCGCTCGCCACGTATCCTCACCGTAGAATGCATAATCGGTTCTGCTAACGTTGGCAACCGGGTTACCAGCCGTGATCGAGAACTGGCTGGCGCCGCCGCCCGCGGCAATAATTTGCGCGGGCGTAAGTCCTTGTGAGAGACCCTGTAGATAAATCAGGTAGGGATTTATGCCGGTGAAAGTAAAGGTGCCATTATACCCGCTGGTGGTGTTGACCGCCTGGTTGTTATACCGCAGACGCCCACCGTAAGTCAGAGCATGTTTTCCGAAGGTCATTGAAGTCAGGCTCTGCAGTTCATACTGATCTCCCGAGTTCAAGGCAATTCCCTGGTTGCTCCCGCCACCGTTGAAAGCACCGATGACGTTCAGGGAGGGATCCGAAATTAACGCAGCCTGGTTATTCTCCGAGTGGCGGTACCGAAAGCGGGTCTGGGTTACCGTCCGGGCGCTGATCACCTGCGTATCGCCGATCTGGACGCTCTGATCACTGCCCGAGGAGTCAAACGCCTGTGAAGGAAGCGAAAAATTCCCAATACCATTGTTGGTGTCGCTGCGCGACCATCGCTGGTAGCGAATGGTCATTACGTTATTGTTGGTCAACTGCAGGTCAACACGGGGGCTGATGTTCAAACGCGAGGAGGGGCTGGGGACCGCCTCGTTGAAGCTCACCACCCCGTCATTGGTGGTGTTGGGTACGAATGCGTTCACAATGGAAGTATTGTCATTGCTGCGCCGGAATATACTGAAAAAGAACGAGGCCCTCTTACTGATTGGGCCACCGATACTCCCGGCATACATCACGGAGTGGTAACCCGGAGGATCAAGAACGAACGGATTCCGCGAGTTAAAGGACGAGTCGTTACCGTGCGTAAAGGCCCGTCCGTGAAATTTCTGGTAGCCCGGCTTGGTCGTAATATCGATCCGGCCGTAACCCAGTCTTTCATACTGCGCAGAGAAAGGATTCTGGTTGACGCGAACTTCCAGAATGGCTTCCTTGGGGGGAAGTTGTCCTCCCGAGAATCCGTCGATGTAGATTTCGCCGCCGTTGGGGCCTGCCGCAGGCCCTGCCAGCTGCTGAAGTTCGGTGGCCAGATCGTCGGGATCATCGGACAGAGACTTGAGGGCCTCGCCCTTCAAGACCATAGCGCCCACGTTGTTTTCCGGGCTGACGCTGAGTTGCTCGCTTTCACTTTCTACAGTGACCTGCTGCTTTTCCATGGTCACAGTCAGTTGGGCGTTCACAACCTGCGGATGGCCCGCGACAACCTCAAGGCCGGGTTTTGAAAACGTAGAAAAGCCCTGGATGCTGATTTCCACCGAATACGCGCCGGGCGCAAGATTGTGGAAGGCGTACCGCCCCTGTTCGTCCGTCTGGGCCTCCTGTTTTGCATTGTTCGGGCCGGTCAGTGTAACGGTCGCAGCAGGAATTGCGGCGCCGGATGGGTCTGTAACCTGGCCGCTCACGGTGCCGTTTCCGGTCTGTGCGAAGACTGCACCTGAAAAACATATCGACGCCAGCAATGCCCAAAAGGGTCGTTTGAGTCTCTCAATCAATTCGATCATCTTAAAATCCTCCACAACTCTTCTTCCCGCTGGAACTGTCCTGCAATTATGGTAGGTGGCTTTCCGAGAAGTTCGATTACGGTCCCGAAGTACTCCCGCCGCCCTCTCCACCCTGGCCGCCTGCTTCCTCACCGCCGCCTCCGCCCACGCTCATATTCCACGGCCCCAGTGCAACTTCTTTGCTGCCCTTCGGCCGCGCTCGGAGGATGGGTTCGACGCCGCTCAGCACCGCAATAGCGGTAACCTGGTCCGGTTTGGCTCCTTCGGTGCTCACAACAATGAGCGGCTCACCGGCTTTAAGCTCACTGAGCGAAAGAGCCGGCATTTGCTGTAACATCTGCTCGAAGTTGTCCGAGCGTCCTCTCTGCATGCCGCTTCTTCCACCTTCACCAGGCCCGCCCGGCCTTCCGTTGCCCTGGAAACCTGCCCGGCGGGGTCTTTCTCCTCCCTGGCTTCCTTCTTGCTGACCCTCGGACCCTTTTTCAGGAGATCCGGCGTTGAATGTGGCGATCGTGTTTGCCACGTCTGGAGTCAACTGATGCAGTTTTGATTCGGCATTTGTGCGGACCAGAACAGGTGTTCCCGTTGCCAGATCCTTAATCGTTATGGTTCCCTGTGTTGTGTCGACGGATATCACGGTCGCCCCGATGTTTCGGAAGGTACCTGAAACCAGCTTCCGGGCCGTGAAGCGGGTCCCGTCAGCACTCTTTGTCCCCAGTGCGCGTATCTGGTCATCAACTTTGATTTGGTCAAAAGGGGCTGGTTTGGCGTCACTGAACTTGACTGAGTCCGGCGCATATCGCAGAAGCGATGCGCTGGGCGCCAGCGTGATAATCACCGAGTGGGTAAGATTGCCCGGCTTGGGTGGTGTGTTGGGCACGGCCAGGGTGATTTCCTTCGCAGCCGGATCAACGGCCTTGACGACACCGGCAATACCATTTTTTTCCCATTGAAGGCGCTCAGCATCCCGGGCTATCTCCAGCGCCGTCTTGCTCATGACGAGTACGGTCTTGGCGCTGACGGATTTCTGGTCCTCAGAAACTGGGCCGAGGATCAGGACGCGGTCGCCCAAATGGACGTCGCCTACGGTAATTTTGTTGGCTTGCTTCAGGCTTTTCGCGCCAGGTGGAACTTGCAGGACCGATACATCCTCCGGCAGGCTGACGGTGAGACTTGGGCCCGCATCCGTGCGGAGAGTCAGTTGCCCGGGCTGGACTTCCGTTACCACACCGATCGGCCGAACCTTCTGCCCGTTGGCGGTATTCTGGGGCGAAGACCGGGCCACTGCCAATGTTGGTACCAAAACCAAACAAGGAACGACCCATTTAAGGTAAGTTTTCCAAATACGCATTTTTGGTGACTCCGGGCGTTACTTGAATTTAGACGATTGTGCCGACGGACGGGTTTCGGTCTTTACCTGGGTTTTACATTTTTTTTTCAGCCAAATACCCGAATCACCGTCTCTTCCAGGCAGGTACCTCGGGGCTGCAACGGAAGGAATCAACTCTATGCTTTCCTCCCTATGGCAATTTGGTTCAATATAGGTGAAGCTGGCTGCCCAACTGGCGCGGGATTAGACCGCCGGTATGACAATGACCTGGCTGGAAGGCTGGTATGACACACATAGGCGAACCCCAAAGGATTGTGATTGTGGAGCCCCTGAGAGACCCTGTTCCAAGGGAGGTGCCGCATGAGCCTGCAGGACCTTCTCAACCGGTTCAAAAGCCGGAGGAACGGCCCGTCGATATGCCACCCGGCAGATCATTCTGAAGCGGGCCTGGAGGGGATTCCTGATTTCGTTGAGCCCCTGCTGGGATGGCGCGCATGGAGAATTTGGACGCCCTTGTCCGGCTCTAATTCGTGCCCGGCCTTCAGCAGCGTGATCCTGGAAACGCCATGGACACCCAGGAGGAGGTTTTCGGCTGAACACAGCTTTGATCTTGGAGCAGATTGCCGCGGCCTTCTGGATCGTTGCTGCTCATGCGGAATCTATGCCTTTAGAGACCCTCTTGAGGCTTTTGCTTACTCGATGAAGGTGCGTGACAGGCTGCTTGGCATATCGGTAGAGGTTGCACTTGGCAGTGTGAGCCTTTGGGGGAGGGTCATCGAGTGCGAGTTGGGATACAAAGCCCAATTCGCCTATCCGCGGCATATTTATCTTCCCGCCTCCTTTATCCGTTTTTTGCCCAGAGTCAGTTCGGCGTTCGGTGTTACCGCAGGAGTCTATGTTTCCAGTAGCGAGAACGAAATCAGCCTGCCTGTTTCCTCCGGTGTACCCGGGCGGCAAAACGCAAGGCTGCACCTGAAGAACTCGATATTCCTCAGCGCCAGGGATTTCCCGTACAAAGCAGGATTATACGACGTTGCGGTCTCGCCTGGGCCGAGAAATCAGCCCTCCATCGCACCTGCGGACTTTTTGCCCCCTACCTCAGGCTTGCCCGAGGAGCCAGGAGACACCTGCCGGCCCTGAAACGGCACTGCTCACTTCTATGCCAGCGGTTAAGTGACTGTGCTATGATCGTGAATGCTGCTGGTTTACCGAATTTCAGCATAGTGAATCAGCAGTGGTTTGCTGTAATGGTCGGTGCTTCCCATAGCGCTACTTCGTGTGTAGCGTGAATAAGTGCCTGCTGGCAGGTTCGCCTTCGAAAACATCGCAGGGGTCCTAATCCCACAGCCGATTTCATCTAAGGCGCAAGGTTGTGTTTCCGCTTGTAAGCGGGTTCGGCCCGGGCAGAGATTGCGTTTGCAGAGGGAAGTCCCGGCCTGGGTGCGGGCCTGACAGTTTCCTGACAATAGTGCCGGCGCCTGGAACTTAAGAATTCAAGATTGTGATGGATAACCCGGAGGATTGTTTTTGTCATCTGACTATTCGATCTTAAATTCAATAGGGTATGGACTGATGGGCTTGAAATTCAGGTTCTGGGGGCGTGGATCTGCCTCTAAGGTCGAGCCGGCGAACTGTAACAAGCAAATTCCTTGGCGGAGGGTGACTGCCGGTCTGCTGCTGGCGTCCGTGGCGACATTGATGACAATTGCCTGCGGAGGTTCATCGTCCAGCAACCTGCAGCAGACAGCAAACACCAGCGGAGCGCTATACACGTTTGCTGGTGACACCCCCTCCTGCGATGTCCTCTCTTTCGGTGTATTCCTCACTGGAATGAATTTGCACAGAGCGGGTAAACCCTCAACATCTCAGGTGACGGTCTGGCCGACGAATACTTCGCCGACTTCACCTGTAGTTGAAATGAGCACGTTGCGCGACATCATGACCGTTGCGAACCTGACGGCTATCCCGCCGGGCAGCTACGATCAGATCATCCTGAAGGTGATTGTGAACTCTGCGTCCACCTATGATGCCACGCAGAGCCCCCCTTTCAAGAGATTTTCTCCTACAATTAATTCGAACTCCGTGACCATCAACCTGCAGCCTGCACTGACGATTACTTCCGGCAAAGTCAGTGCGCTCATGATTGATCTTGACCTGCCACAGTCCCTGAACGTGGATTCCCAGGGGCAGTTGACCGGAACCATCGATTGGGTTTTTTCGGGCTTCCCCGTGGTGGCGTCCGGTACCACAGGCTTCGGAGAAATGGACAGCATTTACGGTTTTATTCGGTCTTTAAACAGTTCGAGTCCCGGCGCTGGATTTACCGGTAGTTTACTGGTGCAGACCCATTCGGCAACAGCGATAGGAAATGGACCGGCCCTCAACGTAGACCTGACGGATACCACTGACCTGTGTATGGACGGGGCCTGCGGTGTTCCTGTGTCGGAAATTGACCAACTGACCACAGGCAACTATGTCGAAGTCAACGCATATATAGACCAGAACGGAAACGTGGTGGCCAAACGAATCCAGGTGGAAGACCGTGAGTCCCTGAGCGAGAAGCTTCTGGCTTACCTGGGCCCCGTTCTCGACGTGACAAAAGATGCCAATGGGAACGTCATTCAATTTGACATGCTGGTGCGTGAGACCGAGCCGCCCGACGCGACGAACATTCCCAACAGCACTGCGGTTACCGTTTACGTTTCTCAATCCACCACATTCAATCCCCTCCTGATTTCCCCTGATCTGCTCAATCTGGCGTCGAGCGGCAATCTTGACTTTGCTGTCAACACGATTGTGCCAGGGCAGGAAGTGGTTGTGCATGGGGTTTTTTCCAAGGCGTCTGGTGGCATCACTACCGTGACGGCCAATTCTGTTTATCCACGCTTCCAGTCCGTACAGGGACTGTTTTCATCGCTGATGGGTAGTCCCGGGTCTGATAACAAGACCGGAGTGTTCCAGATGGCGCCATGCAATGGTCTTCTGACCAGCAATCCCTTCATGGTGGTGACAGACGGGCAGACTGTTTTTGAGAATGCCAGCGGTTTAAGCACCCTGTCGCCCACCACGCCCTTGCTGGCCCGCGGCCAGATGTATCTTAATGTAAACGGGAGTACCATGAACGGAATTCAGATCCCAGCTGGGACTGTCGTCCTGGTGGCTAACCGGGTCCGTCAATTCTAACTCGAGCCCCGCAACCCCAAGGTAATTCAACCTACCTCAACTTTGCATTTGGAACTCAGAGACTTCCTGGCCAGCAACTATTTTCCTTTGACTGTCTTCTGTTGCGCGGGGAGCCGTGTGAACTTCAGATCTTTCCCTCGTCTGAGCTTGGTGACAAAGATAATCTGGCCCGCGTGAAAGGCGAAATGCTCTGCTACATGGCATACGGCCTGAAGCCCGGTGACGCGGTAACCCTGGATGGAATACCTCCGCAGGAGGTCTGGTTGTCTGAGGTTTTCCAGGACCCGATCGGCTTCCTTTACGGTCTTACGCAATCCGTCCAGAAGCACGCGGCGGGGAACGGGGCCTGTTTCCGCAAACTCACGGTCCCTGTCGCGCCGGTCGGCTTGCCCTCCCAGCCCGGAGATAATCCACTGCCGCACGTTCCCCTGAAGGTGTAAAGCCAGGTTGCCCACACTGTTGGACGCAGAATTGGGCCGCCACCAGATTTCTTCATCGGAAAGCAGCTTGAGGCAGCGGGCGATTCGCGGCGGATAAATTTCCACAAGCACGCGGCGTGCCTCTTTCAGCAAGGGGCCAGTCAGGGCTGCATGTTGTCTTTTCATCAGCTTTGGGTCCTGTTCCCGGGATATATTTCTGTCAGTAAACTCTCCTTCCATTCTGGCTGTTCCCAGTAGGTCAGCCAGAGATAGAAAGTGGCATAACTTCGCCAACCCGCCCATTTTCTGCCTATTTGCTCAACGCGGGCAGGCGCAGGCACCTTGCGGAGACGGTAGAAAGCCTGGACGGCCTTTTGCAGTCCGACGTCGGCTGATGGCAAATGATCCAGTTTTCCCAGCGCCCGAAGGCAGACATACTCCGCTGTCCACGGACCGATTCCTTTGTGCTCCACCAGTCGGATGCGGGCCTCCTCGGAAGGCACAGAGCGCAACCCTTCCAGGTCAACCTGGCCGTCGGCAACAGCGCGGGAAATTCCAATAATGTAACGTGCCTTGGGTCCTGAAATCTGGAGTTTCCGAAGGTCTACCGGGGTCGCAGATGCCAGCGTGTGAGGTTCTGGAAAGGCGCTGTAATGCTGCCCTTTGAACTCAACGGTCTCGCCATAGGTTTCAACCAGTGCTCTTTTCACCTGATGCGCAAAGGTCAGATTGACCTGCTGTTCAAGGATGGCACATACCACGCACTCATATACGGTTGGGGCCTGCGGAATGCGCATGCCGAGAAAACGGTCAACCAGCTTGGAGAGGACTTTGTCGTTCCTGGCTATCTTGAGAAACGGCGTCAGGTCAAGTTCAGTTGAAAACTGCCGTGACACTACCTGCTGAACACGTTGATGAACGCTCCTGCCGGACGAACCTTTCACTACCCTGACCTTCAATGCTGGTTCGCCGAACGTCCGTTCTTCTGCTACCCCGTAAAGGACCGGCCGGCCGTCGATTCTGATAGCGCGACGGTATTCGCCATCCTGAAAGTGGTCCATGAGCGGTTCAAAGACACGTCTGTTCAAGGCCGCAGGTGGACTCAGGATGAACTTCAGCGTGCGAACGAAGTCGAATGGCTGTTGCGGTTGTATTAACACAGGTGATGCAGTTGCTCCTTGCTGACTCTTCGCCTCCCGGTAACCTGGTCGAGCTCGGGGTCAGGAGTTGTTGCTTGCGGTGCTCTGCTATTCTGGCCGAGGGCGGCGGAATTCGCAACTACGCGCCCGAAAGGGGCCTTAGAAGCTCTTCAATCGGCCAATTCTTAACGGCACTGGTATCTTTTTTTCCCCGAAAGCATCTCAAGGTTCTATGAGCCATGATAGCCTTGAATCTGGGAATGCTTCCGAAAGGAATCCAGGATTCATAATGGCAAACTCTCCTGATACAGGTCTTGTAAAGGATGAAGCTGTCCTGGTGACTGAGGCCAAGGCCGGCAGTTATGAGGCCTTCGAGGAGCTGGTTAACCGTTATGAAAAAAAGATCTACCGCCTTGGCCTGAACCTGACGGGAAATCCTGAAGATGCCGAGGACATGCTTCAGGAAACTTTCCTGAAAGCATTTGAGCACCTGGCAGATTTTCGAGAAGATTCCCGCTTCTATACCTGGATCGTGCGAATTGCCATCAATCAGGGACTAATGAAGCTTCGGAAGCGCCGCAGCAGCAAAGAAGTGCAGATGGAGGACGCCGAAAACGAAGACGGGGAAGTTATCCCAAGGGATTTTGCGGATTGGCGTCCCAATCCGGAGCAGGAACTGGAGCGGACTGAACTCGAAACCATTCTGCAAAGCGCCGCACGCTCCCTGCCTATGACTTTTCGAACAGTTTTTTTCCTGAGAGACGTGGAAGGCCTATCCACTGAGGAGACAGCCGAATTGCTTAACCTGTCTGAAGGTGCAGTAAAAGCCCGCCTGTTCCGGGCGCGACTTCGCCTTCGCGAGGAGTTAAGCAAGATTCTTAAAAGGGGTTGAGCATTCGTGAATTGTAAAGACGCACTCCAACAGATTACGGGGTATCTGGACGGCAACGTGGACGACGAACTGAAGCGCATGCTGCAAGTCCATCTCAAGTGCTGCCATCACTGCCAGGTTGTCTTTGATACGACGAAGAAAACGATCGAGCTCTATTGTGACGGCAAGCTCTTTCCGCTTCCCAGCAATGTGCGTGAGCGGCTCCATGACGCGCTCCGCTCGAAGTGGGAAGCGCGCTCCAAGTAGTTGCGCGTTACGATTTCCCGCCGACGTCCCACCGCTCCCCGAGTTGTCGTTTCACGCATACGTTTTGCCACCGTCCGAAAATCCTCCACCCGTCCCCCGGTTGCATTGCCCCAAAAGCCGTTGCCGACTTATAATTAAAAGTTTGGGCGTTCAGCGGTGTCGCCATCTGTGTCCTCCAGCGGCTCTCGTTGGGACCAGAGGGCGCCATGCAAGTTTCCGGGGAGAAGGATGAAAAGACAGGCGCCGAAGGACAGTGCTGTTGCTCTTTCCGGGCAGACCTCTACCTCCCAAGGTGGAGAACGCGTCCCGAACGGTTCCCCGGCCGGCGTGCTTGACCCGCGACCGCAAGACGGAGCGTCAGTCGATGGTGCGATTGTCGTGCGGGGGGCGCGTGTACACAATCTTAAGGGGGTGGACTGCGAAATCCCCCATAACCGGCTGACGGTGGTGACCGGACTTTCCGGCTCAGGCAAATCGAGCCTGGCGTTTGATACTCTTTATGCGGAAGGGCAGCGGCGCTACGTGGAATCGCTTTCCGCCTATGCGCGGCAATTCCTGGAACGGATGGAAAAGCCGGACGTTGACGATATCGAGGGCATTGCCCCCGCCGTTGCGATCCGGCAGAAAAACCTGACGCGCAACCCCCGCTCAACTGTTGCCACTTCAACTGAAATCTATGATTATCTTCGCCTTCTATTTGCACGAATTGGGACGACAACTTGTCCGCAGTGCGGCCAGGTGGTTCAGAAGGACCACGTGGATGGGATCGCCGACCGGATTCTGGGTTTTGAAGAAGGGCGCAGGTTTTACGTCCTTTTCCGGCTGAACCCGGCGCCCGTTACAGAGCCTGGGCCCGGAAAAAGTACTGCCCGGGGCCGGAAATCAGGCTCGCGCGGACGGTCGCGCAAAGGAAAAGCCTCCTCTGATCCCAATGCTCCCACCGGATTTGAGGGCGCAACCATCATCGATTCCCTCAAGCATCATCTGTTCCTTCTGCGCCAGCGCGGGTTCAATCGCCTTTTTCAGGATGACCGGGTTTTTGAATTCTCCACACCGGAGTCGCTCCTTGACATTGATTTCCATAAGCCCGTTTACGCCATGGTCGACCGGCTGGCGGTGCATCCGGACATTCGGCAGCGATTCATTGATTCTGTGGAAATCTGCTACCGTGAGGCCGGAGAGGTCGTCATCGATCTGCTGCCTCGGACATCTGATGAGAAGGCAGAATGGCTGAGCTTTAATGAGCGGTTTGAATGCAAGCGGTGCCGCATTGTGTTCCCTGAACCGCAGCCTTCATTTTTCTCTTTCAACAATCCCGCCGGTGCGTGTCCGCGGTGCCAGGGATTCGGCAACACAATTGATTTTGACCCGGATCTGGTGATTCCGGACAAGAAGAAGACGCTTGGCGAAGGCGCCATTGAACCGTGGACCAAGCCCCGCTACCGGTCGCTTCAGCAGGAAATGAGATTGGCGGCGCGTGCGAGAGGCATCCCGCTGAATGTGCCTTTTTATCAACTGGCCTCCGAACATCGGGAATGGATCATGGACGGCGATAATGAGTTCGGAGGGGTGCGAGGGTTTTTCAAGTATCTTGAGCGCAAGAAATACAAACTCCACATCCGCGTTTTCCTCAGCCGTTACCGTGGCTACGCAGTGTGTTCAGAGTGCCACGGCGGCCGTTTGCGGCGTGAAGCCCTCGATATTTCCATTGAGGGGAGAAACATCGTCGAGGTGTGCAGGTTGTCCATCCAGCAGGCCCGCAACTTCTTTGACAATCTGACCCTCAGCGAGGAGCAGAGCAAGGTTGCTGAAAGAGTTCTTGAAGAAATCCGCTCGCGGCTGGATTTTCTGTACAAGGTTGGTCTGGAATACCTTACACTCGACCGCCTTGCCTCTACGCTCTCGGGCGGCGAGTCTCAGCGCATTCAGCTTGCCACGGCTTTGGGGTCAAACCTGGTGGGCACACTCTATGTCCTGGACGAACCGTCCATCGGCCTTCACTCCAGGGATACCGATCGATTAATCGGCATTCTGAAAAATCTTCGGGACATTGGAAACACCATCCTGGTGGTTGAGCACGACCCGGAAATGATCCGCAATGCCGACAAGGTTCTGGATCTTGGTCCCGGTGCAGGCGAGCACGGCGGCCGCATTATCTACGCGGGTGATTATGACGGTCTTGTCAAGGATTCCCATTCGCTCACCGGATGCTACCTGACGGGCGAGTTGACCGTACCCACTTCGCCTGAGCGGCGCAAGCCGGGCAAGGCGTGGTTGCGCATCCGCGGTGCAAGGCAGCACAATCTGAAATCGATTGACGTGGATATTCCTCATGGGCTCATGGTCTGTGTCAGCGGAGTGTCGGGTTCCGGCAAATCAACCCTGGTGCACGATGTTATATATAACGCAATGATGTCACGGCGGGGAAACTCTGCTCCCAAAGCCGAACTGGATTCCATTGAAGGCGACGAGAAGTTTTCAGACATTATTCTTGTTGACCAGTCACCGCTTGGCCGCACGCCACGGTCAAATCCGGTGACCTACATCAAGGCATTTGACGGCATTCGTGAAGCTTTTGCGTCCACGCCGGAGGCCAGGAAACACCACTTTGGTCCCGGACACTTCTCTTTCAACATTCCCGGTGGACGGTGCGAGACATGCCAGGGCGACGGTACCGTGACAGTGGAAATGCAGTTCCTTGCAGACATTGAACTGGTCTGCGAGGAATGCCACGGCATGCGCTTCAAACCTGCGATCCTTGACGTGCGCTATAAAGGGAAGAACATCCATGAAGTTCTCCAGATGACGGTGAAGGAAGCGCTCACTTTCTTTGCGGGCACCCCCTCCGTGGCCCACAAAATCCACGTTCTGGACGAGGTTGGCCTCGGCTATCTGCGCCTTGGTCAATCGGCCACCACTTTGTCGGGAGGTGAAGCGCAGCGTGTGCGACTGGCTGCGCACATGGCCCACTCTGCTACCTCTCAACCGCTCTTCATTTTCGATGAGCCCACCACAGGTCTTCACTTTGACGACATCGCAAAGCTTCTGGCGGCATTCCGCCGGTTGATTGATCTTGGCGCAACAGTGCTGATTATCGAACACAATCTTGACGTGTTGAAAGCGGCGGATTGGATTATTGATCTCGGGCCGGAAGGCGGAGAAGCCGGCGGAGCAGTCGTCGCAGCGGGCTCACCGGAAGTCATTGCGGCTTGCCCGCAATCTTACACTGGGAAGTTCCTGGCGAGTTATTTTTCCGGTAGTGACGCTCATGCCTGAATACCTCAATGAACTGTATGGGGAAGGTACCTCCCGGCCGAGGTTAAGACCCTAGTTGTCCATCCCACCTGACTGACAGGGGAGCAAACTCACTCGGAACCTGTTGCATGAACCGTTATAATAACGGTGATGATCCCAAGTCTCCGCCTGGTTGTTGCCATGGTTGGCCTCGCCGTTCTTGGGCCGCCTTTTGTTTATGGTGCACCGGGGCGGAATAAGGGCCAGGAAGAGAATCTGATTGCCAGGATCAAGCAAGAGCAGAATCCCGGCAAGAAGTCCCGGCTTCAGCTTCGCCTCGCAAAGATGAAGTTAAAAGAGGCCGAGGAGGCTTATCACGACCGGAACTTTGCCGAAGGAAAGGTCCTGCTCCAGGAATATCTTGATCATGTCAGGGAGTGCTGGGCCACGCTGGAAGGCTCAGAAGGTGGCACCAGGAAGCATCTCGGAGCGTATAAGGAGCTTGAGATCTCACTACGCGAGGAAGACCGGTCACTTGAAGATCTGGGTCATCACGTGCCCTATCCTGAGGACGAATCCATAAAGACAGTCGCAAAGGAAATCAGCGTGGTTCACAATCAGGTGCTTGAAGCGATTTTCCCGGCCGGTCTTCCCCCGAAGGAAAGAAGTAAACGGACAACGCCGTCCAGGAGCTGGGTGCCGGCGAAGTTCTGGATTGTGAAAACATGAAACGATATTCTCTGCATCTTGCGTTCGGTTTGGCCATATTCCTGGCCCCGGCCGCGCTGCATCTGCTTGCGCAGGACCATGATTCCCTTACTCCGGTCGAGGTGGACAAGCTGCGTGACGCACAGGATCCCTCCGAACGCATCAAGGTTTTTGTGTCCTTCCAACAGGACCGCTTGGGCCGTATGGCAGTCGCGAGCGAGTCGAATGGTGACAGCCAGGACAACGTCGATGACCTGCTAAACCAGTATATTTCCATCGATAATGAGCTGAAAGATTGGATCCAGTATCAGTTTGATCACGACGGCGACATGCGAAAGGGCCTGCGGGTGCTTCTGGATGAGGGACCCAAACAGCTGGAGATGTTGCGGCACATGCAGAGTTCGCCGGGAGCTGGCACAGGTGATTATTCGAATTCGCTTCGTGATGCCATCACCGACATGAATGACACGCTTGAGGGCGCGACCCAGGCCCTTGCGGCGCAGCAGAAGAAGTTCCCGGAAATGGCGGAGAGCGCAAAGACTGAAACCCGTGAACTGAAGAAGGAACGCAAAGAACAGGAGAAGCTCAACAAGAAAGAACGAGAGATGAGAAACCGGCGCCGCAAGACCGACAAAGCCGACGATTCTGGCGGAAACTGATGTCCCCCTTCAAAACTCGTTCTCATTTTGCAGCGTCCCGGCAACTTCTGCTTCCCATCGCCGAGTCTCCCGAGTTCGTGTTTGCCCGTGTGTTTCGCCGCCTGGGAATCAGGCGCGCCGTGCCGGATTTCCATATTGAATACCGCCCCTTCTCAAGCCTGCGCAGCAACATTGCTCTGCGGGGAAATCGTGCCCGTGTGCGCATTTCAGATATCCTTGGCGAGGCCCCGGCCATCGTGCTCGAAGCGCTGGCAGAGATCCTCCTCACGCAACTTTTTCGCCGCCGGCCTTCGGAAGAAGCCCGGGAATGTTACCTGGCGTACATCTATGATCCTGCCGTGCGCCGCCGAGTGGACGAGACCCGCCGGTCGCGAGGACGTGTCCGGTTGCTTCCCGCCCATGGCCGGTATTATGACCTTGCGGAGATTTTTGCGAGCCTGAACCACCGTTTTTTCAACGATGAGCTTTCCTCCTGCCGGATTGGCTGGAGCCCTCGCCCCTCGCGCAGTATCCTCGGCCGTTATGACCCGGCCCATCACTCCATCACAATCAGCAAGAGTCTGGACTCGGAATTGATTCCGCTTGAAATTGTCGAATATCTGGTTTTTCATGAGATGCTGCATATTCGAATTCCACTGGAGCGGCACGGCTCCCGGCGAGTCATTCATCCGCGCGCGTTTCGTGAAGCGGAAAAAGCTTTCCCGAATTACCGGCGCGTTCGTGAGCGGCTGAAAAAGATTTTTTCGCCATAAGCCGGCGACACACCGCAGGCAGTTGTTGTGGGCGCACATATCCACCGCTTTTCTGCAGGGTGATAACGCGAAATTAGACGAGGAGGAGGATATCCGATGGGGAAGGGAATTCATGGTGTCATCAAACAGCTTTGTCTCGGGAGTTGTTTGACTCTGTGGGTGGCATTGAACGGATTCGGAGCATCTCCTCTCACCGTAACTTCTCCCGGCGGGACCCTCTCTGTTACGTTCGAACTGAAGTCGAACGCGCAGCCTTATCTTCCTGGGGAGCGCGCCTACTATCGTGTGTCTTTCAATGGGAAGGCGATCCTTAAAGACTCGCCGCTGGGACTTGACTTTAGCGGCCGGCCTGCGCTGGACCACGGCTTTGAAGTCACCGGTTCCAAACGCGCTGCGCATGACAGCACTTGGACGAACGCTTTTGGGGCAGTTCGCAGCGTGCGCGACCACTACAATCAACTCACCGTCTCTTTGCGTGAGCGTGAATCGCCGGGCCGCCGCCTGGATCTTATCTTTCGTGCCTACGATTCAGGGATTGCTTTTCGCTATTTTCTACCGCGCCAGGAAGGGTTGGACAAATTCACGCTGTCATCAGAAGACACGGGCTTCTACTTTCCCGGAAACCCCTCTGCATTTGCGCTCAATCTTGGCAGCTATACAACAAGCTACGAAAGTGAGTTCCAGCCAGTCAGACTGGATGAGATCAAGCCCACGTCGATTGTCGGCATTCCATTGCTTGTCCACGTGACTGATGGAGCGTGGGCAGCCATCCTTGAGGCAGATCTTGACGACTACGCTGGCATGTATCTTGGCGGTGTGCGGGGTGTTCCCGGCGCGTTGATAAGCAAGCTGTCGCCCCTGCCGGAGCACTCCGACCAAGCAGTCATCGCTTCTACGCCAAAGGCCACGCCGTGGCATGTTCTGCTGGTAAACTCCGAACCCGGTGGCTTGATAGAGTCGGACAACCTCATTCTGAATCTGAATCCCCCGTCAGCACTTACAGATACTTCCTGGATCAAGCCGGGCAAGGCCGCCTGGGACTGGTGGTCTGGCAGCTACGCGAGCGGAGTCAATTTCAAACCCGGCATGAACACGGCTACGATGAAGCACTACATCGATTTCGCCTCGAAATCCCATTTTGCGTATATGTTGATTGACGCCGGATGGTCGCCAGAAGACGACATCACCCGAACCGTGCCCGAAATTGATATGCCTGCAATTCTTGCCTACGCAAAGCAACGCAACGTGCGAATTCTGCTCTGGATGCAATGGAAGGCGGTCAATAAGCAAATGAACCAGGCATTTCCGCTATTCGAGGAATGGGGAGTGGCGGGTGTGAAGATTGACTATATGGACCGTAACGACCAGGAGATGGTGAATTTCTATCGGCGTACCGTTAAGGCTGCTGCTGAACATCATTTGGCGGTGGATTTTCATGGCGCATATCCGCCAGCGGGGTTGCGGCGGACCTATCCCAATCTCCTCACTCGCGAAGGCGTGATGGGAATGGAATACAACAAATGGAGCCGCCGCCAAACGCCAGAACACCTGGTGACCATTCCTTTCACGCGGATGCTTGCCGGGCCGATGGATTACACTCCCGGTTGCTTTAACAATGCGACGCGCGAGCAGTTCCAGTCCCGCCAGATTCAGCCCATGTGCCAGGGCACGCGGGCCAACCAACTGGCCATGTATGTGGTGTACCTGAGCCCGCTGGAGATGGTCTCTGATTATCCTGAAGATTATCTTGGACAACCGGGATTTGAATTTCTCGAAAAAGCTCCGACGGTTTGGGACGACACCCGCGTGCTGAATGGCGAGCCTTCAGAATACGTCACCATTGCGAGGCGTCACGGCAATGAATGGTTCCTGGGCAGTATGACCAACTGGACGTCTCGAGACCTGGCCGTTCCTCTCAGCTTTCTGGGACCGGGCATGTGGAACGCACAAATCTTCGCCGACGGTCCCAACGCCAATCAGAATGCGAAGGACCTTAGCATCATCTCAAAGCAAGTTACCCCAGATGACACTCTTCCCCTTCACCTTGCCTCAGGGGGTGGTGCCGCAGTGATTTTTACTCAAGTCAAATGATATTAGATAAGTGATTAGGAAGGTGGGAGGGCCGTTGTTCACTCCCTCCCACCATTTTCTCAAGCACAAACGGATCAGCGACGCCAGCCGCGCGACCATTTCGGAATTCCCTGGGGGTCACGCAGGGCAAGAGTTTTGTCCTCTTTCTTAACTTCGCGCGCAATCAAGGCATCGGAACCCGCAACTTCGGTTGTTGCACCCGTCACTTCGATCTCATCGCCCTTTGCAAAGCTGAACCCTTTTTCTTTCAAAAAGGATGCCGGGCCAAGATGAACATCGAAAGTTTTGTTTTCTGTTTTCAGCGTCAGATGGGTACCGTTCCACCCGTGACGCCCGGTAACGGTTTTGACTTCCTCAATGGTGCCCTTAACTGTTGTTTCATTTGCAGGATTGTACATTCTGGCCCGCTGTCCGGACCCGGGCCTCTGTTGGGTGTAGGCAAACGGGAGAAATAGCATGCTCACGAGCGTCAGGCCTGCTGCCAGACATAGCCGATTGAAACTTCTCATCCTTATTCCTCCTTCGTCGCATTTCTTCAGGCGCCGGCGCCCATCTCGCTCTGCATTTTGCGATACTGCTTCTGCCACTCTTTCATGGATTGCTCCATGTCACGGGCCCGCTCGCGGACAAGTTTGGCGTCCGGGGTATTCTGGTTCAGTTCAGCGTCCACCTGTTGAAGCTGCGTGTTCACTCTCTCGCGGATCTGGTCCATATTCTGGATGCGGTTCTGCAACGCCTCTCTTTGTTCTGTGGAAAGTCCGGTCATCATTTGCTCATGTTCCTGCTGCATGGTCTGGAGTCGCTCACGAATTTGATCGCGCTGTTGCCGCGCCTGGTCGGCGTTGAATTGTGTACCGCGAGCATCGCGCGCCATCTGGCGAGCCTGTGTACGCAACTGGTCCGCCGTCTGGTCGCATGTCCGAAGGCGGTCACGCTGCTGGTCTGTTGCCCGGATGCGGTCGCGGTCCTGCTGACGGGTTACCTGTCCCGCAGGTGAGCCCATCTGCCCGCCCTGCCGCTGTCCCTGGCCCATGGAGGTTCGCTGGCCTTGAGACCCGCCTCGTTGTCCGCTGCCACCGCGGCCTTGCGCGGGCAGGAAGCTCGCGCAGAACGCTATTGCTACCACTAGCGAAAGTATGGTCTTTCTCATGACTTTTCCTCCGTTCAAGAGACTCTGCTTTACTCTCCTTTCTTAGATGCTAAAGGGGAGCCAGTAGTGCAATCCGTGACGCCTGCCACTGGATTGTGTGACGCCAGTAACATGTTTGGTTTGGCTTGCTGTTCACTGGTGCGGGCCTGACCTGTGCAATGTGCTAACTTTTTCTCAGGAATTGTTCGTTTCGAAATCCGGGTCTTCACCCGATGGACTTTGTCGCTATTGTGTTCAAAATAGTAAACAAGCAGGGCTGACGAGAGGTAGGGGCGACGGCATTGCGTGAAGACGGTTGCTAGACCGCAGATTAGGCGCAGGCCAGGTCCTGCCTCCCGCATTGGTCAATATAGAGGAAGGCACCGGTTGAGGGATTTATGGCCTCGAGGGCCGGTGAGGGGGATACCTTGAAACGTAAAGTGTTTGCTCTGGTGGTCCACAATCGCCCTGAGCCGTGTCAGGCGCTCAAGCCGGTGCTCAGGCGTCTGGGCGTGGATACCTTCAGTGTCAGTGGTTGCGCAGATGCTTATCTCCTGCTCGAGCAGACCCACCCTCACCTGATCTTTACAGACACCCAACTTCCTGACGGCACCTGGATTGACCTGGTCAATCTCACAGATGGCGCTGCGGTTCCCACTTGTGTAATCCTGGTTGGGCCTTCGAAGGACCCCGAAATGGTCCGGACCGCACTTAATAATGGCGCGTTCGGGTTCATTTCTCCTCCATTTGACGCGGAGACAATTTCCCAGATTCTCAGCCAGGCCTTGGCTCAGGTCTTCACCCACCGCGAGCACCGCTCACTTTCTGTCGCGTAATTAAGAGACTGCAAGCTCTCCATCAAACATACGCAGGGATTGCCGCGCACAGCTGTGTGTGCCTGGAAGGAATGGAGGATCGACGGCGCTAATACTTACTGCACATTGAAAAACAGAGAGGCCAGCTGAGCGGCTGGCCTCCCGGGTTACTCCTGTTTTGTCTTGGCCTCTCCTATGTCTCAACCTCCTCAATCTCCTTCACATGAATCGTCATACTCTCCTCGTCCAGGGTGCCAGTGACTTTGACATTCTTTCCATCGAAGCCCTTGGCCTTCTCCTGGTCGTCCAGTTGATAAGTCTCATCGTCTTCGCCGTGGAGGGTGTACTTACCATCGTGGTTCATGATCTGCCCCGTGAAGGTCTGGGCCTCAGTTTCCTGCGCAGCAGGCTCCGCGGGCTCATCCTGTTGCGCAGCCAGCACGGCACTGTGACTCACGGCATGTACATTGGCAACCGGGACCGCCCACGCAATAACACCCAATGCGACCAACATCACAAACAGATTAGCTTTCTTCATCTCTCGAATACCTCCTGCGCTTGTGTCCTGTTTTGTGATTTACCCCACTTCGGTTTCCTGCCGGAAAGATGATCGGACCATAGCGCTGGAGATTAGACGGAAAGACGGTGTAGAGGTTAACTGGAGTTTTGCAAAATCTTTCAGTAAGGGTAAAGACCTGAAGGTTGCACGCTCGGAGAGGCGAGGCACAGGTACATCTGCTTTGATATCAATTGTTTGGCGGGCGCAATTACCGGAGATTCCAAGCTGGACAACAGCCAGGAGGCGCGGCCGAGTCATTGGAGAGACCCGGCCGGGCTTCAGCGGTGCGTTCTTTGCCCCTAAATGGTCGAGAGGCGCTTTTCACTATTATTCGCTGGTTGTTGTGAACTTAAAGACAGTGGCCTGGCTAAAGGCCTGTCCCGGCTTAAGTTCGGTTGTCGGGAAATCCGGGTGATTTGGCGAATCCGGATAGTGTTGAGTCTCCAGGCAGAACGCCGATCGGCTGCCATACGCTCTGCCCCCTTTTCCGTGGATTGATCCGTCGAGGAAGTTGCCGCTGTATAGCTGTACGCCTGGCTCCGTGGTATATACCTCCAGTCCGCGCCCCGATTCCGGATCATAGGCGCGCGCCGCCAATTCCAGTCCCGGACCTTTGCGGTCAAGGATGTAATTAATGTCGTACCCCTTGCCGATCTTCAGTTGCGGGTTGTCCTCGTTGATGCGTGCTCCGATGGGTGTAGGCTTGCGGAAGTCAAATGGAGTGCCGGTGACGTCCATAATCTTTCCGGTTGGAATCTGGTTGGCGTCAACAGGCGTAATCCTGCTGGAATTAATCATCAACACCTGCTTCAGGATGTCACCATTGCCCTGGCCGGCGAGGTTGAAGTAGGAGTGGTTGGTCAGGTTAATGACGGTGTCCTTGTCGGTCGTCGCACTGTAGTCGATCTTCAGGGAGTTGTCTTTCGCCAGTGTGTAGACGACCTTTGCCTGCATGTTGCCCGGGTAGCCTTCCTCTCCGTCCTTGCTCGAGTAAGTCATCACCAGCGACGGTTCGTCACCCTGGACTTCCTCCGTCGTCCAGTACCTCTTGTCGAAACCCTTGATGCCACCGTGCAGGCTGTTGGGCCCGTTGTTAACCGGCAGATGATAGACTTTGCCGTCTAGGGTGAATTTGGCGCCCCCGATCCTGTTTGCGTAGCGGCCGACCAAAGCGCCGAAGTAGGTGTTGTATTTCACGTAGTCCGGCAGGTTGTCGAAACCGAGCACCACGTCGGCCATCTTGCCGTTCCGGTCAGGCGCCAGGATCGAGACAATCCTCGCGCCGTAATTTGTGATGGTTACCTGCATGCCGTTACTGTTTGTCAGCGTATAGAGTTGAACTTCCTGTCCGTCGGGCATTGTTCCAAACACGCTCCTTTTGATTCCAGTTTGGTGACTTTCAGTCTCAGTCGCCGGCTGTTTTCCGGGGGTGCAGGCGCCGGTCACGGCCAATAGTGCTACGAGCAAACCTATCAGTCCAAAGAACCACTTCGTGCCGTTATCATTCGTGGTGCTGGTCATGGATTATCGATTAGACCTCCGCAGCCGATTCGGACCGCCTGGCATCCTGGACGCCTCGCGGACCCGCTATTCGCCCGAACAGCATAACACCTCAGATGTTGCTTTTGTAGCGTCGAATGCCATTGCAGTTGCCATTTCTGTGCCGGGCAGAACATTCATCGCAAGTTGCCGCAAAAGACCAGGGGCCCTGGGTTACGAAGCGAGAAGTTGTACTGCGGCTAGTCTTTGGTATTTCGTCGTTGCGATGTAGGCTTCAATGGCTCTGCCTGAACGTGGCAGTCAGTCACGACAACTTTAGTGGTCCACCAGACCGTAGTTGTCCGCTTGTGGGAATCCGGCATATGAATGCGATAACGCTGTACCGTGACGCGATAAGATTTCTTTCGGGCGCCAGACTCGAAGAGGAAAATGGTTTTCATCTTTGACTCAACAACTATGTGAACCCGGAGGCCGTCCAATTCGGTGGGGAGCATGCTCCGGTCTGATTGCGCCACACCTGATCTGGCCACGGCCTTCGCATCGCTACGCCACGGTTGGTGCCCACCCTTTTCCGCTCTCTCTTGTTGCACAAGCATTCTTCTGGAGGTCTTAAAGTCGAACTCCTTTGACTCGCATTGTGTGGCCTGTGCGGCGCACGAAGTGTTAGCCATTGCGAGCAGCACCAGTGCTGTAAGGCGCCTTCGAAGCTCCATAGGATTCATCTTAACGCAGACCGAAACTCTGCGAAGGTATTGATCCTGGCAGTGTGGGTATGTCTCAGATCCAAGCGGAAAGGCCCTATAAGTCTGGGCCGCACCTTGCTTGCCATCCTCTTGACTTGCTTTTCAATGGCGGTTAGCATGGGCGAATCGGGGTAAAAATTCTTGCTCAAGGAGGGCAGGACTCATGTGGGGTAAAATCACTTTCACCAGTAAAGCAGTTTTATTGGGTATGGCGCTGGCGCTGTGCCTCGGACTTACACAAGTGGGAAGCGCTCTTCCAGGCGCGGCCCAGGATGCCAAGGCCAAAAAGACCGTCTACGTCTGTGCTTGCGCGGGAACAAAATCCTGCCCTTGCATGGCCATGTCAAAGAAGGAAGGCAAATGTCCATGCGGGACAGATACGATGAAGGAAGTCCCAGCCGATGGCGCATGGGCAAAGGCGAACCGCAAAGCCCTTTCGGAGTAGTCTCGCACTGACCCGAGCAGGTTTTCGGGATGCTCTCAACGACAGGACATTGCTAAGCTGGCTGTGCCCTATTGTTCAAACCGCACGGAATATTAATCCACTCCCCGTTTCGGAAGGTGCTATGTCACTACTGCTTTCCGCGACGGGGAGTCACCTTCAACTTTCTTCCTGAAAATCAGATTGTCATCCCGGATGCAACAAAGGACCTGCTGCGCCCTTCTTAGTAATTACAGCAGATCCTTTGTTGTGTGGTCCTTCTGCCGGTCTGGCTATTGGATCAGGCCAGGGAACAACCGGGCGGCGTTTCCGTGATAAATTTTGCGAACAACGCTCATGGGCAGTTTCAGCCCCTGCGTTTTAACTCCCCGGTATTCAAACGTCTCGTCGGTCGCGAAATATTTCCAGCTCAGGGCGTATTGATATTTCCAGTGTTTGATGATTTCGTCGACCCCTTTGGGCTGCCGAATGCCGCCGTCCGTTCCGTAGCAGATTCGGTCCTGGTATTTAATCAGGAAAGCCCGCACTTTTTCGCGCGGCTGCTTCATCAGGTAAACGATGCGCGCGGCAGTGTCCACGTTGAAATTCGGGTAGCGGTCAAATCTCTTGGCAATTTCGTCGACGTCAGTTTCCATGCTGCCCAGGTGAGCTCCCACCACGCGCAATTTCGGATTCATCTCCAGCAGATGGTCCCGCGCCTTCAGGATATCGGCCTTCGACGGTGCGCCCGGCTTGCCGTACATGTGCCAGTAGGGGTTGTGCTTGTAGTAGTTGTAGTCCGGGTTGTGCGGCCCCATCTGCTCAAATGACATCCAGCAGCTATCGGGTTCAGCGAGGTGAGCAATCATCGTCTTGTCGTGTGCAACGATGTCTTTGTAGATGGGTTCAAACACCGGGTCGTCGGGCATCACATACTTGCCGGATGGGAACTTCAAGTCCATTCCCATGTTCTTCCATATTTTCACCGCTATGGCCCCGGCGGCGAAGTCTCCATTCAGTTGTTTAATCGCGTCCTCGTCAAAATTCTTTTCACGGAATGAGTAAGGATTGAAAGTGGTGCAAACACCTGCGCGGCCGTTTGAACCGTGATGGACCGTCATCGCTCTCTTGAATTGAGCCTCGGCAGACTGGCTGGGTGGCAGGTTTGCCCGGCCCACCACACAGATGTCCACGATGTGCAGGTTAAGGTCCTTCATCATCTGATAATAAACCGCGGAATCCACAAAGACGTGAGCGTGCGTATCAATCGGCCCCACCTTGGCCAGTGCCGCCAGGTCTGCCGCTTCCTGCGGATCGACCTCCTGGGGACGCGGTGACGCCGTTAAAAGTTTCGATAAAACCGCTCCGGCCGTAATGCCGGCTGCAACCAGAAAACTGACTGCGATCATCCTGATCCGTTTCAACTTCATCCTCCGTTCAGCACTGTTTTCCAGTGCCTCTTGTTGTTTGATGAGCGGCTTGCCCATCCGGCTTGTCTGAGCGTTCGACAATCATACACCAGCGCTACCAGTTTTTCGTGAAACTAAATGGAATTTTCAAGATGTGTGGTGGCGAGAGCGCATTGCCCTCCAAGACTACTGAAGGCCCGGTGATCGCGATCATACTTGAGACGAAAATATTGCATTTACGATTGAATTAATATATATATATCATAGGTATCAGGTCTTTACCTGATTGACCATCGACGAAAAGTTGGGTGATTCTATTGTGGATGCTCGATCGGTTAACTGTTCTATCTCCTTGACTTTGACAGCTTTTACTGGTCTGGCATGCTTTTGAACGTCGCTCCCGTTTTCCCTCCGGGGCAAGTTGGGAAATTCGGTCGGGGGCGTGAGGCTATCGGGATTTTGCAGGGTTCCATTACTCGTCACCCATTAAGGCGGCGGAAAGGCAAACCCGATTGTTCTTGAAGGTTAGAGCGGCCCAGGACTGTCCTTTCCCACTAAGCGCCAGAGTGGACTGGCAGTTCTGGTCAGGCTGATACGTGAAGGCCAAATTCCCGAGAAGGAGGAGCCGCTCGGTCACCATGGCGCGATGTCTCCAATCCCGCATTAACAGGCAAACTGGATCCACCGCACATGGCCAGTGGCGACAATAACAAATGAAGGGATCATTGTCTTTAGCTGACGAACTCCGTGCCATCCGCGGTGGTGCCAAACTCCCCAACAAGCGTCCCGATCAGCCTGAAGAAACCGAGCGCCCTTGGAAATCGGATATCGAGCGCGTCGAGCACACGCTTAAGGAAGCGTTGCAGGCCATTTCACACTTTTCCGGTGTAGACCTGCCAGAAACCACGCCCAAAGGCGAAGAAGGTTCGACATCGCGAACGGATTTCACGACATTAAAGGACCGAATTCGCAACGACCTCGAGGCCTTTTCCGTAAAGGCGGTTTCCCAGATGTCCCAACAGGCGGAACTTCAGGCGCGTGCGGCTCTGGAGGTTATCCAGACTGAGATGGAAAGCCGGATTGAAAAGGTCGTCGATGGGTACCGGGACAAGCTGCACGAAGAGATCGAACCTAAACAGTTTGAGATCAGTGTCGCGAGGCAGAGCCAGGAACGTGTTGCGGAGCTGGTTCGGGCCCAGACAGACGAATTTGCCCGGTGGGTGTGGTTGACCTGTAAAGGAACCGGAACTCCCATCCCGTTGCAGATCGAAAAGTTGCTGGAACCGCACGTAGAGGAAGCAACGGCCCTGCTGACGGGCAGCTTCCAGCAGAAAATTCAGGAATTGATGGCTGAACAGGAGAAGCTGGTCGAGGAGCGGTTCAAGGGGACGGCGGATACGGTCCAAAACCAGATCAATGCCCTCGATCAGGCCGCACAGCAGGTGTGTGAGCGAAACCTCGATGCGGTGACGAAGTTCTCCACAGAGCGGCTGAATGGGGTGGCCGACGAAGCGGCGAAGAACTTTGAGGGCCGGATCCGGGAACACGTAGACAGTGCTCTAGGCCAGGTCCAGCCGCACCTGGATGAATCGACTGGCGCATTGCTGGACAAACTGCAGCAGGAGCAGGACAAGATGGCGCAGGACTTCATCCGCCGGATGGAGGTGTTGAGTTCGGAAATGGAAGCGACAACTGGTCCTGAAATCTCGGCGCGAATGGAGCGGTCCGTGGCCAGTGCCATGGAATCCTCCCTGCAGCAGCTGCAACAAAGGACTGACGGGGCCCTTCAGCAGATCCAGGAAGCAAGCCGGTCGGTGCACGAGTCTGTCGAGCAGGGTGTGGCGCGCGTGACGGAGATGCTTGGCGGGGAGGGTCAGGACCTCAGCGGCTTTAGAGAGAAATTCCTCTCAGACTCCAGAGAGCAAATCTCATCGATGGTTCAGGAAGCCGTGGGAGAGATGGAACCGCGCATCCTGCAACTTACCGAAGAGAAGCTTGAAGCGGCCGGCGCGGGTATCGGGAAATCGCAAGACAAAGCCATCGAACAATTCGAAACACGCCTGCGCGAAGTTTCAGAGGAAGAGTACCGCAATTTGATGCAACGCATTCAGAAGGACGCCGGCGAGGCGGGCGCCCAGGCGGCGGCAGTGGTTCGCAGCGCGTCTGAGAACCTGGCGCAGGAGCTTTCAGAAAAGGTGGATAACGCGGCCTCACTTATGAAGAAGCAGCAGGAGGAAACAAAATCGGGCTTCGAATCCACCGTGAACTATTCCCTGGAATCCTTCCGGCAGCAGCTTGCTGACATTACCCAGGCCGGGCTGGAAATACAGCGCAAGACGATTTCAGACAGCCTGGAAGATCTTCAGAAACGTTTACGGCAGGCGGCGGAAATGCTGATCTCAGACGATCCGATCGCACAGTAGCACATCTTTTTTGCAGGGGCGGAACTCGCGGCCACTGCATTTGGTTCCGACTCTCCTACGTTCTAAAGACTAAAAGTCCCTCATCAAACAGAGTGCGCTGGGGTGCACTTGAAGGTCTCTGCCCTGGCACGCCTTGCAGAACTCTTAAACCTCATTCCGAACTTTTTGTACATCCAAAACGAATACCATAATAGAGAAGCGATGAACCCGACTCGGGAAGACTCGACATCGCGGAATTGGTTGCACGCCGGAGACCGTGGAGCGTTTGAGCGTTTTTATCAGGAACACGCTGCGGCCCTGCAGAAGTTTCTTCGGCGTTCGCTCGGCGATCCGAAAGCAGCGGAAGACGTCACACAGGAGGCTTTCCTGCAGCTTTGGCAGCACCCCAATGGGTTTGACCCTGAGCGCGGCTCGCTCCGGGCTTACCTGTTCGGAATTGCCGCCAGGCGCGCTGCGGACTGGTGGCGGAGACGGCCTTCTGAGATTGCGCAACAGCCTGTTCGCCCGGACCGGCAACATAATTTGTTCTTGCTCCTGGCGGATGCGCTCGAAAAGGTTGATCCCGAAAAGCGCACTGTGCTCTGGCTGCGTGAGGTGGAAGGTTACTCCTACAAGGAACTGGCGGAGATGCTTGCCATTCCGGTGGGGACGGTAAGGTCACGTCTCTTCGCGGCCAGAGAGCAATTGCGCCGAGTCTGGGATGCGGAGGGAAACTCGGAGGATTTATGAACTGCCAAGACGCACAGCCTTTTGTGTCAGCCTTGTATGACGGTGAAAGCGTGCCGGGAGATGCGGCCGAGCACATTGGGAATTGTGCAGCGTGCAGGGAGCGACTTTTCGTCTACGCAAAGATGGGTGCCGAACTGCGCCTGCTCGCGAATTCCGACAGCAGTGTAGATCCGGCTCCGATGGCCGACCTTCCTCCAAAACGCCAGCGATGGAGCCGCGGCTTTACGGGTCGCGTTCTTGTCCCACGCTTTGCAATCGGTCTGGGTCTTATCGCGATCTTGGGACTGTCGGTCAGTCTGGCTCTCGTGCGGGGGCAGGGTTCCGGCCCCTGGTTCCAGTGTGAGCTCACCGGCCCCGAGGGCGGGACGGGCGGCGATGTGCTTCAAGCAGGCGAGTACAGCACTGGAGTATATAGCTCATCAGCAGATCCCAGGGTAACTCTATATGAGATCAAAGTTCTCGATGTCCGGAACGACTCTGCGCGGATTGAAGTCCGAGGGCGCAAATTCATCACTGAGCCTGACGGGCGTGGCGGCAAATTCATCGTCGAGCCCGACGGCCATCAGGCTACTGTCACTTCCCGTCAGGACATAGATCGAATTCTTGCCGGCGCGACGCCTCAACGGTTTGATTACAAACCGGGCCAAAAGCTCCAAATCCCCGTTGAGGGTGGCGGCACACTCATCCTGACGGGGAAGGTGTACCGCCTTCGTCCGAGTTTCTGGGGGCCTGGGTATCTTGTGAATCCCCAACCCAACGAGATCGTCCTCACCAATCCCGCAATGGTGCGCGGCCAGGAATTCCTGGGCAACATCGGGGGAAGTGCGAGTGCCGCAGGCGGGAATTCTGCCATTGGGGCCTGCGTGCCTCCAGTGGGCGCTTTCGTTTTGGCCTTGAAGCCTTTTCCTGGTGCGATTCAGGGAGTTGCAGAATACGGCCAGGCGCGCTTCACAATGGACGGCCAGGACTATACCTTATTTTCAGCTACTCCTATCACCGGAGGCCAGCAACCGCGAGACATCTGGGTCTACCGAGCTCCAAATTGCCCTTCAGTGGAGCGTCCAATGATACTTGGCTCCGGCAGCAGTCCTCATGATGTCTTGTCGCACCTGAGGAAATAACACGTTTCGCACTCAGACTAGCGGCGGCCGGAATGGCCGGAAATTAAGATCGGAATAGATCGTCAGCCCTAGAGCCTATATTTTCCCTCGACCAAGAAGTACTTGTCCCGGCCTGGCTCCGGTGTGCTGCCCTTTACTGATCACCACCACTCCGTTAACGATCACGAAGGGAATGCCCACAGGAAATTGGAACGGGTCTTCGAACGTCGCCTTGTCGCTGACGGTCTGTGGATCGAAGATCGTGATGTCTGCCGCCATGCCAGGCGCCAGGAGTCCGCGGTCTTTGAGCCCGGTGATGTGGGCGGGCAGGGAAGTCATTTTACGGACGGCGTCGGCCAGCGCCAGCACGTGCTTCTCGCGCACGTAGACGCCCAGCACGCGCGGGAAAGTTCCATAGAAGCGAGGATGGGGTTTGCCTGCAAAGGCCATGGTGGGGCTTACGGCGGCCCCGTCTGATCCGATGCCCACCCATGGCTGCTTCATGATGAGTTCGACGTCCGGTTCGCTCATGCCGAAGTAGATGGCATAGGCGGTACCGCCTTCGTTCACCAGCAGATCGCAGAACGCGTTCACCGGGTCGGTGTGCATCATCTTCGCCACTTCGTCCATACGCTTGCCTTCGTACTGCTTGTCTTCCGGCTTCTCAACGCCGGCCACCATCACGCCGTGCCAGCCGCCGGTGCTCTCGACTTCATTGTTGACCCACCCCGGAAGCCCTTGGGCAATGTCGCGGCGAATCTCTTCACGAACCTTGGGATCTTTCAGCAGTTCCACCCGGTGCTCAAGAGATCCTTCCAGAAACTTTGGCGGAAGACATTGTTCCAGGTGGGTCATTGATGCGATGTAGGGATACTGGTCGGCGGTGACTTCGATGCCGCGGTCGCGCGCCGCCTGGATGATCCTGACCTGGTCGATGGCGTGGCCCCAGTTCGGTTTTCCGTCCATTTTAAAGTGAAGTATGTGGACGGGCAGGTGGGCCTTCTCCCCGATTTCAATGGCCTCGGCCAGAGCCTGGGGCTCGTTGGCGGCCTCACCCCGGATGTGGCTGGTATAGACGCCGCCGTAGCGCGCTGCCGCACTTGCCAGATGAATCAAGTCATCTGTTGTCTCGAATGAGTTGGGAGGGTAGATAAGACCGGACGAAAGCCCGATGGCGCCCTGCTGCATGGCCTGCGCCACCAGGTCTTCCATCTTTTTCATTTCTTCCGGCGTGGGCCTGCGGTTCACATTGCCGATTACGTCCATCCACACCTGGCCCGCTCCCACGTAGGAAGCGACGTTCAGTGAAATGCCGCTCTTCTGGAGCACATCAAAATAGTCAGCAAGCGACACCCAGTTTCTTTTGAATCCTGACGGGCGGGGGCTTTTGCTCACGTCCTGCTGACTGAGACTTGTGAAAGGCCCGGCGGAAACGTCTTCACCGATGATCTCCGTCGTCACGCCCTGCCGAATCTTGCTCTGCCCGTCGCCGTCCACCAGCAGCGTGTAATCACTGTGAGTGTGGAGGTCAATGAATCCCGGAGCCACCACCAGCCCCGTGGCGTCAATCACGCGCTTCGCGGTTGGGTTCACCAGCCGCCCCACGGCGGCCACCCTGCCGTCTTTTACGGCAACCTCGCCCTCATACCAGGGGCTCCCACTGCCATCGATGATATGGCCGCCGGTGATGAGCAGGTCGTATTGCGGCTGGGCGTTCTGTGTTGTGGTGGGCTGGGTGTTGCAGGAAAGCATCCAACAGCAGGCCGCAACAATCGTCACCAGTGCTACGCGCAACTTGCCGAGAAGTATTGAAGGGCACATGAAAGTGAACCTCCGGAATTGTTGAATAATCTGCGAGCCCTCGGCCTTTGAGAAAGACCGCGGGATGGCATTATAGCTCAGAGATCAGTGGGGCGGGCAAGCCTGCTCTGCTGGTCTGGCGATAGGCTCGTCGTTTCGAGCCGAACAAATGCCTTCAGCGCGCGTTGCGCCGGTCCAGCGCGTTATACTAAGGTTGACCGCGACCGGAGGCCATTCAAGTCAGGCGGAAAGGCGGTGCGCCGCGATGCCATACTGTCCCAATTGTTTAACGGAGTATGTGGGCGGAACCAGCGAGTGCGAAGACTGCGGAGTCCCTCTGCTTCCTGGTTCTCCACCCGAGTTGGAAAGCGACGCAGGCCTGGGTAAAGAACCGGGCAAGGAATTTGGCGATTGGTTTCGATCGCTGGTGGGCGCCGGATCGGCGGATGAGGACCTGCAAGTCAAAATCGTTAGGATACGGACGTTCTCTGGCGGAACTGCTTCACTCGATGCAAGCCTTGCCCGCAACCTTTTACAGGCACAAGGGATTCGCTCTGTTCTTGGTGGCGAAACTTCGGCGGAGGTGCTGCCGGTGCTGGAAGTTTCGCTTATGGTCCGGGAAGAGGATGCTGACCGCGCCACAGCGGTCCTTCGGAATTACTTTGACAAGCCAGGCCCTATTCTGGCCGAGTAGCTCACTTGCTTGCAGCGGTTCGACTCGAATGCGCAGGACGATTGCTCTTGTGCTCGCGGTGCAGCTCGCGTTCCAACCGGCGAATGGCCTTCTGAACGTCGGTAGCCTCATCAGCCTGCTTTTTTGACGGAAGCGTGTCGAGGTACTTGTTGTAAGCGTCGAGAGCTTCGCGGCCCTTCCCCATCTTCTCATAGACCTTGCCCATTCCCAGATAGGCCTCTGCGTAGTAGGGATCGTCCCTGGCCGCTTCCTCGTAACGGCTGAGCGCCCCGGGATATTTCTTCCGGCGGAAGTAGAAATCACCGATCTCAACCGACTGCCTGGCTGAGGGTGGAACGTAATGGGACGTGGATTCGAGTTCGTAAGGCTCCGGGGCCGTGTGCTGACCGAGCAACGGAAGCGGCAGGCTCAAGAGAGCGAATACGCAAAGCAGAAGCGCGGCCAGAATTGTGCGCATATCCAGATTTTCCACTCTGGCTTGCTGCGAGTCAAACGGGTTTCCAGGCAACTGCTGCCTGGGTCAGTTCGCAATGGCTGCGGTGGGGCGATGAAAATGAGCGAGCACGGGGCGTTTGTAAATTTTACCCACTGTTCCAGAATGTGACAAGTTTTCTCATTAGACGAAGATTCCCTGAGTGTATTTAAATATAACACATTTAATTTCAGCGACTTACATTTTTGATGATTTTGTGGGACAAACGTCCCATACGTCCCATTTGGGGTGTCTTTCTTCTCTTAAGTAGCCTACTTAAATACGCTATAACAAGCCTGCGGGTCCTGGCCAGAGCCCCGCGGCGCCAAACCCTGCCCTGCCTCATTGGAATTTCCTGATCAGCACCACGCCACTGAACTGGGTTCCGCGGGCCAGAGCCAGTTGGCCGCTCTCCGGGGGCGGAGCCCGATTGCAGGCGCGCTACTACGGCTCGTGAAAATCCATGCTGACAACTTCCTCTGTTCCGGCGTCCTTCAGCACCAGCGGCTCATCGTCCGGCGTTAGGCCCAGCCAGTCGCCATTGAAGCCCGTGTTCGGCAGTCCTTTCATACTCACAACCAGCTCGAATTTGCCGCCGGGAACTGAGATCCGCCCTACCGATCCCGAAGAGGACGGCAGGAAATAGACAAAGCGGCCATCATGAGACCAGTTGGGATACGCCGCGATCCCATTGAACAGCATGGACCACTTTTGAGTCTTGAAATCGAAAAGCATCAGGCTGCTGGAATCGGTGGGCATGGCCACGAGATATCGCCCATCCGGCGACCAGCGAGGGGAAAACAGTCCCCCCGAACCCGGTATCAGTGAAACCTCGCGTGTTTTGACATCCACAACCTGGATTGTGCGTGGACCCTGGCCTCGAGCCCCAAAAACCAGCGATTTTCCGTCCGGCGACCACCCCGGATCGCCTTGCGCGCCCGCATGGTTGGGCGTCAAATCCTCGGGAGTGCCTCCGCCGGAGGGGACGAGGTAAATTCTGCGCCCCTTGTCGGGCTGAGATGCATCGAAGACAATCACTTTGCCATCGGGTGACCAGCGAGGAAGCGTTGAAAAAAGGGGTGAAGAACTGAGCTGGAGCCTGTCGCTGCCGTCGAGTTTGCTGCGCCAGATAATACCCTCGGGGAATGTAGTATAGGCGGCCCACTTGCCGTCTTCCGAGAAGGAAACATCCTCAGCCGAAATACCGCCCAGAAAAGGCTCGAAGGCCTTCGCCCTGGTGTTATAGCGCTGGAGCTCGCCGCGTCTTAGCCCTGCGACGGCGAAGATCCTTTTGCCGTCCTTGCCGGGCACAGGATAGCGATAGGAAACTGCTCCGGATGTAAGCTGCACCGGCTTCCGGCTCGCCTTGCGCAAAAAGCTGCCTGCCTGGCGCGCGGCCCAGATCTGGTCCTGGGATTGGAACACGAAGTACTTGCCGTCGGGCATCCAGGAGCCACAGCACTCGCCGTCCCGCTCATGCCAGCCGGGAAACATCCGGTGCAGGCCCGTGCCATCCGCCGAAAGCCCCCACAGTTGGACGACACGCGTTTTAGGATCGACAAGGGTGAGAGCGATCTCCTGCCCGGTGGGTGACCATGCGAGCGACGTCCTCCCGCCCGGAAAGCCTGAAAAGGGATTCGGCAGGCCGGCCAGCTTGCGAGACCCTGTGCCGTCAGCGTTGGCCAGGTAGAGCGAAGAGCCGCTGGCGTAAACCAGGTTCCGGCCGTCCGGAGACCAGGCTCCACCGTTGCCCTCAATATCCGCCAGCCGAATGCGCCCGCCCCCCAGCGTCGGCACAGTCCACAGCGGCGAAGAAGCACGGTAAAAGCCCTTCATTTGCAGCAGCAGCAACCTGGACCCGTCCGGTGAAACGCTGGCGATCGCCACGAATTCTCCCGGCGCGATGGCACGGCCACCGATCGGCACTACATCCCCTCCATTAACCGACATCTGCCCAGCTCCAAGACCGCGTTCGCCAAGGTAGAGCCGCGAACCGTCCGTTCCGAACAGCCTCTTGCCCGCTGCATCATGGGTGAGCTGCACAAAGCCGGATACCGTTGGGGGCGGCAGCGGCGGCATCAACCAGTAAATCAAAGCCAGGGCAGCTGCAACCACCGCTGCCAGTCCGCCGAGGAAAGTCTTCTTGTGCCGCTTGACGAGAGCGGCGATGACCTGTGAATCGGAACTGCCGTGGCCGGCCGTGGGAGTGTCCTGTGGCACGGGCGTCTCGCCCGTGGCCATGGCCGGTAGGGTGGCACGCGCGTCCCGTTCGCTTCGCTCAGGGCGGGCCTGCCCGTGTTCGGCAGAAGACACGGCCGAGACGGCCGTGCCACGCCCGGAACCGGTGTCGCGTTTCAAGCGCTTCAATTCCGCACGGACGTCTGAAGCGTGCTGGTAACGAAGGTCGCGGTCCTTCTCAAGAAGACGGCTGAGGATACGCTCCAGTTCCGGCGGAATTTCAGGGTTGATTCGGGATGGCGGCAACGGATCGCGGTTG
>DATLWV010000202.1:0-2814 GCA_035576145.1 Terriglobia bacterium
TGGAGCGTCTACGGCCGGCTCAGAACCCCCACGGCGATATTTTAATCCCGCTGAGCTTCACTGGCTGTAGAAATTCAGAACAAATAACGACGCCACCAGTGAGCGGGCACGATCCTGAAGAAGAAACGCAGCCCTCAAACCCGGAGGCGGGTGGCGCATCTTTGATGGGGGTGGCGGAAGCCACCTTGATTGCGATCGGCCGGCTGGCATTAATACCATCCGGAACTTCTCGCTACGCGAGATCGCAGGCCCTACAATACAAGCGTCTGATGCGGCGCGCGCCGTCAAATAGGTTCTTACTCAATTTTGTTGCAGCCGGAGGTTTAGGGTGTAGCCTAATAGCATCTACCTGCGAGGTCTCGCAGATGAAAACATTGGGCGTGATGATCTGTGCCTGCTCACTTTTCTTCCCCTGGTGTGGGTGGGCTCAACAGAACTCCGCGGCAAATGGGCAGAAGATGCCCGTCTTCCATGTCACCAGCAACCTTGTCCTGCTCGACGCCATCGTGAAGCAGCGCAAAACTGACCGCCTGATCACTGATCTGACGAAAAGCGACTTCCACGTTGAGGAGGACGGTGTTCCGCAAAAGATCAGCTACTTCAGCCAGGACAAGCTCCCGCTTTCAGTGGTCCTTCTCTTTGATGTCACCCAAACCGTGCAACCCGAGCTAAAGGAGCTTGCCTCAAGCGCTTTGGAAGCGCTGAAGGCGCTTCGTCCCGGTGACGAGGCTGCGGTCATGACCTTTTCTTCATCCACTCAGTTGCTCCTGCCCTTCACCACCGATCACGAGGCAATCGCAGCAGCTATTCGACGTGCAGCAGACGAGAGAACGAGCGAATGCACATTTATCGATGAAGACGTCTACGAGGCTGCTGGCGCCTTCAACGCGAAAGAGCCGGACCGCCGGCGCGTACTCGTCTTTTTCACAGATGGAACCGCGAACCACGTCAATCCGAGGACGCGATACCATAGCAAGCATGCCCCAGCGTATCTGCATACCGGCAGTGAAGCGCTGCAACGACTCCTGAGAACAGGGGTGACCGTCTCAGCGCTGATCTATCGCTCCAAAGCAGACACCGCGCTGATTATGGCCCTCAATGCGAACCCCCTTTCTGTGATTTACGGCGCCCGCCTTGGCGACGTGAAGCGTTTCGCTGAGAAAACGGGCGGCCCAGTGGTTCATGGCCATGGGAGGGCGGTCGGCGAAAGAATGGCAACTCTTATTGAACAGATTCGGAGTCGATATACCTTGGGTTATGTCCCCTCCAACCCTCGGGCGGCTGGAACCTTCTGTCGGGTAAAAGTCAGCCTGACCCAGAAGGCATTCGAGACGCATCCAGAGTTAAGGCACGGTCATTACTCCATAGAAGCCCGCTCTGGTTACTTTCGATAGGACCTATCCCCCTCTCGGACCTCGGTGGTCACTTGATAACCGGCCAGCGCGGGTGGCGCACCCATCGTATGTTCTGCGAGGATACGCTTCCCGCCCGCGACGGAGGAAAAACTGCTGCAAGTTGCCGTTTGCCGCACACATTTCAAACAATGCGACAGATGCGCCAGCCGCAGAATCCGCAATCGATTCAACCAGCCCACGATGCTGGCGCTAATCCGGAAGAATCTGCTTCCAGATTCGCAGATAGTTGCCGCCAAGTATCAAGCCGATTTGCTGCTGGGTGAATCCACGTTCCGCGAGGATGCCAATGAAGGTAGCCCAGTGTGTACGCAGCGGCTCGGCAAAGTGTCCGGTAAACTCACGCTTGGGGCTGAACCCTGGCACGTAGCCGGTCTCGGGATGAGTGACGTCTTCGCCTAACCAACCGATGCCGATATGCTCAACGCCTATACTTTTCGCCAGAGTTTCCACCTCGTCGGCGAGCAGCGTGTAGGGCGTTTCTTCTTCCGACATATACCGGAGGCCCACAATCCCGCCGGTGGAGGCGATGGCCTTCACTTGCTCTGGAACCACTTCTACGGGCGGACTTGAACTCACAAATTGCGCAAGGTTCTGGTGGGTGGAAACAATCGGGTGTTTGGTGATTTCCGCAACGTTGAGGACGCCATTCACGCTCAGGTGAGAAACACCGATCATCATGCCCAGCCGGTTCATTTCCTTCACCACTTCCACGCCAAAAGGAGACAACCTGCCGCCCATTCTGCCACCCTCAACGCCATCGGCAAGTTGGTTGCGCCCGTTGTGGGTAAGTTGTACTCCGCGGACGCCGAGACGGAAGTACTGACGGAGCAGAGCAAGTTCATACCCGGTAAGAAACTCGGGCTCCGGGCCGCAAACGGTTCCAAGCCCCTCGCCGCCCTCGAGGTCAAGAAAGAACTGAACCTTGTCCCTGTTCGGCCCTGCCGGGACGTCGGCCTTGGTCCTGATAATCGAAGCCTTACCGTTGGTTTTCTCAATTTCCCTCAGCAGCATGTCGAGCGTGCGCATGTTCCCTTCGAGCACAGGCTGAAGGTAGCTCCTCTGAGGCAGCGAATCGCCACCGCTTGGCATGATGACAACGCTTTCTCCTCCCTCAATCAAAGTTGGAACGAGAAAGTCAGCCAGAGGAGAATCCTGCGACTTGACCCGCAGCCGAAGGCGGTCGGTCAACTCCCAAATGTCCCGGTGACCCTCAACAACAACGTAGTCGTGCGGGTCCCTCGAGACAGTCGCGGCATTGCCCGCAGTAGAACCGGCTAACATGGCGCCTCCCAAAAGCAGACCTGAGTTCGACAAAAAATCGCGGCGATTCATAGGTTCGCTCATCAGGTATCCTTTCATGCCTAGGAGTTTCTGCAGCGGCGGTGCCGCCGCGCCATTC
>DATLWV010000203.1:0-14520 GCA_035576145.1 Terriglobia bacterium
GCTACGGCTTGAACGGGCGGATGCTGGCGCAGGCGTTGCGGCGGAAGGGCATTGCATACCTTGTTCTCGAACTGGATCCGGACATCGTCAGACGTGCCACAGCCGAGGGAGAATCGATCTTTTTCGGTGACAGTACGAAGGCCGACATCCTGGAAAAGGCTGGCGTAAGCCGGGCGCGGGCATTAGTTTTCGCAATTTCCGATCCCTTCGCATTGCCGAGGGCTGTGGCCACCACACGTGAGTTGAATCCCCGCCTCATGACCATCGTGAGAACCGCACGCGTGGAACACACCGGCGCGCTGGAAAGCGCGGGTGCATCACAAGTGATTGCGGCGGAACTGAGTGCTGCCAGCGAAGTGATTGAGCGGGTTCTTGACTTGTACGGTCCGGGAACGGGAAAGGAGCAGATTCATCCTCACGAGGATTCAGCGGAGCCGGATACCCACGCGGGGAAGATGACCTGAACCAGGTTCCACACTTACAACTTTATCCTTTCACCGATCCACATTTCCTCTTGTGCGGGACCTGTGGCTGGGCAAATTGACAGTTTCTGCGCACTGATGTTAGCATTCCCGCGCTTTTGAACACAGAGGCCAGACTCGCACATGATGACTTATGACGTATGCGTAATTGGTTCGGGCCCTGCGGGCGGAACAGCCGCCAAGGAGCTCTGTGAAGGCGGCGCCAAGGTCATCATGCTTGAAGCAGGGCAGCAGGTTGATCCCCCTTATCTATCCCACAAATGGCCCTATGAACTACCTTATCGCGGATTGCGCGATGAGAAACAGGCGCTGTTTTACCCAAAAGACATCTCAAAAGTCATTTACGATTCAAGCCCCCGGGTTGATGTTGACCGCGTCCGGGTGCTGGGTGGACGCAGCCTTCATTGGAACGCTGTCACGCTTCGCTACGCGCCACAGGATTTCGAGGAGTGGTCGATGCGGGGAGTTGAGGAAGACTGGCCGATCGGTTATGAGGAGCTCGCGCCTTATTATGATCGTGTTGAAAAACTGATAGGAGTGTGTGGCCGCAACGATCATCTGGCCATTCTGCCCGGCGGCAACCACTACCTGCCGCCCATTCCCTGGCGCGCGAGTGAGCACGTCCTGGCGCGGGCAACAAAGTCTTTGGGCATTCCATTGATTTCTGTGCGAAAGGCCGTGTTGACTGTCCCTTACGACAACCGGTCGCCGTGCCATTATTGCGGCCACTGCATGGATGGATGCGACGTCTCTGCAATTTTCACCACGCCCGATTGCATGCTGCCCAAGGCGCGCGCCACCGGGAACTTTACCTTGCGGCAGAATGCAATCGCCCGCGAAATTCTTGTGGACCGCGAGGGTCGTGCGCGGGCCGTTTCTTTTGTGGACAGAATCACGAAGAAAGAAGAAGAGGTTAGTGCAAGGGTGATCGTGGTGTGCTGCGCCACCGTAGAATCCGCGCGCCTGCTGCTGAACTCCCGCTCACCCCGGCATCCGAACGGCCTGGGCAATTCGAATGGGGTGATCGGCCGGTACCTGCACGGCCATCACCTGACGATTGTTCAGACCTACCTCGAGGAGCTTAAAGGAACGCCGCCCATCAACCAGGACGGAGCCACAGATCACGTTTATATTCCCCGCTACAATCATCTTTTTGGAAAGCCGGACTATACCGGTGGTTGGGGAATCCAGGTGAATTATGCATCTTATATGTTTCCGTTCCAGGCTCATCACCTGCACGGCTACGGTGCAGCCTTTAAGACGCAGGTGAGAAAAATGCAACCCGGGTTCCTGCAAATGGGGGCTTTTGGCAAGACCCTCTCGACACCCGGCAACTCCGTTTCGGTGGACCTAAACCAAGTTGACCAATATGGAATTCCGGTCCCCGTGGTCCGCTACCAGTTTGTGGAGAATGATGTCGCCATGTGGAAGGCGCAGACCCAGAGCCTTCTCGAAATCTGCTCAAAGATGAAAGGATCGGTCTACCCAGATTTCGGTACGGGGCCAAGCGGTTTTGCCAGCCACGAAGTGGGAACTGTTCGAATGGGAAAGAACCCGAAAACCTCGGCCCTGGACAGTAATTGCCGGTCGCATGAGGTTGCGAACCTTTTTGTGACGGACGGCAGTTGTTTCACCACTTCGAGTGAAAAGAATCCGACGCTCACTATCATGGCCTTATCCGTGCGGGCGGCCGACTACATCAAGAAACAACGGAAGCTGGGACAACTCTAGAGCGCATAGGTGCGTAAAGGGAGACGGGACAATGGAACGGCGGACGGCATTGAAGATTGTGGCCCTCAGTGCTCTAGCGCCCGTCGGGATCACCGGACCTGCCGGGACCACACTGGAAGGGACAGCCTGGACGCCAGGCAGTTATCGTCTGCGCTTTTTTAATGAGCAGGAAATCGAATTGCTCGACAACCTGATGGAAATGATTATTCCCGCCGACGATCACTCGCCCGGAGCGCGCGCCGCCCAGGTCAGCCTGTTTGCGGATTTGATGGTCGCCACGAGCGATAACCATCTGAAGGAAGTTTGGAGGAGCGGACTGCAACTGATGCGCCATGAAGCAAGCCGGTCATCGCTGCAGGCGGCCCTTGCCAGGTCCGCTGTGAACGAAGGAAACCCCAAGAACGACCTTGAACGCTTCTATGGTCACCTCAAGGAAATGACCATCAATGGCTACTACACCTCCGCAATCGGGATTCATCACGACCTCCAGTACCAGGGCAACACCTACTTGCAACGCTTTCCGGGAACCAGCGAACCGTAAGGGCCGGACGGTGAGTATTAGCCGCCCAAGGCAGAGGAGAGACATTTATGCAACGCCGCGATTTCCTTACTGGAACACTAGTGGCGGGAGCCACAGCATTGGCATCGGGAGCACCGCGAACTTCGCACCGGTTCTCCCCCTGCCTGAATGAAGCAACGACGCTCGATGCGCCTTTCGAAAAGGATTGCGAGGCGTATTCAGCCGCAGGATTTCGGCACATTGAGCTCTGGTTCGCCAAGCTCCGCAAGCAAGGGCTCAAGGCACCACAGGTGGAGAGCCTGATGCGCCAGCACGGCCTTACGCCTGCGTCCGCGTGCGCTTCGGAGGCAGCCCTCTGGCGCCAGCAGGGAAGTTTAGAGTCGCATCTGCCTGGACTCGAGCGGAATTTCGAAATGGCTCAGGCGCTCAACGTTCCCCGCTACGTTCTCTTTTCTTCCGTCTCGGGCGAGGTAACACAAGATGATTATCGTGCTGCGGTGGAACGCTTTGCCCGGGTTGCCGAACTCGCCGCTGGGTACGAAGTGCGGATCGCTTTTGAGTTCATCGCACTCTCATCTCTCTATGGATCGCTTCTTTCATCCCTGCAATTGCTTCGCGAGGCGGCTCAGCCCAATGCAGGCGTCTGCCTGGACACATTTCATTTCTTTGCCGGGGTCAGCAAATTTGAAGATCTTCAGGAACTCCGGCCGGGCGAGGTGGAACACGTCCACTTCCATGATGTTCCCGCTTCAATTCCACGTGAGATTCTTGTTGATCCAAATCGGGTCCCTCCAGGCCACGGAGTGATTCCGCTCAAGCAGATTACTGCGGCGCTCCGTCGCATCGGCTATCAGGGCGCCTTGAGTACTGAACTTTTTGGCGCCCGGTATCAAAAAGGCGATCCATTCAGCGTGGCGAAACTTTGTTACAAGGCACTCGCGCTCTATTGCGCCGCGTGAGGGATTCTGTTCTGTCGGGTCTGGTGCAAGGAGTTCCGGAATTCCTCGGCGATACCAGAGCGACAATCTGAACGCCATTGCGCCCCTTGCAACCATCGTCGCCGATTCAGCCCTCGATGTATTTCCGGTGTAGTTCCGTCAGATAGTTGTCCGTCATCCCTGCGATATAATCGCAAACCACACGATAGGTTGGTTCTTCTTTCGTCTTGGCATAATAAAAGGGAGGCAGACTGCGTGGATGGTCCATATAAAATTCGAACATCTGCGCCACGGACCGAACGATCTTCTTCCGCTCAGCATAAATTTCCCGATGAGTATAAAGATTGTCCCGAAGGAACGCTTTCAGCGTCTGGTTCTCACGTGACATCCGTGGGCTGGGTCCCACAAGGCGCGACGACGCCGAGCGCACATCATCAACTGTACGCATCTTCATCCGTACCAGGCGATCGCGAGTAGCTTCAATCAGGTCCGTCACCAGCGAATCCATAAGCCCCTTAAGGGCCTCATTAAATTTCAATTTTTCCATGGCCTGCGGATGCTTCCGCTCAACCGGCCGAAGCAGGCGGCCAAACAGCGGTACGCCATCCCGAATCTGGTCCAGCGTTAGCAGCTTCGCCTCGTAACCGTCGTCAAGGTCGGCGCAGTTATAGGCGATCTCATCGGCCACATCGATCAACTGGGCCTCAATCGGCGGGCGTTCGTCCAGGCGATACTCTATTAGGTCTGGATATTGTTCCGCATCGTAATCGCGCGAATGCTTGACGATCCCTTCGCGGACTTCAAACGTCAGATTCAAGCCGGGAAAATCCACGTACTTCTGCTCAAACTGTTCGACAATCCGCAGAGCATGGAGGTTGTGGTCAAACCGGCCACCCTGCTGCTCCATCAAACGGTCGAGTTCAGTTTCACCTGCGTGGCCAAAGGGAGGATGTCCAACATCGTGTACCAGGGCCAGCGCTTCCACCAGGTCCGCATTCAGGCAAAGGGCCTTGGCAACCGTGCGGCTGATCTGGGTTACTTCAAGGGTGTGAGTCAGGCGGTTCCGAAAATGGTCGGAATAGCGCCGTGTAAAGACCTGCGTTTTGTTTTCGAGCCGACGGAAGGCGCGAGAGTGAATAATCCGGTCGCGGTCGCGCTCATACTCGTCGCGATAAGGGTGAGGTGGTTCCGAGAAGCGGCGGCCAAGACTCTTTGAGACAGACATCGCGAAACTGGCCAGCCCGGGTTCGCTTCCTTCACGCATAATACCCGCTCCAGAACTCTCGAGGAACATTTCGAGTCTATCATAGCGGATTCAGGCGCCGCGTTTGAGGCGGGATTGCCAGGTGCGCAGGATCAAACAGAACTCAGATTTCCCACTCTTTTCGATGAGAGGGGATTCCTTTGATATAATCCCCTTTTTCAAAGAGGGTATTGCAACGGCAGCAAGCTTCGGCATGGCAACGCAGCGAGGCCGTCCAAGCTCCCATTCCCGCTGAGAGGAGACCCGCTCTCATGGTCAGAGACACTATCGTTTGCCTGCTGGCAGGAGGGGCCGGCGAACGCCTTTATCCGCTCACCCGCGACCGCGCCAAACCCGCAGTAACCTTCGGCGGCATCTATCGCATCATCGATATCACGCTGTCCAACTGCATCAATTCTGACCTGCGCCGCATCTTCGTGTTGACCCAATACAAAGCCCTTTCACTCAACCGGCACATTCGCGAGGGCTGGAGCATGCTGGCCGGCGAGCTCGGCGAGTTCATCCAGATTCTCCCTCCCATGATGCGCGTGGGCGACTCCTGGTATCGCGGCACAGCCGACGCTATTTTCCAGAACATCTATTCGATTGGGAGCGAACCGTGCAGGTACGTTCTGATCCTTTCCGGCGACCACGTTTACAAAATGAATTACCAGTTGATGATCCAGAGGCACATTGACGCGGGAGCGGAAGCAACCGTGGGCGTAATTGAAGTTGATGTTGCCGAGGCGTCGCGCTTTGGCGTGGTGGAACTCGACTCGCATCACCGCATTGTCGGCTGGCAGGAGAAGCCCCCGGATCCCAAACCCTCCCCCCACGACCCGGACAAGTGTTATGCCTCCATGGGCATTTACTGCTTCAACCGTGACATCCTGCTCCAGTGCACGATGGACGATGCCGACGACCCGAATTCAAATCACGACTTCGGCAAGGACATCATTCCCAAACTGCTTGAACGGGGCAACGTCTACGCTTACGACTTTGTGGATGAGAACAAGAAAGAAGCCCAGTACTGGCGGGACATCGGAACACTCGGAGCCTACTACGATGCCAATATGGACCTGGTGGCTATCTCCCCGGTCTTTAACCTTTACGATTCCAGCTGGCCCATCCGAACCTACCAGCGCCAGTATCCACCCCCCAAGTTCGTCTTTGCCCAGGAAGGGCGGCGGATGGGGATTGCGGTTGACTCCCTGGTGTCTTCCGGCTCCATCATTTCCGGCGGCCGCGTTACGCGCTCCATCATTTCTCCGAACGTCCGCGTGAACAGCTACACGGACATTGAAGGGTCCATCCTCTTCTCGCATGTAGATGTGGGAAGGTACTCGCGTATCCGCCGGGCCATCATTGACCGGCATATCAGCCTTCCGGAGCGCACGGAGATTGGCTACGACCTGGACGAGGACCGCAAGAAGTATCATGTGACGGATGAGGGCCTCGTCGTGGTGGTCCCGGAGCGGCGTATGTTCGAAGAACCGGAGTAGCCGTGTGCCGGACGGCCGTGTGTGCACCACAGGGTCCGCAGGTCGCCATCCCTCTGCCCCGACAGGAGTGCAAACATGCCGCGGAATTCCAGTCTGAAATGCCTGCCGACGGTATGGCACGGCCGGAAGGCTTATCTCCTAGAAAACGGCGCCGTCCGGTTGGTCACACTGACCGGCGGCGGCCACATTGCCGAGTTCAGGTTCGATGACGCCTCTCCTTTCTCTCATCTCAACCCTCTCTGGGTCGCGCCATGGAAAACCATGGAACCCTACAACTACCGGGAGAAGCTCCACTCCCGGTCATATGGCTCGTTGCTCGAAGGGAAACTGCTGTCAGGGATTGCCGGGCACAACATCTGCCTGGATTACTTTGGCCCGCCCACGCAGGCGGAAACCATGCAAGGCCTCTCGCAGCATGGCGAAGCCCCCATGTTGAAGTGGCGGAAGACTGATTCCCGGACCGACCATCAGAAAACTTCACTGACCCTCTCGACGCATCTGCCGGCGGCAGGTCTTTCCCTCAGCCGCAATTTGCGGCTACAACGGGGCACGCCGGTTGTTTACATCACCGAGACCGTCACAAATGAAAACAGGAAAGACCATTTCTTCCACTGGGTGCAGCACGTAACCCTGGGGCCGCCCTTCATCTCCGAGCGCGACAGCAGGGTAGCCCTGCCAGGAACAAAAGGTATGACTTTTCCTCACCCCTACAACGGAAAGAACTCTCTGCTGGCTACAAATCGCAGCTTTCGCTGGCCGCTAGCTCCTGCTTTGAAAGGGGGAACCGTCGACCTCAGGCGAACGTTGCTGCGGGCCGGAACAGGGATCGTGGTAGGAGTTCTGCTGGACCCTCGAAGCAACCTGGGCTTTGTCGCGGCGATCAATCTTCGGCATCGATTGATGATCGCGTACTGCTTCAACAGAAGTGATTTTCCCTGGGTTGCCGTATGGGAGGAAAACCGGGCCATTGAAGGGCCGCCATGGAAGAAACGGACTGAGACACGGGGCCTGGAATTCGGCACCACGGCGCTTCCGGTCCAGCGGCATGAAAACGCCAGCATGGGAAATCTGTTTGGTGTTCCGACTTACGCCAGCGTTCCCGCGCGCGGCCGCAAATCGATCCGCTACCTGGCCTTCCTGGCGCAAATCCCGAGCGAGCTTGCTGAAATCCGAAACATCGGGATTGAAGGGAACGAGATTGTCGTGCGCGGAAAGGAAAAAGGAACTGTGGTAAAGGTTCCCGCCCCCGGACTCTCCGGCTTCGGCCTCACCGGTTGAACGGATCGGAAATAGAAGCATGCTTGAAAAAATTGTTTCCCGCCTGCTGTTCCCTGTTCCTGTCATTTGCGAGCTTCTAATCGTCGGCCTGGTTCTGCTATGGTTCACACGCAAACAGAAGGTCGGCAGGATTCTGGTCGCCGCAGGAACGGTCTTGCTGTTGGTGCTGGGCTGCGCCCCGCTACCCACAGCTTTTCTCAGAACGCTCGAACAACGCTATCAGCCGGTTTCACCCGCTTCCCTGCAGGCTGCAGCAGGAGGATCGGGAGGCACAACTTATATTGTCGTCCTGGGAAGCGGCTATTCACCAGACCCCAGCGTTGATCTCAACAGCCATTTATCGCAAGACGCCATTGTTCGCCTGCTGCAAGGCATCCAGCTTTGCCGGCAGGTGGAATCCTGCAAGCTGGTGCTGTCCGGAGGCCCGCCCGCCGCCGCACAGACGATGCAAAAAATCGCAGCATCGATGGGCATCAAGGAGCAGGATACTCTTCTCGAAGAGCATTCGCGCAACACAGAAGAGGAGGCGCGGTATGTCAAGCTAATCGTAGGCGCCAAGCAATTCCTTCTGGTCACTTCCGCCTCGCACATGCCACGGGCTATGGGCCTGTTTAGAAAACTCGGAATGCAGCCCATCGCGGCTCCTACGGACTATCGGGCAAAGACGGGCGGTCCATTTTCACCCGACCAGTACTACCCTGGGTCTGGCGACCTGTTCGAAACGGAAAGGGCTGTCTATGAATACCTTGGGATGGCCTGGGAAAAACTGCTTGGCCAGATTTGAGCGGCGGATCGTACCTCCGGTCGGGAAGGAACAAATGACCGGTCATGAAACTCCGTTATTTGTATTCGATTCTACTCGTATCTGTTGCTCCGGCGGCCTTTTCAGCCGGTCTAAGAGCGCAGACGGTCATTGCCCCGGCAGGGCGTCATGTAGCGCGGCTGCCCGCAACGAGATCGCCGCCGACTACGTCCGCAAGGCCGAAAGCCTGAAGCCCGTGACGTCGCAGCTTACATCCTCAAGGTACTGGGAAAGTAGAAGACCCGGCGGAGACGGCCCGGAGGTCGTCTCCGGCTGGTTGTTCAGTGAAGGATTTTCGCTTTTTGATATGGGAGACGAAAAGGGGGGCCTGAAGTTCCGGTTCGCGGGCCGAAATCGTCAGACAACGGTTGCATCTGTCTGGTAATCTAATAGGAAAGGTTTGAGTCCCCGCGGGGGGCACGAGGGAGGAAATATGAGTCATTTGAAGAACAGGATGACGGGTCTGGTCTTGGCCTTCCTTACGGCACCGGCGCTTCTTTGGGCGTCCGATTTGCTGAAACCCGAGCTCCCGGTCGGGACACAGGTAAGCGTGACCTTGATCTCCACCTTGAGTTCCTCCGCCGACCGCGCGGGCGACATCTTTACGGCCAAGGTCCAGGATCCGATTTTCGCACAGGGCGTTGAAGTTGTGCCGGCAGGCAGCACGCTGCGCGGGCACGTCACGTTCGTCAAGCCGCCCGGCCGGGTGAAGGGCAAGGCGGAAATGCGACTTTTGGCTGACGCCATTGTTCTGGAAGACGGGAGAGAATACACCTTCTCGGGGCAACTTACCGACGGCAACGACCAGGACGTCAAGGTGAATGGCAACGAAGGGACCATCGAGGGAAAAGGCAAGAGCAAGACCCAGGCGGCTAAAGAAAGCGGCATCGGCGCCGCCGCGGGAGCCGGTGTAGGCGCGTTGTCGGCCGGAGGCACGGGGGCACTTTACGGCGCGGGTATTGGTGCCGTTGCGGGCCTCATCCATACTCTTGCCAAGCATCACAAAGATGTTGTGCTCCAGCCCGGAACCCCGCTGCTGTTTGTGCTCACCTCGCCCGGGAAAATAGCCAATGCCAGCGAATCAAAGGGAACGCCAGTACCCTTCGTCTGCCAGAGTTGCCAGTAATCCAGCAGGCACATCCAGAGCTTCCGCAGCGGCTAGCTGCAAACGTTTTCTCCGAATTCTGATCCGCAACCTGCCCTCCCGTGTCAGGCAACAAGCGGCAGAATTCCCCCCTAATCTCCCCAGGCCCTTGTATTGACAACCCATTTCAAGGCAAGTAGTATCGAGGCCCGACGCACAACCATCCCAAGCGATGAATTCATTCGTTTGCGCCCAGCGAGGTGACCCATGAATCGAAGGCGATTTCTTCAATCCGGCAGCCTGGCGGCGATGGGAGCTCTTGCATCCCGCACCGAAGCCGTCGCAGGAACCGCCATTCCGCCCGCTCGATCAGACTCCGGCCGCGCCCATCTCACCGTAGTTGCCAACGAGTCGCTGGGAACCATCAGCCGCAACATTTACGGGCAGTTCACCGAACACCTGGGAAGCTGCATCTACGACGCGATGTGGGTGGGCCCGGGCTCGTCCATTCCGAATCACAACGGGCTGCGCAGCGATACCGCTGACGCTTTCAAGCGCATCCAGGCGCCTATCGTCCGTTGGCCGGGCGGCTGCTTTGCCGACACCTATCACTGGGAGGACGGAGTGGGCCCGCGGGACAAGCGTCCCAAGACCTGGAACATCTTCTGGGACCGCGATGAGTCCAACCTGTTCGGAACGGATGAGTTCCTGGGTTATTGCCGGCTCTCGGGCGCATCGCCTTACATCTGCCTGAATGTGGGTTCCGGAACGGTGCGCGAGGCGCTAGGATGGCTCGAATACTGCAACAGCGATCAGCCCACCACCATTGCCCAGATGCGTGCTGCCAACGGCCACACCGCTCCTTACAACGTCAAGTACTGGAGTGTAGGCAATGAAAACTGGGGCTGTGGAGGCCGTTTTGACGCCGAGGACTACGCCCGGCACTATGCACGTTTTGCAAATTACCTTGGCAAAGCGTCTGAGCATTCAAAAGTGGAGTTCGTTGCCTGCGGAGATTTTGGAGGAGACTGGAACCAGAAGTTTTTCGAGACGCTGCTTCAAAGGCCGGGGGCAAGGCGTGTGGAAGGCGTGCAGCACCTTTCCGTCCACCATTATTTCCACGACGGCCCGGCGGTGAAGTTCAGCGACCAGGATTACTACACCCTGCTGGCCGACGTGGCGGATCTTGAAGGCATGCTGCGCAAGACCATTGGCATCATCGACCATTACACGGGCGCCGGCGGGCCCACCATCGGAATTTCGCTCGACGAATGGGGGGTGTGGCACCACACCGAAAACACCGGCAACCAGGCCCTGATGCAGCCCAACACATTGCGTGACGCGCTGCTGGCTGCCGTGGTCCTCAACAGCCTCAACAATTTCGGTAGCCGCATCTCAATCGCCTGCATCGCCCAGGCTTTCAACGTGCTGCAATGCATGGCTTTTACGCGCGGCCCGCAGATGGTCATCACTCCCACGTACTACGCCTTTGACCTCTTCCAGCCCCACATGGACGCAACAGCGCTGAGAACTCTGGTCGATTCACCCACTTTCAGCGTCAAGCGGCCGGCAACGAGATCTGAAGTGCACGAACGTGAGATCACTCGGCCGTATCTCAGCGCCTCTGTTTCCCACAATGAATCAAAGGGAGAACTTTCCCTGACGCTGGTGAACCAGCACCTGACGGAAGCCTTGGAAGTGGAAATCCAGATTACGGATGAGGAATTTTCCGGCGCGCTCACCGGTACCCAGCGGCAGTTGACCTCAGCGAACGTTCGCGATGAAAACACCTTCGACCAGCCCAATGTGGTGAGGCCCGGCGCGGCAACGCCGATCTCGGTGAAGGGCAATTCCTTCGTCCATCAGCTCGCGCCGCACTCGGTGGAGACACTGGTGCTGCGCAAGGCGTAGACAGACGGCACCCTTTTGGAAAGGCCGCCAGGCTGGAGCTTGAAGTTGCCGCAGTGTTGTTCTTTTCGCGAGTTGAACGGGACAAGACAAGATGGATGAACGCTGGCAGGAGATCGAGCGCATCTATCACGCGGCGCTGGAACTGGATAAAAGTGCGCGGGCGGAGTTTCTCGCGAAAGCATGCGCGGGAAATCCCTCACTGCGGAACCAGGTTGAACGACTGCTGGCACTTGAAAAAGAGGCCGGAAACTTTCTGGAAAGACCGGCCATCGAGATGGTGGCGAAAGCATTTGGGATAGACGAGCGCCCGCCGAAGACCCAGGATGCGATGCTTGAAATCGGCTCCATGGTTGCACACTATCGCCTCACTGGAAAGCTGGGCGGAGGCGGGATGGGTGTGGTGTATGAGGCCGAAGACACCAGGCTCGGCCGCCGAGTGGCCCTGAAGTTCCTGCCGCCGGAGCTTGCGACGGACCCCAAAGCGCCCGGGCGTTTCCAGCGCGAAGCCCGCGCCACCGCGGCCCTGAACCATCCCAGCATCTGCACCATCTACGAGGTCAGCGAACACGAAGGCCAGCCTTTCATCGTCATGGAGATGATGGAAGGCGCCACGCTGAAGCACCGCATCGAGGGCAAACCCGTTGCCATCGGACTGCTGCTGGACTGGGCCATCGAAATTGCCGACGCCCTCGACGCAGCCCACCAGAAAGGCATCATCCACCGCGACATCAAGCCGGCGAATATTTTTATCACTGCTCGCGGCCAGGCCAAGATTCTTGATTTCGGGATTGCCAAATTGACGACGCCTGACGCAGCTCCATCGTCCTCAGCGGCAAAGGGCCTCACCGTCACCGGCACGGCGATGGGCACCGTCGCTTACATGAGCCCGGAGCAGGCGCGGGGCGAAGCGCTCGACGCGCGCACGGACCTGTTCAGCCTCGGCGCAGTAATCTATGAGATGGCCACGGGCCGGCAGGCTTTCGACGGCGAAAGCACGGCGGAGACCTTCGCGCAGATTCTGCGGGAAGAGCCTCCCGCACCGCGAAGCCTGAATCCCGAATTACCACCCAAGCTGGAAGAGATCATCGGCAAGTGCCTGGAGAAGGACCGCAGCCTGCGCTACCAGGACGCCGCGGATCTTCGCGCCGACCTCAAACGCCTGAAGCGTGAGACCACTTCCAGTGAAGCTGCAGCGACGGCGCGCTGGGCACATGAAAGAACTCCACGCCGGCGGCTGCGGCAGGCGGGGATCGGTCTCAGCGTTGTGGGCCTGCTCGGAATCCTCTTTCTGTTCGCCCTCAAGATGGGCTTTATTCATCGCGGACCGGCGACAACCGCGCGAGCCCCCGAAATCCGTTCCATTGCCGTGCTTCCGCTCGACAATTACTCAGGCGATCCCAAACAGGATTATTTCGCGGAAGGCATGACCGACGAACTGACGGCAGACCTGGCAACCATCAGCCAGCTTCGAGTGATTTCACGCGGGTCCGCGATGCAGTTCAAAGGCGCGAATCGCCCATCAACTCCGGAAATCGCCAAAGCCCTGAACGTGGACGCAGTGGTGGAAGGCTCGGTAATTCGAATCGGCGACAGGGTGCGGATCACAGCCGAACTGATCGACGCGCGAGAGGACAAGCAACTATGGGCCAGGAGCTTCGAGCGCAGCTCTCGTGACGTACTGGCCCTGCAGGATGAACTGGCGGCTGCCATCGCGGGTGAGATTCACGTTCAGTTGACTCCCACTGAACAGTCGCGGCTGACCAGTGCGCCGGTTGTGAGTCCCCCGGCGCACGACGCCTACTTGAGAGGCCGGTATTTCTTCAATCGCCCCAGTGATGAGAACCTGAAGAAGGCGATTGCCGAGTTTCAGGAAGCGGTCCGGTTGGATCCGAAATTCGCCCCTGCGTACTCGGGACTTTCAGACGTCTACCTATGGGCCGGTTTCAACGAAGGGTTTCTTACCGCCGCGGAAGCCAGGCCCAAAGCAAAGGAAACGGCTGAGAGGGCGATTGAATTGGATGATCATTCCGCCGAAGCTCACGCCTCGCTTGCGACTTACAAGCTCTTCTACGAACAAGACTGGACCGGCAGCGGGCGGCAATATCGCCGCGCCATCTCGCTCAATCCCAATTACGCCTACGCTCATGATCAGTTCTGCATAGGGCTGGCCTTCCAGGGACGATTCAAGGAATCACAGGCCGAGGGTCAGCGTGCGGCGTCGTTGGACCCGCTTTCGCCACAAATCCCCATTGATAGGGCGGCTGGCTATACCATGCAAGGCGATTTCCAGGCGGCGAAGGAGCAGGTGAAGAGGGCCGCCGACCTTGACCCCACATTTTTTCTTGTCCCGCACACCTACGGGTGGATCGATCTCCAGGCCGGGAAGGCCGCTGCTGCAATCCCTGAATTTCAAAAGGCCGCCGCCATGGAAGCGCCCGCGTTCGTGCTCGCATACCTCGGGTACGCTTATGCGGCTTCCGGCGATCGAGCCCGGGCCATGGCGCAAATTGAGGCGATGAAGAAGAATTCGTTGCATGGTCATGTTCCGCCGTTTGACCTCGCTATTGTCTACCTTGGGATGGGCAACCACGCACGCGCGTTGGATTACCTGGAGCAGGCTTATGCCTCGGATTCGCAATGGATGGTCTGGCTCAAGGAAGATAGAATTTTCGACCCACTCCGCTCTGAGCCTCGCTTCCAAGTGCTGATGAAGAAGTTGAATTTCCCGCAGGAAAGCGCAGCGGCGGAATAACGGGCCTGTCCGGCGCGACGCTGGATTCTTTAATGAACGTGGCCCGCCGGCACTCTTCGCGCTCCAAGGCGGTGTGATCGAGCTGTTCAACTCTCTGCCGGTGGTCAGGCTTCATCCTTATGCCCTCCGCTCATTTCACTCAGCAGCCACGCCTTGGCAAAATTCCAGTCACGGGTGACCGTATGGGGGGAAACTTTCAAGACCTCAGCGATTTCCTCCACGCTCAGCCCACCCAGGAAGCGCATTTCCACCACCTGGCACTTGCGTTGATCGAAGG
>DATLWV010000204.1:0-32576 GCA_035576145.1 Terriglobia bacterium
AAACTCCGGTGATCTTTCCGCCTGGGACGAAGTTCGCTTACAGCAACTCGGGCTTCGCAGCGCTCGCCTACGCCATCACGGCCAGCCTGCGCGGGGCGCCGCAGCCCGATATTCGCACGTTGCTGAAAGAGCGCATCATGGACCCGATTGGAGTTCCCGATGACGACTGGTCGATCGGCTACGACGGGCCCACCGGCCTGGACGGCCTGAACGTCTACGCCACCTGGGGCGGCGCAAACTACACGGCGCGCGCTACGGCAAGAGTTGGACAACTGATGTTGCAGCACGGGGAATGGAACGGCCGCCAACTGATCAGCCGAAAGTGGGTCGAAACCGTAGTGAAGTATGCCGGCATGCCACTGCCGGACCGCAGGAAGGAGGGTCCTTTTCTTGGAAGCGGTCTGGGCTGGTACGCCAACTTTGATGAAATCTGGCCCCAGGTTCCACGTGATGCATTCGTCGGGGCCGGCGCCGGGCACCAGGTGCTCCTGGTGATTCCGAGTCTTGACCTGGTCGTAGTTCGCAACGGGAACGTGCTGGAGCCCAAAGCCGCGACTTACTGGGGCGCGATGTTCGAGTACCTGGTCAAACCGTTGATGAATGCCATCCAACCCGAAGCGGCCGCTTCCAGCGAGCCTCTGAAGTCGCCATATCCTGCAAGTCCTGTCATCCGCAACGTTGCCTTCGCTCCCGCGGTTTCGATTGTCCGCAAAGCATTGGGCAGTGACATCTGGCCCGTCACCTGGGGGAACGACGATGCGCAGTACACAGCTTACGGCGATGGCTGGGGATTTGAACCGCCCACGGAAAAGAAACTGAGCCTGGGCTTCGCGCGAGTCACCGGCACGCCGGACGATTTTGAGGGAGCCAACATTCGCACATCGAGCGGCGAGCGTGTGGGAGACGGCCCGGCGGGCGCCAAGGCCAGCGGCCTGCTGATGGTGGATGGTATCCTTTACCTTTGGGCACGAAACGTGGGTAATGCTCAGCTTGCGTGGTCGGACGATCACGCCCGGACCTGGCACTGGGAGTTCCGGCTGGAACAAAGCTTCGGCTCCCCCGCGTTCCTCCAATTCAGGAGAGACTACGCGGGAGCGCGCGACGAGTTCGTTTATCTCTATTCGCAGGATGGCCCCAGCGCCTATGAGGCTTCGGACGGTCTTGTGCTCGCAAGGGTCCCGAAGGAGCGGATCCGCCAGCGCGAAGCCTACGAATTCTTCTCGCATATGGATCCTTCCGGGGCGCCGGTGTGGGCCAGAGATATTCGCGGGCGTGGCCCCGTTTTCACTTTCCCCGGCCATTGCCAGCGAGTCGGAGCGGTGTACAATCCGTTTTGCAGGCGCTACCTGCTGTCTCTGGGCTTTGACCATTCGGGGGGCTGGGGAATCTTTGACGCGCCGGAACCCTGGGGGCCCTGGAGCACGGCCTTCTTAACGCACGACTGGGGACTTGGACAGACCCACGACTACCGCCTCCCGTCCAGATGGATCGCCGACGGTGGGAAAAATATGGCGCTGGTCTTCTCCGGAAGGGAGCATGCCGGTGTTGAGTACGACGCTTTTTGCGTAAGGCGTCTTTATCTCGAGATCTCATCCTGACGTGAAACGGTCGGATAGAAGATTCCGCGGCCGTCAAGCAGTCCGGCTCTCCCGGCCGAACGACTTCAGGGTTTGAGCTTGCAGGCCGCTGTAGTATGCTTCTTGGCGAAATCAGGGGGCGGATGCCAGCCAGCGTCCCGAAAGTGAGTTAAAGAAGGTGACACGAATTCAGGCTTTGTCGATCACAGTTCTCAGCCTGTGGATAGGATGGACCCTCTTCATGTGGTTCGCGGCCACACGAAGTTTTCGGACTGTTGACGAGGTGCTCAAGTCACCCCCGGCCCAGCTCTCGAGCGACGTGCAGGGCTTGAAGCCGGAGCAGACCCGCGAGGTCCTGCGTTATCTCGCGTCGGAAATCAACCGCACGTATTTCCGGGCCTATGGCTGGGGACAACTGGTGTTGGGTACGGCACTCCTGTTCCTGCTGGCATGGAGGACGCCGCGGAACGGTTTGGATCCGGCCATTGCCGCCATCATGCTCTTCATCGTGATCATCCTGACGCTGGGAGTGATGCCGCAGATCATTGCGCTGGGCAGAAACATCGACTTTCTTCCCCGCACTCCGCCGCCGCCCGGGTATCAGCGCTTCTGGAAGCTGCACATGATGTTCACGGGGCTGGACGGCGCAAAGCTGATGGGCGGAATCTTTCTACTGTTCCGGTTGATTGCGTTTCGGTAAGGCAGGCCGGCCACAATGGGCTGAAGCCAGGCTCCAAGACACTTTCTGATTTCGACAAATGTAGCGCGCTGAGAACCGTAAGGTGGGAACTGAAGAAAGAGCCGAAAAACCGGGCCTTCGCGTATCCAAAGCTGCCAGGGACAATTCGCTCTGCTTGACACGATTTGAGGCCGATGGCAACATGAAAAATGCTGTCAACATCAACGCCGCCTCCATGGGAGGTTGTTGATCGGTGGCGGCTCCCGCGAAAGTTTGCGCCGAAGTGGCGGAATTGGCAGACGCGCTACATTCAGGGTGTAGTGCCCGTCAGGGCGTGGAGGTTCGAGTCCTCTCTTCGGCACCAGGTTTTTGGCCCATCACGTTATCGTTACAGCCCAGGCAGATTGATATCGAAAAAGTTTCCCCGGGGCGGCCTGTGCCCGCGGCGCCGTTGTCTTTGGTTTCACCCGAGAACACAGGTTGGCAGCTGAATATTGTGGAAAAAAGGATGGAGGTATCCCGAATGAAAGTCATTGAAAGAATTGGACATCGCCCCCGGTGGCCGCACATTGCGCTTTGCGCTTTTCTCGGTGCGGGCTTCGTCATGTTCGGTCTCGGCTACTCAAGCAGCGCGCTTGCCGCATTGCACAAGCTGAGTCTCAACTGCAATTTCAGCCCGAAGGAACTCAACGAGTGGATCTTTCCGCATGCCGAAGACTGGGTGAGCAAGACCGAAGATGGGCAGACTTATCTGCATATGCTGCGCCCGCGTGATCCCGGAGTGCCCCGCCGGCCACTGCAATTCGCGCGGATCAAGAACGTGAACGTGGGCAGCTTTGACCTCAGCGTTAAGGTTCGGCGAGAAGGCCGGTCTATGATCATTGTCTTTAATTATGTTGACACCCTGCATTTCTATTACACGCACGTCTCACATGACCGCGGAACCTTCCAGCCGGTCCACAATGGCATCTTTCTCGTGAACGGTAGCCCGCGAGTGAGGATTGCCGGCACCGAAGCGCAGCCTGCCCTGCCGGACACCAAGTGGCACACCATCCGCGTGGTTCGGAATGTCAAGACGGGACTGATCGAGGTTTACTCAGACGTTCAACAGAAGCCGTTGTTCTCCGTGGTGGACCACCATTTCGCCTGTGGACAAATCGGGCTGGGATCGTTTGACGAAACCGGTGACTTTACCGACCTGAAGATAAACTCAAGCGATGCGGGTTGCGCGCCTCAGACGCCTGCCTCGCCACAGGCGCTTATCCAGAGGCCGCAAATTCAACGTTAGCAAAAGGCCGAACCGGACCACCGCAGCCTCATCCTGGAGCGCGAAAGATTTCATAAAAGCAATTCGGCGAGAGAAGCATTCTGATCATGCTGCCCTCACGCCGAATTAGCTTTCCGCAGGACCAATGTTGAGGTCTCCAAACAACTTGCCGCAAGGCCCCAAGGAATACTGCAGGGGGCCTTGCCGTCAGGAGCCGATGCTAAGGGGCCGTACAGCCCGTAAGAGCGAGGATCAGAGAGCTCTGGGCAACTTGGTCTACACTGCTCCCGGGGGCGACATTAATGTCCCCACTGATCGCAGGCGACGACGAACACGTCAGCAACGTCGTATTCAGGGAGGTATTCATTGATCCGTCGGCAAGCCCCTCGATCTTGTAAGTTGCGGAGTTTGTCGAACTGGGCGCCGTCACGTTGTTGCCGGAGTTACTATCCCAAGTTCCGACCGCAACGGCGCTGGCGGGAACCGTCAGCGAATAGGCTACGCAATCCAGCGAAGCTGTAGCGCAGGCGCTCGTCGGTGTGACAACGGTGGTATAGACCGGCGGCTGGGAGTCCGTCACATTGCCGTCTGGCGTAGAAGTTTTCTCGAGCATAGGGATGGTCAAATTGACCGTGTCGCTGCCGTTCGTCACGGATTGAATAGCAGTAACCTGCACGTCGCCTGCAACAGGCGTGCTGCCTGTTCCCTGAGTCGTAATCTGCCCGGAGATCACTGCCGGGTCCGGTGACCCGCCGTTGTTGGTTTCCGCAAATAGGGGGATGCTACCCGGACTGCCGCCGACGGGAACACCAAACACTACGCTGGGATTGTAAGTCGTCGTCGTCGCGCCCTCGGTCGTAGTGCCGGCAACGACTATGTCGAAGCTGCCGGAAGCATTCGATGCAATCGGGCAGAACCCAAATGACCCGTCAGAGGCCGTCAATCCAGAGAGGATTACGCGGTCGGTTGGCGTAGGAGAGCCGCTGTCGGGCTGTTCCAGAAGGACGATGGCGTTCGGGATGCCCATCCCGGGATTTGGTGAGCCTGGACCTTCAACAACTTTGCCGGTAATGCTGTTGGTGTTTGTGCTCACCTCGCCGGCATGCAAAACCGGTTTGAATCGATATTTCCCGTTCCCTTGCCTTAGGATTGAGGTACAAGTTTGAAAGTCAATATTGAAATCCGTGCTCTGGCCCGCCGTGACTGTCAGCCCTCCATTCGCGATCTGCGAACCCGGAATCTTGATGCCAGTCTGGGCCTGGCTGCTCAACTGCAGTTCTGCTGCGCCACCATTCGTTGGAACTACGCAGTTCCAGCCGTTACCGGTGCCACAGGCGTTGCTGGACGGACCGGAGGAGGCGTCGTTTGCCAGCAAAATCAGCCGAATCTGCTGGTATTTGCCCGGTGGGAGGGATTTGCTTCCCAGCATGAAAAGTGTGCCGCAGAAACCCGGCGTTGCGGTGGGATTCAATGACAGCAAGTCCACCTGTTGGGGATTGCCGGTCAGGTCAACTAGCGGCTGCCATCCGCTGTTATCTGTGTCACTGATATTTGCCTCAACCTTGGTAATCGTCACATAGACATGTTCGAAATCCAGCGAACATGTCGGTGGGTCGCTGAGAAAAGTTCTGACTGTGCCGGTTGTCGGATTGCTTGAAGATGTGGTATTGCCGCCGCAACTGGTCAAGGCAGCAACTACTAATGATAAGGCCAATGAAAGCGCAAGCGGCGTGTAGGCACGGATGTGAATCGATCTGGTCTTCATGGTTCCTCCCTGTGTCTGGACATGTTGAGCTTCAACTCTGATGCCCGGGTCTAATATCCTTCCCTCAAATTCCCCGGCCTGGTACTGGGTAACTTCCCACGGCCTTCGCCGGAAATGTTGAACAACTTCGAATATTCCCACAGAACGATACGCCAGTAATTACCGAGGATTCGAGCTGTGCCAGCCGCTGATCGAGACGTGGAATCAAGACACCTCCACCTCTAAGCCAGCCGGCTCAGAGCAAAACCCGATGTCAGCATCCCCCCGTAGAAATTGTTAATATCATCCCGGCGGAGGAATCCGCAATAGCAGTTCAGCCAGCTGCAGACTAGTTAATGTGCAAAGCTTTGCACATTGGTCTGAAAACCCTTATGGAAAAGACATACGGAGTGCGTTAGCCAGGTCAAGCGGAACCCGCACAAAACTTTCAAGCACTCTTGAGGATCCGGTAAGACACCACGCCCCGTTGAGCGAACTGCTTCTCGGATCATCACCTTCCAAGAACTTTCTGATGGCCGTCAAGTTTCAAGGCCCCAAAAAACTTGTCGATCCGCGGAACGCCTTGTCCCCATCTGGGAAATTATTGGCCGTTCGCAGCCACTGTGCTGTGGCGCAGATCAACCACAGCAGGCTGCGTAGCTGGCGCCGCAGTCGAGTTCACACTTGGAGCCGGGGTCTCCCGCGTATTCGCCGCAGAAACCCGGTTTCCCTGGTATTTCGGCGCGCTCACGTATCCGTGCATGTGATTCTTGCTGATGCTGTTAACCACAAGCTGCAACGGCTGCCCGTCTTCCTCAGTGTAAAAAACCACCGGTTCATAAACGTTGATATGTTTTTTGACCACTTCCCGGTCGTTCACAATCAAGTGAAGATCACAAAACTGGTGCCGGGCGTTCGTTTTGCGGAGTGACACTTCGATTGGGCCAACGCGCTGAAAATTTTTGGCTCTTAACATGTCAAATTCGAAGTAGTTGCGCTCGCCCTTCTTTTGCAGTTCGACAAGCTCGGCGTGGGTCTTGGCGATGGAGCCGTTCAGCTCAGTCCGCGTCGAGTCCAGATTTCCTTGGAGATCGGACCTGGTCTTCGCAATGTCCTCCTGGGTGGATGCGATGGCTTTCTGATGCGCAGCGAGTTCGGCCTGTACCTGTTTCCATCGCGGGTCATCCTTGTTCACCACTTTTTTCGAAGCAGCCTGGCGGCGTATGCGTTCCCGCCGGAGCGCAGCCGCCTGGCGGGCTTGCTCTTCGGCCTTCGCGCGTTCTGCCTGCTGCGTCTGCAGTGTGTTCAACTCAGAGGAGAGGGTTTGAACCTGCCCTTTCGTCTGCGTCAAGGAGGCCGTCAATTCCTCATTGCGGGCAGACAGCTGGTTTGCCACTTTTTGCTGCTGCACAATGAACCCCACAGCCACGGCGACAACACACAGGAATAGCACTACAGCCACCCATAGTGGATTCAAAGTTCTGCGGGGCTGCTCGGGGACGGCCCCATACGCATGCTGGTTGGCATTTTGGTCCATGTTTTAATCTCTCAGTCGGGTTGCTGAAAATCTGCGGCAACGTTGAATTCCTGCTATCAGGAAAGTATCTGCCTTCATGGAGTTATCGACGGAAAAGGTCTTCCTTCCCCGGAGCGCACCCCTGAAGAATCTGAGCCAGGCATTTCCCAGCAACCACATGAATCAGGAGTCGCTTGTGTCATTTTTCAACACAAAGCGCCATATAATCGATGAGCAAGTGTCATGCCATCGGTGCAATTTGCTAACCGGTTTAAAAGCAGGATGTTAAGTGGATGGATGAAAGATTAGGGACAAGCCGAATGAGAACAGTTTTCTCAGAAGGTGGAAAATTTCCATAGTACAGAGCGGGTCTTGAAACAAAGGTGGCCCCTCGCCCTTTTAGTGGCGACGTTCAGACGATCTTTCCGCTACATACTTCCCTGGAAGATCACCCCGTCACCCCGATCTTTGGGGACCGCGCACTGGTCGTTCGGTTGTGGCCAACGAATGAGAAAATCACGAGGCGTCTTCCGGAAAGCTGATTGGGACCCAGCCACCCTCGCGGGCTGCCTGATAAATCGCCTGCATGGTTACGACATCGCGGAGCCCTTCCCACCCGTCAGGCTCCGGATCCCGCCTTTTCTGGATGGAATCAGCAAAAGCATCCAGTTCCAACGCGAACTCATCGATGACTCTAAAGCGTTTTTCAAACCAGCGCCCTCCGATCTTGCCGAACAGGCGCCTTTCCTCATCAAACGCAAACGCAGGGTCGAGTGCCGCCCAGCCTTTTTCTCCAAAGACTTTGATAAAGTTAGCCTGCGCGGCTCCAAAACTTGCGCTGGCCTGGACAAGAAGAGCGTCAGGGAATTTGAGCTGAAAACCAATACTTTCCTCGACGCCCCTGAAACGCGAAGGGTCCGTGCTCCAGCTATAGGCGCTGGCTTCAACCGGCTCCTCACCTGTCAGCCATCGGATTGTATTCACGCAATAAACGCCCACGTCCACCAGCGATCCTCCCCCCGACGCCGCTGGATCGAAATGCCAGGCCGGCACGTTCCTTCTTGGCGCCAAAAAGATGGTGAACGCAGAGTGGATGAGCTTCAGTCTGCCGAGCTTGCCGGTCGTAACCAGCTTCTTAAGAGCAAGGCTCGCGGGCTCAAAATATTTCCGGTAGGCAATCATCAGCCTGACCTTCTTCTCCCGGCACGCTCGGATCATCTGCAGGCACTCGTCTGTGGTTCTGGCCATCGGCTTTTCGCATAACACGTGGCGGCCGGCTTCCGCCGCTCGCACAGAATATTGGGCGTGCGTCCCGTTGTCCGTGGCGATGAAGACCGCATCGACATCAGGATTCTCAAGGCACCGGTCATAATCCTTGTAGGTGTATGAAGCGCTGGCGCCAAAGCCGGCACACAGCCTTTCGGCTTTCTTCAGATCGCCGCTTACCACGGCGACAAGTTTTGCCTTCTTGCTATGGCTAAAGGCCGGCAGGACGGCCATCTGCGAGATTCGGCCCAGCCCCACAACCGCATAACCAACTCTTTTGTTGTTCGTCATTTAGCGCTCCTGTCCAGGATAGAAAGATTCTACACCATCTATGGGGTTGCTCCATCGGCCATTATTTTTTCCAGCCGGGTGGTGGAAGGGAAACGAACCCTTTTAATGACCGCCATCCAATCAAAATCTGGTATTCGCATTCAGCTTGACTTTTGTATTCGAAAGACTAAATTAGTAGCAGGAGGCACAGAGGTTAATGTGCTGTACGCCGGTTCGGAGAACAGGGTCCCGGTGTGAAGCCACAACAGCTCTAGCTGCTAGCTACTTTTCTAACCGAACCATAGGGCCGCAAATCTACTCTTGCAGTCGATGTCTCCGTCTGCTGGATCCGACGGTATGAGGAGGGTCCCATGTTTCAAATGATCAATGAAGAAAAGCCCACCGCTGAAGACCGAAAGATGCTATGGGTTAAGATTGGGCTAACCATTGTTCTGTTTGCCGCTCTGTGCGGGGTAGTCTACTTCTTTGCAATGACACCATACGGGAAGTGATTACGAATGAGGCATAGGGAATCGCCGATGCACGAGGTGGAGTGCGTCCTCATGCGTGCGAATCTCCCCTTCTAATTGTGCATCCTCCACAGCCTGAAGGATCTGCTTGAAAACCGGCCCTGGCTTGTAGCCGTCACGGATAAGATCATTCCCGCTCAGAAGGCGAGGAGGCCGGATTTCCTGTTCCGGAATCTCACCAAACATTTTCCGGGCCAGTTGGTAGTTTTCAAGTTTCCCGTGACTCGCCAGACAATCCAGCCGATGAAGTTCCAAATGTTCCTTAAAACCATCCATCCGCAGAAAACGAATCTGTGTTGATCGCTTCATCCGCGGAAAGTCCTTAAATCGCAGGTGGTGGCGCACCAGTTCAACGACCCGTTCTGTATCCCGAAGCGAAAGCCGGAGCTTTTTGCAGATTTCTTCCGCCATTTTGGCACCCACTTCAACGTGGTTGTCAAAGCGGATGCGATCGCGCACGACAAGGGTACGAGGCTTCCCCACATCGTGCAGCAAAACGCCAAGGGCCAAAGTTTGCGTTGGCTCTTTGAGCCCGTCCAGCATCATCAGAGTGTGGATCCACACATCGCCTTCAGGGTGAAACTCCGGCGGTTGCTCAACCCCCTGCATGGCCTTTACCTCCGGCAACACCTGTGCGAGCAGGTTGGTTCTGTCCAGCAGTTCGAAGCCCCGGCGTGCATGCCCCTCCATAAGTATCTTCAGGATTTCGTCGCGAATCCGCTCAGCACTGACCAGCCGGATTTCACCGGCCAAGTCCCTGATGGCATCTGCCGCCGCGGGATCAAGGTCAAATCCGAACCGGGCCGCAAAACGCACGGCACGAAGCATGCGAAGGCGGTCTTCACTGAGGCGTTTGTAAGGGTCACCGATGGTGCGGATCCTGCGCCCGCGAATGTCTTCCTGTCCGCCAACATAATCGAGCACTTTGTTCTCTACGGGATCGTAGAGCAGGCCGTTGATCGTAAAGTCACGCCGGCGGACGTCCTCCTCGGCAGACTTCGCGTACTCGACATGAACGGGGTGCCGGCCGTTCGCATAGACGCCGTCGCTCCTGAAAGTTGCGACCTCCACATTCCCTTCTTCGCACGGAACAATCACAACTCCATAATGCGCCCCCACCGTCAGGCTGTCGGGAAACATCCCAACTACCTGGGCAGGCTGAGCTGAAGTCGCAATGTCGTAATCCTTCGGCTTCTGGCCCATCACGATGTCACGCACGCATCCGCCCACAAGATAGGCTTCGAACCCTGCGCCACGCAATCGCCGTACAATGTCAGTTGCAGCCTTGCGTTTTGGTTCCATAAATCTTCTTTTGGTGCTGCAAGTCTTGCTAGCCGTCCACGCATCATACGGCGTGCGGACCTTTTCCTACGACCACCGTAACACAAACTATTTCTTTTCACGGTCCAGAGAACGCGCCAGCTGGACTGCGTTGAAACCGTAACGCCCCCGGACCTGGTCGGCCGCGCGCAGGACGCGGTCGAGCTTTTCGTGCTTCGCTGAATCAAACAGGTCGCGTTGGAAAGTTGAGCTCTCCAGCTTCGACGCACGCACCCCCACCAGTCGAATCTTTTCCTGCCCGTCCCAGGCGGCGTTGAACATCCGCAGAACGTGGTCAAAGACGACCGAGTCCAGATGGGTCGGCTCTTCCAGTGTTATGTCACGCGTAATCGTTTTGAAGCGGTGATTGCGCAGCTTCAATCCGACTGTGCGTGCAAACAGCCGGTGTTCCCGCAGGCGTCTTGCAACGAGTTGGGAAAGGTATGAGAGCGTCCGCTCCAGTTCCTCGCTGTCCGCCGTGTCTACAGGAAAAGTGGTTTCATGGCTGATCGATTTCGGCTCCTCCTCATAGGCGTAAGCTTCAATATCCTTCCCCATCGATTTCGTGTAGAGCCATTCCCCGTACTTGCCAAATCTTTTCTTCAGACGCTCGGCCCCATACGTCTGCAGATCTCCTATGGTTGCGATACCCAGCGAATGAAGCTCCGGCTCGGTCACTTTTCCAATGCCCGGCATGCGGCGAACCGGCAACGGCGCAAGGAAGGATGCTTCACATCCCGGAAACACATAGAGCAAACCATGGGGCTTGGCCTGATCGGAAGCGATCTTCGACACCAGGTGCGAGGTGGACGCTCCCACCGAGCAGTTCAGCCCTGTCCGCTTCTTGACGGTCCGGATCAGACGGTCTGCGGCGCTCAGCATTCCGCCATGCAGACGCTCGGAACCCGTCAGGTCAAGGTAGGCTTCGTCGATTGAAACCATCTCTATCACGGGGGTGAATTCCTGGAAAACCTCGAAGATCTTCTGCGAATACTCCCGGTACTTTGCGTGGTGGCCGCGCAGGAAAATGGCATGGGGACAAAGCTTCTTCGCCCTCCCGATCGGCATGGCCGAATGGACGCCGAATCTGCGCGCCTCATAACTGGCAGCTGCCACAACGCCCCTTCCATCCGGATCAGCGCCGACCACAACCGCCTTGCCTTTGAGTGATGGGTTGGCGAGTTCCTCTACCGAGACAAAGAAGGCATCCATATCAACATGAAGGATTTGACGAAGCATAACGAATCAGCCCGTCTTGCGCGCGGTGATCACGCGTGGAATGCCGGCGAGGTCCGGACGAACTTCCCGCTCCTGCCAACCCTCGTCCAGAAGGGACAGGACAGGGTCCTGCTTATTGTAGCCAATCTCCACCACCACCGAGCCGCCGGACTTCAAAAGCTGTTGCACCTGCGGAAACAGTCGGGCATAGATCTCCTCACCCTGAGCCAGGTCGCCCCAGGCCAGGCGCGGCTCAAATACGCGCACCTCGCGCTGCACGTCGGCCAGTTCGTCGTGTCCCACGTAGGGAGGGTTGGAGACGACAAAATCGAAAGTGCCCAGAAATTCCGGGGTAAGCAGACAGGATAGCAAGTCGCATTCAATGAATTTGATTTGACCTGCAGTTCCCAGGCGCCGCGCGTTCCGTGTCGCAACTGCAAGAGCATCGGCTGAGATGTCCGTGGCATACAATTGGGCGGCCGGCAATTCTTTGGCCAGGGCTATGGGAATGCATCCGGAGCCGGTTCCCACGTCTGCAATCCGAAAAGGATTCTGCTTCGAACGGCCCTCCCGCTTGATCAGGTCGAGGACGGCCTCGATAATGTGCTCGGTTTCAGGGCGTGGAATCAACACCGCCGGCGTTACTTCAAAATCCAGGCCCCAGAACTCCTGATGGCCCGTGATGTACTGGGTGGGTTTCCCTGTGCATCGCTCGTCGATCAATTCCATGTAGCGGTCGAACTGTTCGGCCGGGAGGTCCTGGTCGGGATGCATGTGGAGGAAGGAGCGGTCCTGGTGAAGGGCGTGCATAAGCAGCAGCTCCGCAGCCAGGTGTGCGGAAGCCACGTCATGTTCCAGGAGGCGTTTCAGGCCGGCCCGGAGCGCGTCACGAAGATGCATTGCAGAACCCAGAACCAACGTCGGAGACAGTCAGGCAGCGACCGTCGCCTGCTTGAGTTTTTCGGTCTGGTAGTGAGTGATCAGGGCCTCGATGATTTCGTCCAGCCTTCCGTCCATGATGCGGTCAAGCTGGTGGAGCGTGAGGCCAATCCGGTGGTCGGTCACGCGGTTTTGCGGGAAATTGTATGTTCTAATCTTTTCACTGCGGTCGCCGGTGCCCACCATCGTGCGGCGCTCTTCAGAAATCTGCTTCTGCTGCTCTTCGAGCCGCTGCTCGTAAAGCCGCGAACGCAGCACGCGCATGGCCTTGGCCCGGTTCTTGATCTGCGATTTCTCATCCTGGCACGAGACGACCATTCCCGTGGGCAGGTGCGTGATTCGGACCGCGGAATAAGTGGTGTTCACCGACTGGCCGCCGGGCCCTGAAGAACAAAAAGTATCAATGCGGATTTCCTTGGGATCGATTTGCACGTCCACTTCATCAGCTTCGGGAAGCACCGCGACCGTGATTGCAGAGGTGTGAATCCGGCCCTGCTGTTCAGTGGCTGGAACGCGCTGCACGCGGTGGACGCCGCTTTCGTATTTCAGGCGGCTGTAAACGTTCTTACCCTCGATCACCGCAATCACTTCCTTCAGCCCGCCAACGCCTGAGAGGGAGGTAGAAAGCACATCAACCCTCCAGCCTTGCTCTTCCGCGTAACGCCCGTACATGCGGAAAATCTCCTGTGCGAAGAGCGTCGCTTCATCGCCGCCCGTGCCGGCGCGAATCTCAAGGACGATGTTCTTCTCGTCATTCGGGTCCTTCGGCAGCAGCAGAACCTTCAATTGGCCCTCAACCGTCTCCTGCCGCTTCTCAAGTACTGTCAACTCTTCCTGTGCAAGCGCGCGCATTTCTGAATCCGAGGATGAGTCCTCCAGCAGCGACTTGGTTCCCACCAGCGCCTTCTGAACATCCTTCCATTCCCGAAAGCGATCGACGAGCTCCTGGAGTTCTGCGTGGCTCTTGGCGGTCTTTTGATAAGCAGACGTGTCCCCCAGCACCTGGGGGTCGCTCAGCGCCACCGTCAGGTCCTCGTAGCGTTTCTCGATCTCTTCCAGTCTGGCTAGAAAATGCATTTCAGAAACCTTGCCCGTGGCCGCCGCGTTCCTTCCCGCACAAACCCCCCGCACAAGAGTGCTTTAAACTCCAGCCCACTCTCGTCCTGCTCGATTTCCCCGGAGGGTCGTGCTGGATTGGTACGCGAACCAGAACCTTTTATCAGAATATCCGGCGGGATTGAAGGTGTCAATTAACGGTGTTTTATAGCGCCGTTTGAGGTTGGTTTCCATATTCCTCCGCTGTTACACGCGGCTCCCACCGCAAATTGAGCCCGCCGCCCATACTGAATTTGGCCAAGACAGATGACGCTGGTCTTTAGCCCCTCACCGGATTTGCGCCGTCCGGGACCGCAAAGACCTTCGGCATTCGGTCCGCTGCCGGCGGCAGAGGCGGAAACTTGGCATGGGGCTCGGCCTGGTACCAGTAAGCAACAGAATAGAAGTCATCGGACCGGTCGTTCCCTGTGCCATGTTCGAGCGTGAAGCGAATGGACTTCTCGAATGCAAGCGGAGCGTCCACGTGCCAGCGGTACAGGCACCACCGGCCTCCAATTGAAAACGGATTTACCACATAGGGAACTCCATTATGAGGGTAGTCAAAGGCCTGGCCCTCAAAACCCCATGCGCCGTTGTAGTAGTCCTCAGATCCGGTACCCGTGGTCACGGGTTCTTTGCTACCGCCAACAAACAGCATGTCGTCGCCCTCGCCCCACCAGCCATTCTGGTTCAAGACAATCCCTTGGGTGACACCCACCAGATGCCCCCGTCCCTCGGCTTCCATAAATACGTAATTGTTTGTTCCCAGCGGGTTCTTCTCCTCCTTCGTTTTCCAGCCGGGACAGGGGGTTGACTGCCGGTATTGAGCGTGGAAATACGAAGCATTTTCAGGCAGGCTCGACAAGAGCTGATAGTCGATGTTCCAGTAGTACGCGTGCACAGGTTTTTCACACTCGCTGGTAACGGTGATCAACGCGGATTTTCGGAAGGGCATGGGGAAGTATGCGTTCAGCGCTTTGACAGGAGAAACAGTGAGGAGCGCCGACTTATAGAGGAAATACTCACCCAGATTCAGACCAAAGAAGTCGCCGACCGGAACCTCGACGCTCGGCTCGGCTTCGCCGTCCCAATACATGCGGAGGATCAATTTCTTCAGGTGCGCAGGGTCGTCGCTGGCAATTGTGAACCAGATGTGGCTCACCATGCCCGGGCCCTGTGAACTCAGCAACGTCATGGTCTCACCGGGCTCAACGGGACGAGCATCCCGATTACCGCCCGTTCGGTCATAGCTTGAGGCCTTGGCAGTCCGGTAGTTGCGAAGCAGGGCAAGGTTCAATTCCTGCGGAAAAGCTTCTCCGTTCATTTCTGGGGCAGCTGCAAGTGCGGTCTTACCGCCCAACCCGAGAAGTCCCGCTGAAGCAGCCCCGAACATGAGCAAGTCGCGCCGTTGCAGAGAACTTCCTTCTATTTTCTTCATTAGCCGTGTCCTCCCCAAAAGAATGGTCAAGTGTCAAGGATCCCGGTCACCTGATCAGGACCGGGACTGTTGATTGCGTTTGCGGTCCAGCAACTAAGGGCGGTCTAAGAATTCTTCCGACATCCCGCCACCACAGAACCGAAGATCCGTATGACCAGAGTAGAGCCTGTCATGAGCGGCGCCAACACCGGAGGCGCAAGATGCGTACATAATATAAGCGTTGTCCCTGCTCGACGCCCGCCCCTTCGCAAAATCGTGGACCACTCAGGCCATGGCCTATACCGGGTGGCACTTCCCTATCCAAATCTGATTCTTGTACGACACTCAACAGCGTGTGACTACGAATGTCTAAAGCCGTTCCGCCAGAAATTCCTGCCGGTTAGTTCTGGGCCGTTTTAAGAAAACTTGTCCTTCGTAATTACTTGAATATAACCTTAGGCTCAAAAAGTCCGGTTGGGAATCCGGGCAAAGCCTTGACACTGGACCAAAGTTGTCATATACAGTAAGTCATCAACTGAAAACCTGCCGTAATGGCATTGTTGGTTGCGTCGAACTACTTGGGTCTTTCGAAAACATGGTCGTCGAAAGCGAATTTGGGGCTTAGCACAATCTCGAAACCTGATCTAAGCATGGCAAGCCATTTGCCAGGGGCTCGTTTACCCTGGACAAAGGACTCTTTGTCAGTTCACGATTACGTCTGTCCGATATTCTTAACCTGAAATACACTTAGGCGTAACAACAGTGTAACGCTTCCGGTCTATTCTCTCACTCGCCTCGAGAAAACTTTGACCGGGCGATGACCGATGTTCCCCAGGGGCGCTCACCTTACCATTTCCCCAATGGGTGTTTCATAAGCCGAGTCGACTGCTCGGCCACGTTAATTGACGTTTACTTATTTCACTTCAACAAACTTCTAGGACTTCATGAAAGGAGCACAGAATGCGGAATGTTCAAAGGAAAGCTATTATCGCAGTTCTTTCTAGTATCCTATTATCTGGAGCACTTTGGGCCCAGTCGGATTTCGGAACTATATCTGGATATATCAAAGACCCCTCGGGTGCAACTGTCCCGGGGGCCGCAGTCACAGTGAGCAATCAGAGCGGCCTTCGACGCCAAGCCAGGACTGATGCCAGCGGCTTTTTCTCCATTCCCAACCTCCCACCCGGCTACTACACCATGACGGCCCAGGCGACCGGTTTCCAGAAGTTCTTGTCAAATAATAACAAGCTCGATCCGAGCGGTCGTCTGGCATTAAATGTCCAGTTGAAAGTAGGCGCAACGACGCAAACGGTGGAAGTGACGGCCCAGATTGCAACTCTGCAGACCCAATCTGCGGCCGTGCAAAAACTGGTTACAAGGCAGCAAATTGACTCGCTGGAACTCAACGGACGCAACCCGGTCAACCTGGCGCAACTCGCGCCCGGGGCTCAGGGCGGAAATCTATCGGGCTTGAATTTCAATTTTGGGCAGGGCCCGTCGCACTTCAACGGCTCCCGCAACTGGAACAACCTGATAACTTATGACGGCGCGCCTGCCACCCGCACGCGCGCCAACGGCACCAGTCTGGGGTCCGCCGACGAAGACTCGACCGAAGAGGTCCAGGTCTTGGGTGCAAACTACTCCGCTGAATACGGGCGAACTTCAGGTGGGCAGATCCGCATTGTCACCAAGAGCGGCGGGCCTCATTTCCATGGTGCCGCCTACGAATACGTTCGGAACACCATGTTGAACGCGAATACCTGGCAGAGAAATACGAACCCTAACACTGCCTTCACGGCGCCCGACCACTACAACGATTTTGGATACAATATCGGCGGGCCTTTCTACATCCCGGGACATTTTAATACCAACAAAGACAAAGTGTTCTGGTACTGGGGGCATGAATTTACACGGAACTACTATACGGACACGTCCAGCATGACCGTTCCGACGATGTTGATGCGGAACGGTAACTTCAGCGAACTGCTGGATCCGAACAACATTTTTTATGGCCATTCAGTGCAGCTGGTGGACCCGAAGACTGGACAAGACATTCCGGGCAACGTGATGTCTACCACGGGACCCGTCACTGCGGGTGGATCGACGATCAGTCCCAACGGGCTTGCACTCCTCAAGACGTATCCACAGCCGAATCTTGTGGTACCTCTCGGCAGTGACAACTGGACCGCTTACGCGAGTCACCCACAGCGCCAGCAGAAAAAAACCATCTCAGTGGATGTGAACGTAACGCCGAATCAGCGGCTCCGCTACCGTGGCATTTACTACAGCTTTTGGGAGTACCAACCGCTCGATGGCGGCAGCGGTGAAACGCCGAAATATTTTGACCGGCCCAACTTTACCAACTCACTCGATTACACCTGGGTGCTCAGCCCAACCAAGGTTAATGAGCTTTTGTTCTCGGTCAGTCATGACCGCGTTTTGATTCCGGTCGATCAAGCCCATTTCTTTGACAAGACCACGGTCGGCCTCAATTTCCCTTACATCTATCCGATCTCGGAAAAACTCATCCCAACTCGTATCTCTACAATAAATATGTCGGAATTCTCAAGATTGAACGGCGGGCCGTATCCGTCGCATTCCGCGGGTCCCATCGTGGATCTCTCGGACAACTTCTCATGGGTGAAGAGCAATCACACCATCAAGTTTGGCGGCGTGTGGGAATGGCAGGGCGAGAACAACAACGATGAAATCAACGTCTCCGCCTGCAACACCTGCACCAATACCCAGAATGGCCAGTTCCTCTTCAGTGACAATGGGGGAAAATTCGTCCGGCCGGGTTACGTAGACGCCTCTTCCGGGGCCGCAATCGCCAACGCGGCGCTTGGCCTTTTTGACTCGTATTCAGAAATCGGCCACCGCGCCTACACCATCTTCCGCGGCAATATGTACGACTTCTTCGCGCAGGACGCCTGGTCCGTCACGAGCAAGCTTCATGTGGATTACGGCGTTCGTTATTCGCTTATCTACCCCTATCACGCCGATTGGGGGAATATGATCGTTTTCGATCCTAACTATTATGACCCGTCCAGCGCCGTCACGGTCGATCCTCAGACGGGCTTGATCACCGGGTCTCCGACCATCAATCAGCTTTACAACGGCATGGTCATTCCCGGCAGCGGATTCCCCTCTTCCGCACAGGGGCGGGTCCCCGAAGCATCTTCGGGTCTGTATAACGATCTGTTTCACGGGCTACCCAATTATTACGGTTATGTCCAGAAAAATGCGTTTCAGCCGCGCGCCGGCGTCGCCTATCGCCTCGATGACAAGACAGTTCTGCGCGCCGGGATCGGCCGTTTCATCACTCGCCTGGGCGACAGCGACTCAATCTTTCTGGGCGGCAACCCACCTTTCCAGCCGAACGCCAGCACGTCGTTTGGCATTGTTGATAACCCCGGAGGGACCGGAGTCAACCCCGTTCCCCTTGTAGTGACCACGGCAGCCAGGGACACCAAGAGCCCGGAGGCATGGACCTGGAACTTTACTGTCGAACGGCAAATGCCCTGGCACACCCTTCTTAGCGTAGCCTATGTTGGCAGCCATGGCCTGCATTTGCAGCGCCAGGCGGATATCAACCAACCTACTCTGGCCACGGTTGCTGCCAATCCTGGTGTTAACCTCAACGCTCTGAGGCCTTACAAGGGCTTTGGGTCCATCCGCCAATCGAACGGCGTGGCAACTTCCCAGTACAAATCGCTCCAAATTGGCCTTACACGCCCTTTCACCAAAGGCCTCCTGTTCAGTTTTGCATATACTCTAGCCAAGAGCATGGATAGTGGCTCGAATGTCCGAGATGTGGTCCCGAACACTTACGACACCAGGTACCTTTGGGGACCATCAGAGTTCGATGCCCGCGACAATGCGGTCGCCAGCGTTCTGTATAAGCTCCCGTTCTTCAACACTCAGAAGGGTTTCGCCGGCCAGGTGCTGGGCGGCTGGGAGGTCTCAAGCCTCCTGCAATTCCAGAGCGGGACACCTTGCGGCGTAGCTGGATCGAGCGACTACGCCGGCGTGGGTCTTGACTCGAACTTCGGCTGCGGCGTAAACGGCCAATACTGGGTTAAGAATGGTGACCCAAAGATTCTTGGCAACTTCGGATCAGGCAAGTGGTTCACAACCACTAACCCGGACGGGTCGCCCATCTTCACAGCACCCCCGGCGGGAACTTTCAACAATCAGTACGTTCGCGACATCATCTACCAGCCGGGTTTCAACAATTGGAACTTCGGGCTCTTCAAATCGTTCCCCATCCGCGAAAGCATGGGACTGCAGTTCCGCGCCGAAGCATTCAACTTTCTGAACCACCCGAACTGGGGCGGGTCGAGCGGCGGCGGAGTGAATTTCAATCCCACCAGTTCCACGTTTGGAGAGGTCACAACCAAGGGGAGTGAGCGCAATATTCAGCTCTCACTGCGTTTTTATTTCTGATCACCAGGAGGCGTTAACCCCTCGAAAGTCAGACCTCGGAGTACGACGAGTAACATTCAAAACTCTGAGTTGAGTTGCAGGGGTGGGCCAAGCGCCTGCCCCTGCACTCTTTCCTCGGGAAACCTATAGTTTGTCCTAATGAAGACCGCTGGGAGCGTGGAAACAAACTCCTTACAGCCAAACTAGCCGGCATGGAAAGCCGAAACATTCCCTCCCGCATGCCTTAATTTCCAGGCAGAATTTGATATACTTCGGCGTTGCCGCTGCCTGCTGTCGCGGTCATATAGCAGGAAGTCCGGCAGTGCTGCCGGAAGAAAGAAAGCCGTCCTTACCTTCTGCGGAATAGCAATGGAACGGCAAACGAGGTTGTATGCGGATACAAGTGGAGAGCCAACCTGCGCAGAGAATCCTGATGATTTCGCTGACGGCGGGATTTGTGCTGGCAACCGGATGGATTGTAAAAACTTACTTTGCTGACCGCGCCGGTCACACGCTGACCATCGACAGCCTTCGAATGGCCACGCGGCTGGATCCGGGAAACTCCACATACCACGTTCAACTGGGTCGTTTGTATCAATACAGCATCACCGAACCAAAGCCAGCCGAAGCCATTCAACAGTTCCAGCAAGCCGTAAGGGCCAACCCCTACGATCCGCAAGCCTGGATCAACCTGGCCGCGGCGCACGAATTCCGGGGAGACCCTTCCAGCGCCGAAGAAGACTTGCGGCATGCATCCACACTTGCGCCCAACCTGCCCCAGTTCCAGTGGACGATTGGAAACTATTTTTTGCTGCATGGAAATACGGAGGAAGCCTTCCAGCATCTGAAAGTGGTCTTGGCCGGCTCCCGGCAGTATGACCGCACTGTTTTCAACGTTGCCTGGAAAGCTTCCGGCAACGCCGAACAGATTCTACAGAAGCTCATCCCCAATAGCCTTCCAGCTGAGTTCAGTTACCTGAATTATCTGACTACCGAGCAACGTTTTTCAGCGGCCGAGGCGGTTTGGAAGCGGATTGCGGCAACGCCGGAGACATTCAACCCCCACGAGGCCTCAGGTTACATCGATGCGTTGATCAAGACAGGCCAGGTGGACGCAGCCTACCAGGTATGGACAGGCCTCCAGGGAAAGGGAATGATCCGGACTTCTCCGGGCGGGCCCAACCAGAACCTGATTACCAATGGAAACTTTGAAGATCCTCTGCTGAACATGGGCTTCGGTTGGAGGATTCAGGATGTTGCAGGTGTGTACGCAGGTTTGGACACTGCTACGTTTCATTCACCCGGACATTCCCTCTTCGTGCAATTCACCGGCAAGCAAAACCTGAATTATCACCAGCTCTTCCAGTTTGTCAGGGTAACTCGCAATCACGCCTACGAACTGGTTGCCTTCATGAAAACACAGGACATTACCAGCGACAGCGGACCCCGTCTTGAGGTTGTCGATGCATATGATCCTCAAGCACTCGACGAATTTACTCCTGGCATGACAGGAACAAGCGGCGGCTGGAATCCGTTGAGCATGAGGTTCAAGACTGGGCCCAAGACGCAGATCCTCCTGGTCCTTCTGGTTCGCCCGCCCAGCGAGGCGGACGATGAAACTGCCATCACGGGAAAAGTCTGGGTCGATGACTTGCAGATTACTTCCGTGACCGAGTGAGAACGGAGTAAAGGTAAGGCCAATGGCTTCAACGCAGGCTTCTGAGGCTCGGCCCGACATATCACTTTACAGGTGGGAAAAATCCGTCTGGCAATCGTTGCCAAACGTGAACGAATTGATGGTTAACCTGGAGCGGGTGGGAAACAGTTCCACCTTGTGACTGCCGGACTTAGGGTTGGCAGTCAGGTAGTACATGCGGGGTTCACGCACTTCGATGTACGAGTGCCCTTCAGCATCGAACTGAACGTCAACACCTTTGTTCTGCCGGGTCAGGTCTTTGCCGTCCTGGCGAATGTAAACGCGCGATGGGCGGCCATGCTCCACATTCATCACAGAGTACAGTTCCCGTGCGTGATAGCGCATGACCAATTCGTCGCCTGAAGGAGCGTCCCCATTTTTCTTTCCCCGGTAAACCATGCCGTTGCCCTGTCCAGGTTTATTTCCCCGGTCGGTTTCCCAACGGCCTGAGACAGCTGCGTGCCCATCCTCTACGCTGGCTGGGAGGACGTAACTGATCGTCTTCCCTTTGCGATATCCCTGCTTGTTGGAAAGGATCCCACGGTCTCCCCATTGGCCCACGTACATCTCGGGGGTCGTCATGCCACAGGAGGGTGCGAAGGCGTTCTTCTCCGGAGGGATCGTGTAACTCGACGGGAATTCCAACCCCGGATCAGCCTCCTTCAAGAGCTGCTGAATAGCGTGCTCCAGAACGCTGTCACCGCCTTCCCCGGAACGGTTATAACGAATGAAACCTTTGGCATCGATCAGGAACCGGTTTGGCCAGGTTGAATTGTGATAGGCGTTCCAGATCATGAATTTGTCGTCGACTACAACCGGATAGGGAAGCCCAAACCGCTTGACAGCTTCCTTCACGTTCGTCACACGATAGGCAATGTCGAACTCCGGACAATGGACGCCGACGATTTCCAGACCGTACTTGTGGTACCGCTCATACCACTTCTTGTTTTCATCAAAGGTGCGGATGCAGTTGATGCATGTGTATTCCCAGAAGTCGATGAGAACAACCTTGCCCCTCAGCCCCGCCATCGTCAGGGCCGGCGAATTAACCCACTGCACATCTATCGGAACCGGCGCCATTTGAGGCGCTGATGCACCCGGAGACTGTGACACTTGAACGTCCGGCATCCCCCTGGGAGAACCTGCCGGGGTTGGAGGAAGGGATGGAAGTGAGGAAAACTGCGTAGCGGAGGTGGTTGTCTGCGGAAATTCAGGCGCCCGTTCGTGCATCTTAACCAATCCCGAAGTGTCAAATTCCTGTGGCCAGGCAGAAACGGGATTTGCCCACAAACTGAATACTAGGCACAACAAAGCAATCAAGGCACATGTCGTATTGCAACTGACTTCAACTGCCAGGTTTTGCTTGAGGTCAGACATTTAATTTTCCCCGCCCGCACCAGACAAATTCATGGAGAGATCGCACCGGCTCTTTCTTGTTTTTTAGCCCTACCGCTCGGCCCCTGGCGGGCTAAGATCAGCTCAGGACAAAGCCATCAGGTCCACCGCATCTATTTTATCCAATCATCAGCGAAAAGCTATGCAGACTGATCCCTTGATTGATTTCACCACCTGGTTGCTGCCCGCGACATTCACCGTCGCTAGAGATGTTTCCCGCTGCCATTTCACAAACCCAGTCGTGATGGCATCTAGTGGATTCTTCTCCACAGCACGCGGGCACCCTTCCAGCCGAAGGCTCGGATTGCAAAGATATTCAAATACAACTTGACCTCCTGCACAAGGTCGGACATTAACCCAGCCTGTGAATTCGATATCATCAGCCTGGAATTAGAGCCGGTGGAAGGCGCAGCACGATGGGTTGTGCCCGGCTCTTTAATGAGACAGGAAAAACAATTTGAAGAGTCCGTTACAAAGTCCGTGAAACAGTGTCCTTTGGCGAAAGTTTGGCCATCGACACCTGTGAGCACGCATCGGTCCCGAATCGTCCTAAATTGGGAAAAACAACTGTATTGATGATGTGGTGACCCCGAGTTAAAATCTATTGTCTGACAACTGAACAACCGCGTCGCACCACTAAAATCGCAAACGGATGTAAGAGTGTAACCGCGAACTCGCTTGCGCATCTACTCATGGAGATGCCGGTACTTTGCATGCTGAGGGTATAAATGGGCAAGAAAGTTTCAGGTGGAACCGTAAAGGGTGAGCAAACCGAACATCGATTGGCGGATTCAGATGTCCCGTTCGGCGTCTACAAGCGCCAGCAAGCCCGCATCTCGCGCCATCGGCTCTACCCGATGACAGTTTTTTACACGCTCTATGCTCTGGCAGTACTTTTTTTCGCGCTGCGTTCATCACACCCTTTGGCCGCAATCATCTTCTATGCTTGCGGGCTGCCGGTCTGGACCCTCGTGGAATATCTATTCCATCGTTTTGTCCTGCACGGACGTTTCGCTGCGGGCAAGGGAATCATCCGCAAGTTCCTGCACGAACGCCTGGACCCGCTCCACTGGGAACACCATGCACGCCCCTTTGACGGGCGCCACATCAACGGAGAGCTGAGTGACCTGCTTCCCTTGTTTTTCGTTGCCGCGCCGTTGAGCTTTATTGCCCCGGTCTACACACTTCCCATCCTGCTGGCGGGAGTGGTGCAGTGCTACGTAGTTGAGGAATGGGTACATCACTCCGTCCATTTTTACAATTTCCGAAGCCCTTACTTCCGCTACATCAAGCGGCACCATTTCTACCACCACAGCCCAAAAGGAATAGAGAAGGGCTACGGCCTCACAAACGGCTTCTGGGATATCATCTTCAAGACACGCTATCCAGCTTCTGTGCGCGAAGCTCTTTATAGTCGGAAGCGGTCACATGCAATTGATACCTACGTTAAGAACACACAGAGCGCAGCCAGCGGGCTTCAGACATGAGCCCCAACTTCTATTCGCTGATTACAGGTGCATCCAGTGGCATCGGGGAATGTTTTGCACGCGAGCTCGCTGTGCGCGGGAAAAACCTGCTTCTGGTAGCCCGCTCAGCCGACAAACTGGGAGCTCTGGCGGGCGAACTCAAAACCACGCACGGAATTCTTGCCGAACCTTTGCCAATGGATTTGAGTGAGCCAGGGGCAGGCGATCACCTTTCGCGGCAGGTTGGCCAGCGAGGATTCGGAATCAACCTCCTCATTAACAACGCCGGCTTCGGCGCGCGTGGGAAGTTCTGGGAACTGCCTCTCGTTAGACAAACGGCCTTGATGCGCCTGCAAATCGAGGCGCTGATGGAGTTAACTTTTCATCTCCTGCCGGGAATGATTGAGCGGCGGCAGGGCGGAATCATCAATGTTTCGTCGATGACAGGTTTTCAGCCGATCCCTTATGCAACAGCGTATGCCGCTACAAAAGCTTTTATGACCAGTTTCTCGATGGGACTTCGGGAGGAATTGAAGCCTTATAAGGTAGCTGTGGTAACGCTCTGCCCGGGAGGTACGCAAACCAATTTTGTGAATATCGGCGCGCGCGAGGGGCGGCACAAGTTTCCGGGTGGCCCACAACCACCTGAGGAAGTCGTGAATGACGCGCTCAAGCAGCTCCAGCGTGGAGGCGGACTGGTTGTGCCGCGTTTTGTGAATAAAGCCAGCGTTTTTTCACAACGGTTCTTGCCTCGCGAAACTGTCGCAAAGCTCCTGGCCAGGATGAGCAAACCCTGACCGAAAGCGGTCCACTTCGTATCACAAGGTGTCACATCCTAGTAATTTTTGTACACTGCCGTGCTATTGCAGTGTTAATCTTGCCTTCCGCATATCGGTGTATTGACTGAGGATCACCATCATGAGTGAAAAGGAAAACGGCGTCTCCTGGCTGCACAGGTTCGGAAGTCTCGTTGCCGTGATGACGTTTCTCCTCTACATGACCGGAGTGCTCGCCTCGTCGACCACCGGTTCAACCTTATTCATGCCCCGTGTGGGAGGCATTGGCCACTCCTCCATTGCTTCCCCAGGTAAGTACACACACGCCTTCATGATTCTGGCCATAACGTTAAGCGCTTTGACAGTCATTTTTGCAGTGTGGCTTTGGAAGAGCAATTCGCGCCGGTACCTGAAAAATCTGGGAATCATAACGGTTGGGGTTCTTCTTTCAATGGCGCTTGTAGCACTAAGCCCCGCCCACAGTCTATTTCCTGCAGCGGTTTCACTTGGTTACACATTCGGGATTCAGGTCCTCTTCTGCCTCACCGTGTGCCTGGCCCTGTTTACACGGACCGACTGGCAATGGGATGAACCCAAAGCGCCGGACCTCGCGTCCCCCTCAATGCGGCAAATTCTGATTTTCACAACGACAGCGGTTTTCGTAGAGCCTTTCCTGGGAATAGGTTTCCGGGAAAAAGGTCTTGGGATTGCACCACATCTGGTGCTGGGAATTGCCGTGGTGGTCTGCTCACTGTGGGTCATGGAAATGGCGCTGACTAAGTTTCCTCATCTTCGCGCTTTTAAGATTTCAACGGTTTTCCTCGCCGAAGTGGTGGGCTTGCAGCTCTTTTTCGGGATCATCTCCTACAGCATGAATCTCAACGCCCGCGCTATTCCCGGTCCCCAGCCGGGACTTTTGGTCATGAATGTAACTCATGCCGCGGTCGGCGCTCTGGTCCTGGCAACAAGCCTTTTTGTCACCTGCCAGGGGTTCAAGTATTTTGCACCGGCAGGAAGCGGAGTTTCTTCCGCAATGTTCAGTGATCATCAGTAGTAACCAGAACGGCAGGATAGGCGACAGCTCCCAAAGTCGCGGTCCCCGGACCAACCGGGAACGCTCGAACCTTTCATCGCGTTTCCCTCATCCTTCAAGGGCCATCGAGGCATCGCGCAGCGCGGTGTATCATAAAGGGAAGTGAATACTAGAGGGGCAGCAAGGAATCGATCTACCGGATTCGTAACCGCCCGACAGGAAGAAAGCTTGCCAGCAAGGATATTGGCCATCGATTTTGGACTCAGGCGCATCGGGCTGGCCGTTTCCGATGCACTGGGCATCACCGCACAAGGGCTCCCAACCCTTCAGCGATCCGCCATTCGCAAAGATATTGAGTACATCCGCGTTGTTGCCGAAGAATATTCCGTCGAAAAAGTCATCGTGGGCAATCCCATCGGCCATGCTGGCAAAGTAACCACGATGTCACGCCAGGCAGAGGAATTTGCCCGGAAGTTGCGAGGCCGATTGACCTGTTCCGTGGAGTTGTGGGATGAACGGTTGACCAGCGTTGAAGCCACCCGCATGCTGAAAACGGCAGGGCTCAGTATCAACAAACGCCAGCAGGCTGTTGACCGAGTGGCGGCCGTATTGCTCCTCCAGAACTACCTGGATCACCATGCCAGCCGGTTCGACCGGGCTGACGCCGGCGGGGGCAGCCTGTGAAGAAAAAAGTCCTCGCACTGGCTGTCCTTGCATGCATCGCGGGCCTTGGCTTGGCCGCCAGTGAATTTCTGCGCCCTTATCGCGGCTATGCCGGGCAGATCATTGTTGATATTCCTCCTGGTACTCAGGCGCCTGAAGTTGCGACTCGTCTGGTAGAAAAAGGGGTTATCGCCCATCGGTGGCTTTTCCTTTTGATCTATGGGGCCGACAGGTGGCGCCATCATTTGAAAGCCGGCGAGTACCTCTTCGACCGCCCCATGCGGCCGCTGGACGTATACCGAAAGCTTATCCGCGGTGAAGTGTATTTCCGCTCTGTTGTCATACCTGAGGGCTCAAGCCGCTTTGATATCGCGCGAACCCTGCAAAGGAGGCTTGGAATCGATCCCGAGGATTTTCTGCGAGTCACTCGGGAAGCCTCTCCCATCCATGATCTCGATCCACAGGCCCCATCGCTCGAGGGGTTCCTGTTTCCGGATACTTATCGGTTCGAATTCCACCCCACAACAGCGCACATCGTCATGACCATGCTGGCACGCTTCCGGGAAGTTTTGCGCCAGGATCTTCAACAGGATCTCAATCAGTCATCCAAGAACATCCACCAGGTGATGACGCTGGCGTCCCTGATCGAAAGAGAAACGCCGAACCCTGAGGAACGCCGTATCATCGCCCAGGTTTTTGAGTTGCGTTTGCAGAAAGGAATGCCTCTCCAGTGTGATCCCACGGTGGCTTATGCTGCCGAAATGGCTCAATTGCCATCAGCGCCGATCACTGAAAGTGAATTGAATCTGAAATCTCCCTATAACACTTATGTCCATACCGGACTGCCTCCAGGCCCGATCTGCAATCCCGGAAAAGCTTCCATTCTTGCGGCTCTCCATCCTGCTTCCACGGACTACCTCTACTTTGTCAGCAACAACCACGGCGGCCATCGATTTGCCAGAACACTTGCAGAACACCAGCGCAACGTGGCACGATATCGGAAACAAGCGGCCGCGCTCCGGCACCTTGAGCCGGACCAAGCGGGGATATCGCAGCGCATGCACAAAAAGTAAGGCAGGAAAGGAGGCACCGCCGAAAAATTCTGCCGGGGAGGTGAGACACGAACCAAGACAAGGGAATCATCCTTGGGTACTGCGAGCAGCACAACCTGAAACGGGCCGGCGCTCAGGAGTTGCGCGCGATCGAAGCCGAACTGCGCCGCCACTCCAACAAGCCTCACAAATCCTGCCTTTCCTATATCGCCAGTGTCCTGCGCGCTGCGGGAACACCGGTAGAATACGAAGAATACCAGAACGCCATTGTCCAATCTGCGAATCATGACCATCATGAGCTTCACGAAAAAGGGCTCCTGCAGGTTCGTGATCTCGATTGTGCTTTGACTTCACTCCAGAAAGTTGACGCGCTATACCGAAAATACCGCGAGGTTTCTGATCGTGTCGGCACCAGTATGACGAGGGAACTCGTCGCAAAAAACGAAGAGCGCGTCAGGAATATGGCGGCAAGCGGCCGGCTGGGGCCGGAAAAACGCCGTGAAAAACAGGAGATTGCACGGTGGTTCAAAGTGTGGCTTGAAGTCCCCGACCTCTTCCTTGACTGGCTGGAGATGCGGCAAAAGTCCAGGGAATTCCAAAGAATGTTCCCACGCTTCAATGGCCGTGCCTGGCACCACCCGGGAGGAAGAAGTTTTTCCATTTAGTTTTTTTGCTGTGCCAATTTACAGTCGCTGGTTACCCTTACGACTTGCCGAGCGGTGTTCGGCCATGTGGGCTGAACCAGAATCAGGAGAACGCAGGTGCAGGTTCGAGACAGGCTGATTGTCGCGTTGGATTTCAATACTGCCGAGGCCGCCACGCAAATGACTGATAAACTGCGCGGGCGCGCCGGCATGTTCAAAGTCGGGATGGAGGCATTCACTGCCGAGGGCCCGATGCTGGCTCGGTATCTCATCGATTCCGGCGAAAAGGTCTTTCTTGATCTCAAGTTCCTTGACATTCCCAACACGGTCCGAGGCGCCTGTCGCGCCGCCGCAAGGATAGGCGTTACCCTTCTGAACGTTCACGCGCTGGGGGGAAGAAAAATGCTGCGCGCAGCGCTCGAAGGGGCCTCGGAAGGAGCAACTGGAGGCCGGTCCCGTCCTCTGGTGCTGGCCGTTACCATCCTCACAAGTCTGGCAGCCGAAGATCTGGATGAAATGGGTATCGCAGGGCCGCCCGAAAGCGCCGTTGTTCGCATGGCCCGCCTGGCGCAGTCAGAGGGATTAGATGGCGTTGTGGCATCAGCTAAAGAAGTTTCAGTTCTGCGCAAGGAGTGCGGGCCGAATTTTGTGATTGTAACCCCGGGCATTCGGCCAGCGGGCGCTGCTGCCAACGATCAGGCGCGAACCGCAACACCGCAGGCCGCGCTCGACTCCGGAGCGGATTACCTGGTTGTCGGCCGCCCCGTCACCGCGGCTCCTGATCCGGCAACAGCCGCGGAGGCAATCCTGGCAGAAATGCAACATTCCTCCGGATACATCTCAAAATCTTCATAGGACGATCCATGACAGAAGACGAAATCCTCAAAATCTTCCGCGAATATTCCGCACTGCTTGAGGGCCACTTTATTCTTTCATCAGGTCTTCACAGCGACCGTTATATTCAGTGCGCGCTTGTGCTTCAACATCCCCGGGTGGCGGAACAACTGTGTGTTGAACTGGGACCCAAACTGGGTGAGCTGGGCGCGAAGACCGTGGTGGCCCCGGCACTGGGCGGAGTAATTGTAGGGCACGAAGTTGCCCGGGCGCTTGGCCTGAGGGCGCTGTTCACAGAACGCCAGAATGGCGAGATGACCCTTCGTCGAGGCTTCCACCTGGAGCAGGGCGAGCCGGTGCTGGTAGTAGAGGACGTTATCACCACCGGGAAATCTACTCGCGAAACCGCCAATTGTGTCGAAGATGCCGGCGGCAAAGTTGTTGGCATTGGAGCTCTCGTTGACCGCAGCGGTGGCAAGGTTGCGTTTGATGTACCCAAAGCTGCACTCCTCACTCTGGACGTAAAAACCTGGGACCCGGACAATTGCCCGCTTTGCAGGGAGGGCAAGCCCGCCGTGAAGCCAGGAAGTCGTCCTGGCCAGCCTAAGCCTGCTTAGGGACTTCAACTGGCAGGCATTACGCCGGCATCAGGGAAAGAAGGTGGCGCAGGCGGGGGTGTCGGCGCATAAATCCGGTTCCCAAGCGCCGGATACCGTGAACCCAGGAAGTCGATTACATAGGCCTGGAAAAACACCATGGCCGGAGCCGAAATGAATGCGGTGACGTAAAAGATTCCTGCCAGCACAATGGCGGCCAGTACAATCCCGATAGCGATCACAGGAAAGCTCCAGAGAAGCCCCTGCGCCTTGGCGAAGAAGTAAGCTCCAACACCCACAATCGAAATCGGAATGAAAAGCAGGAACACGGCAATCAGAGTGAGAATCCCGAATATGATCGTGCTGCCAACCACCAGAACGATCTTCATCAAAACGTAGCCGACATATGATTTCTTTTCAGCCCCAAGCAGCGCAATCACACGCTTCCACCCATCGATAATTCCAACATTTTCGAGGGCCATCACTGGCACTACAAAATCTTTGGCAAACAGCGCAATCAGTGCCGCCGCTATAATCAGACAAGTCAGCAGCAGAAAAGCCAGAATACCGCCCAGAACCAGCAAGACGATGTGCTGACGGGGATTGTGGATCGCACCGGTTGCGACGAGCGCCAGGATGGCGGCGCCGGCCAGCACTCCTAGTGCCGCCATTACTCCAAACCCAAAACAAATCCTCCAGATGAAAAATCGAAATCCTTGAGAGCTCCATTGGCGCCATTGCTCCTTGATGGCACAGCGATCAGTCAGGACAGAATCAAAGAGAATAAAACGGAACACGCTTCCGACATACGCCCACAAAAATGCGAGCACAAACAAGAACAGGATTGCGAGAATTATCACTGGCAGATAGCGCCTCAGATATTCCCAGTGTGGCTGGACCAAACCGAGGAGAACATAACCGGGGCTTCTTCTGGAGGATGGCATTGTGAAATGGAACCCACCCCAGCCGCTGCTGCTGTAAAACTCTCCTGTAGCCAACGCAACCAGAGCCATGCGCGCCCAATAGGCGAAACGAAACGGCTGGAAAAGTTGCCGCTTGGCTCGATCAAATGCGGGCGAGATTGCGTCGATCGCGGAGAGCGATGCAGGCATTGGCAACCTGTCTTGACGGGGTATGCCGGGCGGTAACCCATGTTTCCAACCGAAATGCGGTTCCCGTCAATGGATCGATCCTGATATGCCCCGGCTGAAGAAATCAGCTGGCAGCAATACGTTAGGATGCAGGAAGCAGAAAGTCAACCTGAATACTACGAAGCACGGTAAAAGGTCAGCGCCGGTACACCACCCGCCCCTGGACGATTGTGGCCGTCACGGCGCCCCGAAACTTCCACCCGTCAAATGGCGAGTTGCTGCTTTTGGAGTAGCCCTCGGCGGCGCGATAGGTCCATTCAAGGTCGGGATCAAACAGCGTCAGATCCGCGGCGCCACCCACTCGGATGCAGCCCAGCGGTTTGTTGATGATGCGCGCAGGCTTTGAACTCATTAAGGCGATCAGTTGGCCCATCGCGATTCTTCCGGAGTGGACCAACTGCTTGAGGCCAAGCGCCAGTGCTGTCTCGAGCCCGGTTACTCCAAACGGCGCTTCAGCCATGGGCCGCGACTTCAGCTCGGCCGCATGCGGTGCATGGTCGGTGGCAATCGCATCGACGACGCCGTCATGCATGCCCTCAAGCAGAGCTTCCACGTCGGCAGCCTTGCGAAGCGGAGGATTCATCTTGGCATTGGTCCCGTAGCGAGTGACGGCTTCGTCGGTCAGCGTAAAGTGGTGTGGCGTGACTTCGCAGGTCACGTTCAGCCCACGATCTCTTGCCTCATGCACCATCCGGATGCCGCCCGCGGTTGACAGGTGCGCCACGTGCAGATGGCCACCGGTGGCTTCGGCAATCTCGATATCCCGGGCAATGCAGCCGTCTTCAGCGCCGTTCGGGATGCCGCCCAAACCGAGGGATTGGGAGTGAACTCCTTCATTCATAACCCCGCCGGCGCTCAGCTCCGGAACCTCGCAATGGTCAATAATCGGCACGCCCAGGCGGTTTGCCTTTTCGAGAGCTTCCTTCATCAGGACTGCTGTTTTCACGGGCTTGCCGTCGTCTGAAAAACCCACCGCCCCGGCAGCCATCAGGGCTTCGAAATCCGTCAGCTTTTCACCCAGGCTCCCCCCGGTAACCGCCGCAATTGGAAAAATACGCGCCAGTTTCAATTCCTCTGCCCGGTTGACGAGGTGGCGCGTCAGTTCGGCGCTGTCATTCACCGGACGCGTATTGGGCATAGGACACACCGCCGTGAATCCGCCTGCCACCGCGGCACGAAGGCCAGTTTCGAGCGTCTCTGAAATTTCTCCGCCCGGCTCGCGAAGGTGGACATGAATATCAACAAAGCCCGGCGCGACAATCTGCCCCCCGGCATCGACGGTTTCATCAGCCGAGCCGGAAAGATGCGGAGCGATTTCGTGAATCTCGCCATCTTCAATCAACAGATCCATTTCGCCGTCCAGATTATCCTCCGGCGAAATCACACGTCCGTTTCGAATCAGCAATCGAGCCACTTGCAACACCTCGAAAGTTTATTGTCGGTTAAGAAGCATATCACCGGCAGGACACAAATTTGGAGAGTGAGACACCTTGAATCAACTTCACCGGGTGGGAGGAAGCTGGCGAACTAAGCTGTTCCGTTGTCGGGCATTCGAATCCTGGGAGCCATCTAAAAGGGTTCGAGGACTGAAAGCAGGCTAGATATTTTTGCATTTGCTTTTCAAATCGGCTCCGGTTCTTTTTTTCTGTCCTTTGTTTTCAACAAGATGAACAGCTTCGTTTTGGGTTCGTTTTGGGTTCGTTTTTTCCACAGCTACGTGTTTTCAACAACTTCCCGGCTTCGCTTTTGGGTTCGTTTGGGTTCGCTTTTTGGGTATTCCCCTTTGTTATCAACAACTTCTCGGGTTCGTTTTTCAAAATAGCATCTTTTTTGTCCCACACAATTTTAGTTCCAAAATCGTACCTTCACATTTTCAATTGGTTACGGACAGTTAAAAGTCTAAGTAGACTGCTTATTTCTGCCAACGTATCGCTCCCGCAAGCCTTCCCCGCCACCAACAAGAAGGCTACCATACTAGCCCACAAAAGTCAAGCCAATTCTGTAGCA
>DATLWV010000205.1:0-8974 GCA_035576145.1 Terriglobia bacterium
TTCTGGTTGATTGAGAAAGTTGAAACAGCAAGCTGGTTGCCGGCATTATCGCTGTCCCACAGCGGCTTCCGCCTGGCCGATCTGGTGCCTCAGGTCGTTGACCTGCTTGCGGAGTTTGGCAGCCTGCTGCGGCCCAAAGTCACCCGACACACCCTTGTGCTGGAATTTCAGGGCATGCTCCCATTCCTGGAGCGCCTTCATCTTTTCGCCCAGCGCCAGGTAGACATACCCGAGGTGCTCGCGGATGGTCGGATCATTGGGTATCAGCTTGACGGCTTTTTCGAGGGGTGCCTGCGCCATGTCATTGCGGTTCATCTTGTGATAGGCCCAGCCCAGGCTGTCGAGATAGGCGCCGTTATTGGGCTCGATCTTGAGCGCATCCTTGATATACTTGACCGATTCATCCAGCCGCACACCACGGTCCGCCAGCATGTATCCCAGATAGTTTGCCGCGGCATCGTTCAAGGGATCCACTTCCAGGACCTTCCTGAACTGTTCTTCTGCCAGGTCGAACTTCTTTTCGCGCTCGTATATGGAGCCCAGCAGGAATCGCGCATATTCCTGCTCGTCGGGGTTGGTGGTCAACGCCAGGGCCTTCTGGATGACCTCCTCGGCCTTGGGATAAAGTTTGGCCTGGGAGTAAATCTGTGCAATCGACAGGTAGATGTCGCGATCGTCCGCATTCCCTGTCAGCATCTTCTCGAGCTCAGCCACAGCTTCATCCCGATGCCCTTCCTGCCCCAGCAGCGAAGCCCGCAGCATCAGGAGTTCGCGGTTCTTGGGGTACTTCTTGAGAGCGGCTTCGGCCGCCTGCATGGCCCTATGATTCTTCTGGTCCAGCTGCAAGGTCTCAACAATCAGTGCCTCGCCTCGCGGCGCCTGGTCGCCGCCCAGCGCCACTATGCGCTGGTAGGTCTCAATGGCCTTGTCGTAGTCTTCCTGGGAGCGGTAGATGGTGCCCAGGCGTTGCAGATAAATGGCGCGATTGTTGGCTTCCGCGGGGTTGTAATTTCCGTCCGATTTTTCAGTCTTCTTCAGCACGTCCTGCAGCAGGCTGATCGCCTTGGCTTCGTTGCCCAGCGTGTCTTCCAGCACCGCTTCCTGAAAAGGAATTTCAAGATTGTCTGGCGATAACCCGCGTGCCTGTTCCAGCTCCTTCCGGGCATCGTCGAAATTCCCCATTTGCCGGTCAAGCTGGGCCAGCCGGACATAGGACATGGGAGATTGAGGATCAGACTTGACGATTTCCTGGAGTTGCGACCGCGCTTCCTCCATCTTGCCCTCGGCCATCAGCGACTCGGCATAAGCGCGCCGGATGTCCTCACTGTCCGGTTCCCTCTCGAGGGCCTTTTTGAAAACCTCCTCGGCTTTACTTAATTCACGAGTCTGCGCGTAGGAACTCCCCAGCAGATAGAGCAACGCCGGGTCCATGCGGCTGTCAGGGACGCTCTCAAGCAGGGAAATAATCTTGGCATAGTCGCCCTGATCAAAATAGAGCTGAGTCAAGTTGACCAGAACATTGCGCGATTCCGGATTGTCAGAGAGCACCTTCTCAAACAGAGCTTCAGCTTTCTTCGGCTGATTGTCAGCCTTATAAAGCCTGCCCAGCATGAGGGCCGAATCCGCATCGTCGGGATCAAGTCGGTGCACGGCTTCAAATTCCGTAATGGTCTTCTCCAGCATGCCGGGGGTTCCCATGCCTGAATTGGAATTCCCCATGGAACTAAAATAGATGCGGGCGAGCAGACGATGAGCTTGAATATCGTCTGGATTATCTTTCAGCACGGACTGGACTTCATTGACGGCGTCCTCGATGCGGCTGACGCGCCAGTAGAGCTCGGCAAGTTGCACGCGCAGGAAGAGCGACCCGGGATCGGCGGCAATGGCCTTCTGGTATTCGGCAATCGCGCGGTCAACGTAATCACTGCGATTGTATATGCCAGCCAGGTCCTTGTATCGCTGCGCCAGCATGTAATGGTAATAAGCTGCCGCGTGGTCCTGCGATGCCGCGGCCGGACTCGAAGATTTCTCAGCCTTGTTCTGTTCCGGGGCCTGCGCGCCGGCCAGAGCCAGGGATGCAAACAGGAAAAGGCCGATTCCCGCCGCGCCAAATCTCATTCTTTTTGTTGTCATTTACGTACTTCGCCCTTTTAGCACTATCGGTCGAATTATCGCACAGCGTCAATACAGTGTCAAAAACTGTGTGGGCGTAAGTTCCGTGCCATACCGGTGAGTTTATCTGTCAAGAGGGTGCCTCGATTTGTACCCAAAGAGCTGGAGAAATGCCAAGCGTTGTGTCACTCTGGCAGAAATGCGCCAGGGTGCCGTGACGTGCGGAAGCCCGCGCCCTGTACACCGTCTCTACGCCAAGAGGTGAACACATGGCTCGCGCTGCTAATTTGCCCACTGATTTTCGCCAGGTGCTGCTTGAAACCTACGCCGTCAATGACCGGATGAACCAGCTCGTACTCGAGCATCTGGATCCGCGTGCCTGGCGGGCCAAGCCCCCCGGCCGCGGCGGTCGCACGATCGCAACTATATTCGCTCACGTGCACAATATCCGGCGCAAATGGCTGAGGCTCTCCGCTCCTCATCTCAAATTGCCAGCTCAGTTGGACCGGTCCCGCTGCACTCCTCGTCAGGCTTGCACCGCGCTTGAGGAGAGCGCACGGCGGTGCGGGGAGATGCTTGCGGAGGTCCTTGGTCGTCCTGAGGGCCGGGTCAAACAATTCCGCCGCGACGGTTGGGCAAGACCGTGGCCCGCGGGCGCCGCGATGTTCGCCTACATGGTCCTTCATGACGCCCACCACCGCGGCCAGGTGTGCATGCTGGCGCATCAGGTGGGATTCCCGCTTCCCGTCAAGGCCAACTACGGAATCTGGACCTGGGAAAAACTCTGGAAAGATTGTGGATTCACGCGTCCGCGCTGAGCCGTCGGCGCGACAAGCAGCCCAGCAGGCTGCCCCTCAGACCCATTGGCAACGCCCGAAGTCGCAAGACCTGGAAAGCTCTGAAACCGCACGCCACTGCAGACCGGAAAGAAGTTGCACGGCAAAAAAGTGAACCGCAGCCACGAACTGGCCGATCCAGGGCGCCACAGCATTTCCGGCAAAGACCCTAACGTGCTGAAAAGAGTAAGTACTACGCTACCCGGCGGCGGTGTCAAGGGTGCCCACTGACATCGGCGTGTGGTTCGGGCCACCGCAGGGGGCGTTTCCTCTGGACTAAAGAGCCGGAAATGAGTTGCGCAGTCGCGGTCCCATGACAGGTGGCGAATGTCCGGGAACGATGAGCGCCGGGCATCAAGCCCATATTCGTAATCTGCTGAATCGAAAAGCAAAATTTGGACACCTGCCTGTCAGAGTCCAGCTGGCGCAAATAATCGCGTGGAGCCGCCATTTTGGCAGGCGAAGTGCTCCCAGTTAGCAATGAAGGTAGACATGTGCCGGTGCGCAGCGACTGCGGGAGGGCGGCCGCGCGCACTGTGCACGTTTGCTTCGAATCCCCGATGCAGGGCAAATCTGCCGGGGGCCAGTGAGTCAACGTATTCCAGGCGGGTCCCCAACTGTATAATCCGCTTCTGGAGTGTTGCCAAGTGGGGCAGATGTCGTGTCTTCACGCGATCTCTGCACGATTTTGAGAGTTCCGCCCTCGAAAGCGCGCGGCTTCATCCGCTACAGATATCCCCGCCGTCGGCCTTGTCAGATCTGAAATTTCAAAACCTGCGGCTGGTGGGTTCCGCGCCCGCTCACACAGATCTGTGGAGTTTTGCACAGAGTAGCCATATCCCCAGGTTGATTGCCACCGCAACCACAACTCCCACGAAAGACAACTGGCTCATGTTGAAGCCACTATGGAGAAGCAACCGTTGGACAGCCAATGCCCCAAGCAGGCCTCCAGGCAGCAGCAGCAGGTTCCCCAAAACCAGGAGGCCAACCCCAACTCCGGAAATGAGCGGGCTTGGGCTGGAGGTGTAATTGGCCAGCCAAGAAAGAATGATCCCGGCCCCTTGCACAACCAGAAAAATCATCCACGCTTTGCGGCTCACTGGCTCCCTCCGGGCGCTCAGGTCAACGTGTCTCGCCCCGTCGCTATTCTAACCCCTCTCAGTTTCCCTGGTCGCAGGCATGATGAAATTCATGTCCCCGCTACCTGCGGAACGTGCCGGAATAAGCTTGTAGAATAGAGAGTCTCGAAAGAACATCACGGCGCTTGATCCGGGAGCTGACGGGCACCTAGAGACTCGGGAGAACCCCAAAGGACTGACAGAACTTTGAGTTGATTCAACAGAGCAATGGATGCCTTGACCTATCCTTATGAACTCTACCTGCCGAAGGTTCAGCAATGGCATCGCGTAGGCGGGCAGGAGCCGCACGATCCTGATGCGCGGTTCGTTTACGTGGACATAACGGCGGCGCCCCTTAGCGTTCTGGATGGATTCAAAGACTTGCAGGGTGTCTGGCTGCGACGCGCAGCCGATGCTCACATGGAGGCGCTTCCCCGGTTCTCTGCCCTCTCCGTTGTGTACCTGGTGGAAGCGCGCATCACTTCGCTTGCTCCTTTGAGGCATCTGCCCAAACTGCAAGCTATAAGTCTGGCAGACCCTCCCGTCCTGCATGGGCTCGAGGGGCTGAAAAATCTCCGCTGCCTGACGATGCGCCATTTCAGGCGAATCAACTCATTGTCAGCGGTGGCGGCCTTGCCAGAGCTGCGCGCGCTATCGGTGTCTACCATACCGAGCTGGGATGCTTCCCGCCGCTGCCTCCAGGTGGAATCACTCGAGCCCTTGGGTAAGGCCGTCGCACTCGAATCTCTGGCCCTGATGGGCATCTGGCCGCAGGACGCCCGGCTCGAAGTGTTACACGGTCTGGCAAACCTGCGATTCCTGCACATCTCCCACGTATACGGATTCAGCCTTGAGCAGTACGCAGCGCTGCGGCGCACCCTGCCCGATGCTCGCGGGCATTGCCTGGAGCCTTATTATCTGCTCCCTCAGTTGAACCTTCACTGCAAGCGGTGCGCCGAAGAGTTGGTCTTTCTCACGGGGCCGCGCCCACGCACACCTCGCCGGCTGTGCCCGAAGTGCCACGCGCACAAGTTGGAGGGGCATGTCCGGCGATGGGACGCCGCTCTCCAGACTGCGCCCGGCACAGAGGGCTGACAACCACTGAGACGCACTGATCTTCGGGCGTCACTGGCCCGGGCCTTCACTCACCCCTTGCCAGCCTTCCTCTCCTTTGCTTATGATGTCTTCATTCCCGGGGAAAGTTCAAAAGCGGTTGTCGGCGGTCACTACCGCATGCAGGGAGGAATTATGAAAGACAGATCTCTGGTTTTAAGTCTGGTCCTCGTGCTACTTTGCACGCCTCTACTTTCAGCGCAGGATTGGGCGCGGGCAAAAGTGGATAAATCCCCGCGGCACCGCGAGTGGGTGACCGTGAAGCACGATGGCCGAAGCGTGCAAACGTTAGTGGTCTATCCCGAGGTCAGCGACAAGCGCCCCGTGGTGCTGATTATTCATGAAATCTTCGGCATGACGGACTGGGTGCAGGACCTTGCCGACCAGGTGGCTGAAGCCGGTTACATCGCCGTTGCTCCCGACCTGCTTTCCGGCATGGCGCCCAACGGCGGCGGAAGTTCCGATTTCGCCGAAGGCCAGGCCGTAAAGGGGGTCAGCATGCTCAATCCCGACCAGATCACGGCGGACCTGAACGCCGTGGCCGATTACGCGCTGAAGATTCCTTCCGCCAACGGCAAGCTCTACGTGGCCGGATTCTGCTGGGGGGGCAGCCAAACCTTCCGGTTTGCCACCAATCGCTCCGATCTCTCCGCCGCATTTGTCTTCTACGGAGGGCCGCCGACAGCCGACGCCATGGCTCGCATCAACGCTCCGGTGTACGGGTTCTACGGCGGGAATGACGAACGGATCGGAGCCACCATTCCCACCGCGCGTGAAAATATGAAAGCCACTGGAAAAGTCTACGAACCCGTAACCTACGAGGGCGCGGGCCACGGCTTCATGCGTGCCGGCGAAATGCCGGATGCCAACGCAGGCAACCAGAAAGCTCGTGACGAGGCGTGGGCGCGTTGGAAGAGCATACTCGCGCGCGGACATTAAGCACGTGGGCGACGACACACGAGGGCGCACTGATTGGAGGATCAGAATGGGCGAGTACAAGGGAACCCCGGGAGAACTAATCTACGAGTACACGGCGCAGTTTACACAGGTGGTGGAATACGGCATCCCGGCAAATGCAGTTCTTTCAGGCCAGACGCCGCCACCAGCCGAAGGAGCGCGGTTCGACGTCTATTTCGAAGGGCCTGTGTCCGGCCCGAAGCTGCAGGGGACGGTCAGGGGCGTGGATTACCTGCACGTGCGTGCCGATGGCCGCTGCCAGCTCAACATTCACGCAGAGGTCACGACCGCAGACGGAAAGAAGATCGCGCTCGCTGCTGATGGCGTGGCGATACCGGATAAAGGGTCGTCGGTCTTCCAGCTCCGGGAGAACGTGACGCTGACGACCAACCACCCAGAGTATTCGTGGGTGAACACGATCCAGGTTTGGGCCCCCGGCTCGGTTGATGTATCGACGGGAGAAATCCGGGTCAAGGGATACGCTCCCCGAGGGCAGATAGAAGCAGGGGAGTCGATCTACCCGCCGGGCTCTCGACTCTGAGCAGGCACCACCGTTCGCCAAATCCAGTACGCCAGAACGCCTGAGGCAATGATGGCAAAGGCCATGAAGGAGGGCCAGGGCTGCGCCAGGAAGGCATCCATCACGAACCAGACAGACACGCCCACGAAGAGCCACATGGTGTAAGGGTAACCCCACATCTTGTAGGGCCTCTCTCGATGCGGCTGTTTTCGTCTTAACACAAAGACAGCCGCCACGCTCAAGGTGTAGAAGATCCACGCCGCAACGATGGAGTAAGAGTACAGCGTCTCATACGAGCCCGTGAGGATGAGTGCGGCGGTCCAGACCCCTCCCCACACAATGGCGGAGGCGGGCGTCAGAAACCGCGGATGGATTTTTCCGAATCGCGCAAAAAACAGCCGGTCCCGAGCCTGGGCAAACGGGAGGCGCGCAGCCGTCAAAACGCAGCCGTTCACAGCCCCAATGATCGAAAGCAGAACAGTGATGGACACAAAGGTTCCGCCAATGGGGCCCATGGTTCGCGTCGCCAGGTCTGCTCCCACGCGTTCGGTTGAGGCGATTTCGGGTATGGTCATCACCCTCAGGTAAGCCAGATTTGCGAGCACATAGAGGATGATGATCGCGGCCATCCCAATCACCAGGGCGCGCAAAATGTTCCGTCGAGGATTTCGCACTTCCCCTGCCACGAAGCTGACGTAGCTCCAGCCGTTGTACACCATCAGACAGGCTGCCAGCGCAACGTTAAAGTGTCCGATAGTAAATGGAAGATGATCGGGTCCCCTGGCAACGGCGGATGGATGGGGAATCAAGAACGCAGCACCGATAAGAACCAGCAGCGCCGCAATCTTTAGAGAGGTGAAAACGCGCTGAACCCAGGCGCCTTCTTTTACGCCCAGGTAGTTTACCGCCGACAGCACTGCAATCAGTCCAATCGAAACCAGCTTGCTTGCTGCTGGCGTGAGCGGCACGAAATAGCCAGCATAGATTGAAAACGTCACTGCCAGCCATGCGCTCCCACCCGACAAAACCGCCAGCATGAAGGTCCAGCCGCACACAAACGCGCACAGTGGACCGTAAGCTTCGCGGAGATAAATATACTGGCCGCCCGTGGCAGGTATCATCGCTCCCAGTTCGGCGTAAGCCAGGGCGCCAAAAAGCGAGAGAATACCAGCGCCGATCCAGGTGATGACGACGGCGGTGCTCGACGGAAGGTTTCTGGCAATCAGGTTGGGAAGAACAAAAATTCCGGACCCGATCACAATGCCAACGATAATCGCGGTGGCATCCAGCATCCCGAGGCTGCGGAACAGGTCAGCCGTGCTTTCGGCTTTTGACTCCACGTTCAAGTTCTCCCGGGCGCCGAGTCAACACAGTCCCCGGTGCGCTTCGTAACGGCTTCCCTGTCGATCGCGGTTCCCAATTCCTCGATTGAGTTTGACGCTTGTAATTAGCTACCTCGACGGGAGTATAATTGGCCCCATGCTACGACGCAAATTCTTTGGCAACCTGATCGTTGGAAGCGCAATGGCTCCCGTGGCAGGGGCCGCGCAGCTTTCGCCGCCGCAGGCAACGCCGGAACCCTATCTCGAACGCCCGGTGACGGGCCAGCCGCATAAAGGGAAAGTTCTTCTCGCCCTTCAGGCGCATTCGGATGATGTCCCATTGATGGCAGCGGGTACCGTAGCCAAGCTCATTGCAGAGGGATACACGGGTTACCTGGTGCGCGCTACCAATGACGATATGGGCGATTCTCCCGGGCTCGGCACTCCCGGCTCGATTGGCGAAAACGTGCTTGGCAATGAGCGCGACACTGCGGAAGTGGCGCGGGCCCTGGGTTGCAATCAGCATTTTGACTTGAACTACGGCAACCATCGCATGGCCGATATTTCGGTGAACGAACTGATCTGCCGGCTGATTTTTATAATCAGGCTGGTCAGGGCGGATACCGTGATCGGCTGGGACCCCTGGGGCCACGACGAAGAGAATCCCGACCATTACATGCTGGCCAAAGCTGCGGAAGCGGCCTGTTGGATGGCGGGTCGTGCGCACGATTACCCCGAGCAATTCGCCGCGGGCCTCAAGCTAAAGGAGGTCCAGGATAAATACTATTTCGCGCGGCGGCCGGAAATCACACGGGTGGTGGATATAAGCGGGCAAGTCGATAAGAAAGTGGACGCGAACTGGGCCAACCGGGCGAAAGGGCCGGGCGGGCACCTTGGATCACGACTGCGGGCAGAATTGGCAAAACGCCATTTGCGCCTGCCCCTGCTGGGCAATGATGACACCACCGCCGACCGCAACTACATCAAGGAGTTTGT
>DATLWV010000206.1:0-25764 GCA_035576145.1 Terriglobia bacterium
AGGCATCACCGCCTGGAACGAATACGACGGCCTTCCCTCGAGCGTTCTTTCCCTGGGGGATGTCCTCACCGACCCCGTCAGCGCGCACCCGGAGTATATGCCGTATGCCAGTTTCCCCACAGAGTTGACCGTAGCTCAGGCGCTCAGGCCCTATCCCCAGTTCTTTGGGGTGCAGGAGCAATTCCCCTATAACGTCAACTCCAATTACAACTCCTTGCAGGTAACGGCGACGAAACACCTGACCAAAGGGCTGGGCTTCCTCGCCGCTTACACGTGGTCCAAGGCCATCGGTTACGTGGATCAAAACGGGCCGGCGGCCTACTACGCCACCTTGCAGGACTATTCCAACCGCAAGCTGGAGAGGTCCGTCACCTCGTTCAACGTTCCGCAGGATTTCAAGTTGACCTGGGTGTGGGATACCCCAGTGGGGAAAGGCAGACGCTTCGATTTGCACTGGGCCAACCCGATCGTCGGTGGGTGGGAATTAGCTGCGATCCAACACTATGTTTCTGGAGCTTCGCTTGCGATCTACGAGTCGGATCTGAATATTCCGGATGGGGTCGCTGCCGGGATTCGGCCGGATATCGTCGGCCAGAATTTGACCCTTGGCGGCGCCTCCAACACGGTCGACGTGAACAACGGGACACCCTACCTCAATCCGGCGGCTTTCGCCAGTGTCCCTCATACAACAGACGGCGTGCCTTTGCGCGTGGGATCGGTTCCCAGAAACTTGCCGAACATACGAGGCCCGCATAGCGCGGGCGAAACCTTCCGCTTGAGCAAGAAGTTTCCATTCACCAAGCGGGAGGGGACGTTCTTCGGCATAGGGATGACTATGACCAATCCCTTCAACCGCACCAGTCGCTACATCGGCGACACAGATATAACTGCCTCAGATTTTGGACAGTTGTATGCCGGTGGTGGCGGCCGGACCATCCAATTGGACGCTCGAATCGAATTTTAGTTCGAGTGCTGACAGTTTGATCCTCTTGCGCGGAGCGGGTGCTGCCCACCCGCTCCGCGTGCTACCATATGGGTTATGACACGCCGGTTGATAATCCCCCCCAGTGCAGGGTTGCGCCGGAAGGTTGACTCCCGCCCCTATGGGATCAGCCAGCGGGGGATTGCACCCCTTTGCGCTGGGCTTTGCCTTTTGAGTGTGGCCCTTTTCACCTCGTGCAGGCCTAAGGGGAAAACGGCGGGCGAAGCGCAGGTTAACTTACGGCCACTCAACGTTGTGGTTGTTACGATCGATACTTTGCGGCCGGATCATGTCCATTGTTACGGATATCGGGACGTCGAAACGCCGACGCTTGATGCGCTGGCGCAACGCGGGGTACTGTTTGAGCAGGCGATGGCTCAAGCCCCGTTGACGACGCCTTCCCACGCCAGCATATTCACGGGCGAGTATCCGACCAAGCACACCGTTCGCGACACGGGCGGTTTTGTTCTCCCCGCGTCATCCCGTACCCTGGCGACAATCCTGCAGGAACAAGGGTGGGATACGGCGGCGTTTATCGGCTCAGCCGTACTCAAGAAGAATTTTGGATTAAATCAGGGTTTTGCGGTTTATGACGACCAGATGCCCAAGCCGGGCCCTTCCGAACAATTTCGGGAAGACCCGGAGCGGCGTGCCGGGGCTGTAATCGATCGGGCTGTTCATTGGCTGAACAACCAGGCAGGGAAGCCGTTCTTCGTCTGGGTACACCTGTACGATCCACATCTTCCTTACAAACCGCCCAGCCCTTTCAGCGAACAGTACAGGACCCATCCATATGACGGCGAGATTGCTTACACGGACCAGCAGCTTGGCCGGTTGATTGACGCCCTGGAGAAGAAGGCCCCCAACAACACAATTATTGCCGTTCTGTCCGATCACGGGGAAAGCCTGGGCGAGCATGGTGAGTACACGCACGGAATTTTTGTTTACGATTCGACCTTGCGGATCCTCTTCATGATGTCGGGGCCGGGAATACCTGCCGGGATGCGGATAAAACGGCAGGTAAGAAGCATCGATTTTCTGCCGACCTTGCTCGCGCTGATGGGCGGGAAAGCGCCGGCTGAAGTGCAGGGCACAAGCCTGGTACCGGCGTTTTCCGGCAATCCTGTTGCCACGGGAACTTCGTACGCGGAGACGCTTTACCCGAAAATCAATATGGGATGGGCGGAGCTTCGCTCCATTCGAACGGATCACTGGAAGTACATCCGCGCCCCGAAGCCTGAGCTGTATGACTTGGCCAAGGATCCCGAAGAGACGACGAATGTAATTCAGCAGCAGCCGGTGCAGAGTGAAAGGCTCGAATCGATTCTGGATGGAGTGATCTCAGCCGGCGGCCACGGGACGACGGAAAAGGTTGAGATGAAGTTGATTGACAAGCAGACCGCGCAGGAGCTTAGCTCGCTCGGCTATTTGGCGGGATACTCGCCCAAGACTTATGAGTTGACGAGCAAGGGTATTGATCCCAAGGATCGCACAAACATTCTCAAACTGATTTACGAGGCCGAGAACCCGACGTCAAACACCAGCGAGGCGCGCCGCCTCCAGCTCGAACGCCAGGCCTTGGCCGAAGACCCTACGAATCCGTCGATTTACTACCAACTGGGCGGACGATACGAGAAGGAGGGCCGATACAAGGAGGCATTGAATCTCTATCGGACCGCTCTCACGAAGGGTATTGAAAGTGGACAACTGCACTCACACATCGCCACTTTACTGCTTCACGAAGGGAAGAAGGACGAGGCCATCGACGAATTCGAGAAAGCCACGCAATTGAACCCCTCCGACTCGGAGAGCCTGGCAAACATGGCCACCGCGTTCCTGGAAAAGGGCAGGCTTGACGACGCCGAACGCGACTTCAAACGGATTCTGGCCATCGACGCAGATAATGCTACGGCGCAAAATGGCCTGGGCCTGATTGCCATTCAACGCCGGGATCCTCAAACGGCGCGCGGGTATTTCGAGCGCGCTGTCCAGCTTGACCCCGACCTGCTGGAAGCGCAGGTGAACCTGGGTTTGATTTACGAGATGGCTGGCGATCGTGAGCGGGCGCGGTTGTGCTTTGAAACCTTCCTCGCCAAAGCCTCCCCCGCGCAGTACTCCACAGTGATCCCAAAGGTGCGCCACGAACTGGCGGTTCTTAAGCAGAAGGAGCCATGAATCATTTTCTGCTCATCCTGCTTTTGCAGATCGCTCCCCTTGCCCCCTCGAGCGGACAGCTGAGTCTGGATACAACCTGCGATACCGTCCGCAGCATGGCGCTCCGGAAAAGCGCGCGGGACGCCCTCGACAAACATCTGTACGAAGTTGCTGCGCGGGACTTCTCAGAGGCGCTTCGTGAGTGCCCCGCGCAGCGCGACATTATCATCGAGCTCTCCCAGGCGCAGGCTCATCTGCGCCAGTTTGATTTGGCGATCCGGTCTCTCCAAACATATCTCGAGCAGGAGCCTGACTCGATACCCGCGCGGCTCGCCCTGGCAAACGTGTATTTCATGGCGCAACGTCTTGCGGAGGCGAAACGGGAAGCGGAAGGCGTTCTGAGCAAGGAGCCCCACAACTTCACTGCGATGGAGATCGAAGCCAATTCGGAATATCTTCTCGGCAACGTACTCGCGGCGGAAAATCGGTTCATCGATCTCCTCGACCGTTACCCCGACGACGAGGACGGCGCCTACATGCTTGGCCGGATCTACTACCAGGAAGGCCAGATCGATCAGGCTATCGGCCAGTTCGAGAGGGTCCTGAAGCTCAATCCGCGGTCGTATAAGGCTTATGACAACCTCGGTTTGTGCTATGAGGCCAGTGGACAAGATGAAGAAGCAGCCCGTCACTTTTGGGCGGCCATCAAGCTTGTCGACGACCAACACTCCAACGACGATTGGCCCTTTGCGAATCTGGCCGAGCTTTTCCTCAAACAAGGAGATGCCCAGAAGGCTTATGCGCTGGCCTCCAGAGCCGCCGACCGCAATCCTTACTCGGCCCGCAACTTCTACCTGGGCGGGAAGGCGCTCTGCGAGCTCGACAAAACCGACTTATGCCTGAACTGGCTGCAACGCTCTTCAGCGCTTGATCCGAACTATCCGGAGCCACTCTTCTTGTTGGCCCGCGTTTATCAAAAGTTGGGTGACGAGGAAAAGTCCAAGGAGGCCCTCGAGAAGTTCGTCAAGGCAAAGGCCAAGCAGCCAAGCCACCGCAGGTAGCATGATACCCAAAGGCAATTCCCGCGCTAATCACGCCCCACGCCCCATCCGAATGGCCACAATTTCTTTGCAGATATGCGCTGGATTGCTTTGTGCGGCAACCATCTGGGCCCAGGTTGCGCCCCCTTCAGAGTCACTGCGCCGAGCAAGAGATCTGGTGATCGCAGGAAAACCAGAGCAGGCTGCCATCATCTATCAGGATCTGGTCAAAACGTTTCCCAACAACCCGGACCTTCGCCTGGACCTCTGTGTCGCGCAGTACAAGGCCCGGCAGTACAGGGACTCAGCTAAGCAGGCGGAGGCGGCGCTCAAACTTCGCCCGGATTTGCCTGCTGCGAACCTATTTCTGGGCGCGAGCTATCTCCAACTGGGTGAATTTGCCGCTGCCATACCCCCGCTGCAGAAGGTGCTGGAACAGCAACCCACGGAGCGCAACGCGCTACTCGCTCTTGCAGAGGCGTTGTCGGGGGCCCGGAGGTACGAACAAGCCGCCGACGAGTTCCAGAGATTGTCGGAAATCGTTCCTGACAATCCCAAGGTTTGGTATGGCTTGGGACAGTGCTACGACAAACTTTCAGAAAAGGAGCCCGACAGAGGCGAACATTACCGTGAGTTGGCGCAGCAAGCTTACAACCGACTGGAGCAACTGCCCCCCTCTCCTGAAAGTTATATTCACGCCGCGGAACTGCGCGACAAGAGCTCGGAATGGGTCGAGGCGGCAAAAGTTTGGCGTAAGGCAGTGGCCCTCGCGCCGCACGATAACCGAGCCCGAGCAGGCCTGACTTGGGCGCTCTTTCGAGCACGAGACTACAAATCGGTGCTGGAGGTGATTGAAAGCATGCGGGAAGATGGCGCAGATTCTGCCGTGCTGAACTTCTTGAGCGGCGGATGCTGGCTCAACATGGAGCAGCCTGAGAAAAGCATTCCATATCTGGAGAAAGCCATCGCCGCCGACTCCAATTTCCTTCCTGCGCAGGCTGCGCTTGGACAGGCCTTGTTGCGAACTGGCAAAGCCCGGGAGGCTATTCCGCACCTTCAGGCTGCGCTCTCGGTCGACGAAGATGGAACCATCCACTTCCAGCTTTACCGTGCCTATACGGTCGCGGGGCAGGCCGAAGCGGCAAAGCAGGCCCTCTCAAATTACGAGGAGTTTAAGAAACAGCTGCCCCATGCCTCAGCTGTGACCGGGAACGCCTACCGCTAGGATAACGGCAACTTCGCGTTCAATCAGGGCAACTACGGTTCGCGAACCCGAAGCACCTGGTTTGTCCGCACGTTCGTGAGCATCTGGCGCGTCCCGCTGGGCCACCGAATTTCGATACGCTCCACCTCCTTCAGCTTTCCCGTCCCGAAATGGACGCCAAAGTGGCTGGAAGACGCATAGCTCATTGCAGAGGTCATATGATTGCACTGGCCGTCAACGCGGATTTGCGCCCCGATTCCGTCGCGGTTGCTCCGGGTTCCCTCCAGCTTGATGATCAGCCAGGTATTTTCACCCGGTGTGACGTTTTGCCATAACTCCGCAGCCTCACCCAGCGAGGTCACGACTGCGTCAATCCTGCCATCATTATTGAAGTCGGCAAAGGCGGCGCCTCGGTGCGCTCGCGGCGTAAGGAAGTCCTGTCCCACGGTCTCGGAAACGTCATGAAAAGTTCCGTCGCCCCGGTTCAGGAAGACCGAATTGTGAAGTTTGTATTGTGTCGCTTCGTATACCTCAACCCGATCGTTAACATGGGCGTTGGCGGTAAATAAATCTTTCCAACCATCGTTGTTGAAATCAAACATGCCGATCCCATACCCACTGTATATTCTGCTCGCCAAGCCCATGTTGCTCGAGTAGGTCATATCCTCGAACAATCCCCTTCCCAGGTTCCGGTAGAGCGGGAAGGTTTCGCCTGCAAGCGCGGAGAAGGCGATATCCGGCAGCCCGTCATTATTGTAGTCCCGAAAATCCGCGCCCATCCCTGAGACGGGGTTGCCGGTGTCGAGCATAGCCACCCCCGCCTGCATGGCGACTTCTTCGAACTTTCCGTGCCCGAGGTTGTGGAAAAGGAAATTCTGCATCTTGTCGTTCGTGACGAAAACGTCCAGCAGGCCGTCATCATCATAGTCGGCAACTGCGACGCCCATACCCTTTCCGATATGCGCAGCGACGCCGGATTCCTCAGAGACGTCCTTGAACTTCCCATTGCCCTCGTTATGGTAAAGCGTATTGGGAAGGCCTTCAAAAACGCGAGGGTGGCAGTAGACGCGCAGGTGGCGCGACGCATCGCCGCAGAAGGGTTCGAACGCCGGCGACCATTTCAGGTAATTGACTACGAAGAGGTCCAATAGCCCGTCATTGTCGTAATCGAACCACGCGGCGCCAATCGACCAGGGGCTGCTCTTGATCCCCGCCTGCTCGGTCACATCTTCGAACGTCCCGTCACCCCGATTGTGATAGAGAGTATTCCTCCCCACCCCTGCCACAAAGAGATCGACATGGCCGTCGTTATCATAATCGGCAGCAGCAGCGCCCATCGAGTAGCCCACGCCGGCGACGCCGGCCTTTTCTGTCACATCTTGAAAATGAAATCCACCCAGGTTTCGGTAAAGGCGATTCCAATATTTGGGTGAGGTCTTCTCCAATGACGGCAAAGACGCCCCGTTGGTGAAGTAAATATCCGTCAACCCATCGCCGTCATAATCGAATGCAGCCACTCCTCCGGCCATGGTTTCGACCAGATGCTTTTCAGGCGTGGGATTATTTTCGACCGCAAAATTCAGTCCGGCTAAGGGTGCGACGTTGCGGAACTGGACAGGGCCTGCCTTCGGAGCAAGCTGGGCCGCAAGTCCCAAACGGCTGGCCAGCAATGGCAAGCTGAGCCCCGCGCCTGCCATCAGCAAATCGCGCCTGGTGAATTTTTCAGCCATTAGCAGACGTGTTTCCCCTGTGTTCTCACGCGGCTATCTTGCCATTTGCAGAGAATTTGCGTCAACACCAGGGGATGCTCAGCCCTCATTTCTCAGTCCCCACCATTCGCCTGCACTTCAAGTCAGGGCCTGGCAGAGACATAAGCGGCGGTGGCAGAAGTCGCGCGACCCAGTAGTGACTATTCGGGGCGGTGGGGGCGTCGAGGACCATCTCACCTCAGCAGCACTTGAGGAACAAAATCTAGCGCACATCGGGCCTCAGGGTTGACCCAATCCATTCCCAGAATATGTCTGAGGGCAGAAGGACATTCATAGACGGTTCAACCGGCGTGCGCAAGCCCTTCGAGCACCGAATTGGCCCAGATGTAAAACGCCACGTGCGGGCTCCAGTACTCACAGGTCCGCCAGTTCAGGGTGTACTCGAGGTCAAGCACGGGCTCGTCCTTAACATTGCCGGCGATGCCGTTCATGATGCCTCCCGGGATCAAGCCCACGAACCGCGAGTGCGGAAAGGGATTCCGCATGCCCTCGCCCGTCATCATGCAGGAGGCGAAGGGATTGGCTCCCATGACCCATTCAAGCTGCCGATAAGCGAGGCGGATGCAGGCTTTGCTCTGGCTGCCGACATATTTCGAGAACCAGCCGAGCATCAGGGCGTTCGAAGCCAAATGGCAGTTGGCGCCCTGCCACCAGAACTGCTTGCGTACCGGATGAAAGTATCGATAGGTCAGCTCGCCCGCGAGCGGCCGGTAAGCCTCAGACGTTGGGGACCCAAGAAACATACCAAGCGGGATAATGCGATAGGCATTGCGCGCTGCCATGGGCAGCAGATATTCCTCAACGTGCAGCGCCAGCGCATCCTTCCACCTACTTCGGTCGTCGGCTTCTGGAAATGTGTCCAAGAGTTCCAGCAGCGCCAGTGGTGGCACGGCGGAGTTCACGATGTCCATGTAAGGCTGAGTCCCGTTCATCCAGAAACCGCGCACCTGACGCTGGCCTCCGAGATAGGAAGTATTCTGGCGGCCGGCAAGATCACGGCCGAGCAGCAGCGCCTGGTCGCGATACTCAGCCTCGTGAGTCGCGCGGTAAAGTTCGCACGCGGCGAAGGCCCACCATGCGCTCTCGGCGGTCAATTCCGGCGGGCGGTCAGACGCCTTCCAGGCGCGCACGCCGGCGTCGAGACAGCGGTTGGCATAGGCTGCGTCCGCCTTCGCATAACACTGCGCCACCAAGGCCTGCAGAGTTGTGAAAACCGCGGCAGTTCCGCTCCGTTTGGCCGTGTTGATATAGCGGTCGTCCGCCGTGCCCACTACGTTGTCAGTCCAATGGTTGTCACTATTGTCGCCATTCACTCCGCCAGCAGTATCCGCCCAAACCTTTCCGTCTGTATCCTGCATCTTGAGGAAGTAGAGATTGCCATGCCGCACTTCCTCCAGAATCTGTTCGCGAGTTGCGTCGCCGGGCCGCGGCTCGGGAATATTGCGCAGGAGATTGAGCAGCGCGATGCCATTGAGCATGGTCACATCCATCCACTTGCGCAGATCACCGGCATCGTGCCAGCCGCCCACTTCGTCCACGTGTTCGCCATTGTCACGGCGGCGGGCGTCATCGAGATGGCAAGCGGGATGAATATACGGCACTTCGACGCCGCAGCGCTGGTAGCGGTAATACCCGACTGCCTTGGGCAGCGTGCGGCGCCAGACGTCGTCCCCGATGGCAAACTGCACCGAATGCTCCCGGCCCACGGTGATCTGATAAAGTCCCGGGCGCTCAAGGTCGGTAAAATCGGCCACAAGGCAGGGACCGAAGTCGGAGGTCACCTTTTCAAGCGGCCGCGTGAAGTCAAACTGCCGTTCGCTCACGTCGCCCAACGTGTATTGAGTGGGCAACGGCGTCGCAAGAGCCTTCACCACAAGCACTTTCTCACCGGCGCGTGGTCGAAACCCAAGGTGATTGAGGGCAATCGTAGGCCATGAGGGGGCGGTCATGCGCTCGACGGGGTCCTGAACCGGCGGGCCTTCCTGTGCATTGAGAGCCGCGCCGAGCGCGGGAAGGGTGGCAAGTGTGCCTATGAATTGGCGACGTTTCATTTCTTTTTCTCCGGAATTTTCATTTTTGACTCTGGTTTCGCTCCGCAGCATACGTCCGACTGCCACTGAATGCAACCGTGGGACGACGCTACACCACAAATCTCTAGAAGCCGCACCGGACCCAATTGGCTCCTTGGGGACTGCTAAGGCCCCAAACTCAATTCATCGGTCTAAAAAGGTGTGGGTTTACTGTATGATTCGTTCGGAGACTGGAACCGTGGAAGTCTTGCCTTGTCAGGTTTGGACGCAAATCCGTGTCCGGCCTGCGGCAACTGCGGCCCTGATTCCGTTGCAGCGCGGAATACCAGCAGCCAAGGAGAGCGCATACCGTGAATAGAAGAGAATTCGTTACCCGGGCGGGGGCAGGATCACTCGGACTGACAGCCTTACCGGCACTTAGCGCGGTCGTGCCCGGCAAGGCAGTGGTGCTCGATAGTCCGGGGGTGCCGGACATGGTGGTATCGTCTCTTTCAAAAGGGTTGAATAATCTCTCCGCGCAATGGGACCGGAAACGCCAGGAGATTAAAACCCCCGAAGCCCTTCTTGCGCGCAACCGATTTGTCCGACAGAAGTTCATTGAAATGATCGGTGGGCTTCCGGAGAAAACCCCGGTTAACCCCACCACAGTCAAAGTTCTGAAGCGGGACCGCTACAGCATCGAGGTGCTGATGTTCCAGAGCCGCCCTGACTTCTGGGTTACAGCCAGCCTGTATGTTCCCTCCGGCAGGTCCGGACCCTTCCCCGGCGTCATCTCACCTTGCGGGCATTACGGGGTCGGGCGAACGATTCCAACCTATCAGGCAGCCTATTTGAGCCTGGTAAAAAACGGGTTCGTCGTGCTCGCCTACGACCCCATCGGGCAGGGTGAGCGCCGGCACTATTGGAATCCGGAGACCGGCCGTAGTGATCCGGGGTTGGGTGATCCCGTATTCGAGCACTCGATGGCCGGCCAGCTTCTGCTGCTGATGGGCGAAAGCTTGACGCAATACCGCGTCTGGGATGGGATGCGCGCCATCGATTATCTGCTCACGCGCCAGGAGGTTGACCCCGAGCAGATTGGTTGTGCGGGTCATTCGGGTGGAGGGACTTTAACCAAGTTCATAAGCATGCTGGATGAGCGAGTCAAGTGCGCGGTGGTTCATGAAGGCGGGACGGCGAATCGCTGGCCGGTGGACCTGCCTCTGTTCAGCCCCTTGGGACCTTCTGACGCCGAGCAGAATGTTTTTCCTGCGGCCCTTTATGGAATCGACCATGTGGATCAACAGATTGCGATAGCTCCCCGGCCGCTGCTTGCCAGCATCGAGCACCGTTCAAGAAGCTTCAACGATGCCGCAGCGTCCATCGAATCCGCCTACCGGCTGTTGGGAGTGCCGGAGAGATTCTCCACGGTTTCCGCCGACAACCCACATGCCTGGACTTACAAACTGAGGCTTGCGACGATGGACTGGTTCAGCCGGTGGTTTTATGGACATCCCGGCCCGATTTCCGAACCAGCGCTTGTGCCGGAAAAACCGGAGGACCTCTATTGCACGCCAAACGGATCGATTCGTTACTCGCAGCAAGGTCAGACGATCTGGTCGCTCATATTAAAGAAACAAGCCACGCTGCCGCCTGACAGGCCGGCGCCCACGAACGATCATGAGGTCACATCTCACTGCGAACGAATGCGCGCCCAGATCCAAAGGTTGTTGCACTACCAGAAGAACGATTATCCGCTCAACCCTCGCGAGATCGTCACGGTGATGGAAAAGGGATACAAAATCGAAAAATTGGAGTTCCTCTCGGAGCCGGGGATTTACCTGTCTGCTTGGGCCTACTTACCCGAAACCAGGCGATCCGACTCACCAGTAATTCTCTATTTCAACGAGCAAGGCGTGGCCGCCGATGGGATGGAATTTGCCGGAGAAGAATGCTCCGGGACGGGACCGGGAGTTCTGGCCCAGATGGCCCGCAGTGGGCACCTGACCATTGCCGTGGACGTGCGCGGAATCGGCGAGACTCGCCCGCCACATGTGAGCAATGGTGGCACAAGTGAGTTCAGCCATCTCTTTAACGTGGAGACGGCAATGGCGTATATGGCCTGGTACATGAACCAGTCGCTTATCGGCCAGAGGGTTCAGGATTTGCAGCGCTCAGTCGACTATGCGTTGTCCCGGCAGGATCGTAATTCATCCGGTGTCTGGGTGATTGGTAAAGGCATGGGAGCGTCGTGGGCGCTTTACGCGGCGGCGCTTGACCCGCGCATCAAATCGGTGGTTTGCCACGGGGGATTGCTTTCCTACCGCTCACTGACCGCCACAGACCGCTATCTACACGGAGCAGATGTTTTTGTTCTCGATGTTCTGAACTATTTCGACCTGCCGCAGGTCGCCGCGGCTGTGGCAGGCAGGCGCTTGAGCCTGCTTTCTCCAATGGACCCCATGCAGCAGCCGGTTGACACTGCGGCCGCCGCGGAAGCTTATCGCTGGACGCAGGACACCTACATCGCAGCAGGCGCAAGAGACCGGTTTCACATCTCAACAGTCCATTCGGATCAATCGTTGGCAGCCCAGTATCTCTGCCTGCTGGGTCAAAACGAATAAGCACAAAGAAGGCGCGCTTGCCAGAGACGGTGCTCAGAATCAGAATGGTGTGCCAAAGATCTTGTCGTTGAGGTCGAGCACGCTTCGGATGTTAAGCACTGGCAGAAATTCGCTCGTCTGGTTTCGAGCAGTGGAATCAAGCGGTCCTGTCCCATTCAGTTGCCGGTGAACGGACGACGAGTTTGGGCTATTCGCCAATGTCATTGAGACTATAAATTCCATCGATGTTCTCTGTGCTATACTCCCGGCATTTATAGCCCCCATCAGAATTGGAGGAGTGATGAATCGCAGAGATTTTATGGGCAGTGTCACGGCTGGAATGGTTGCGTCCCAGGTTGGGAATGTTGCGCTGGGCAGTCTACCCAGTACGACAGTGCCTCTTAAAGGCGCGCGCTGGATCAGGAACGGACTCATTACCGCTGGCGGGCTCCATGAACCTTACATTTTCGTGCTCCGGCGCGGAGGCGAAGCGCTCGACGCCAGGAAAGTCCACGATCGGAACCAGAGTGAAGCCCTGATTCGACAGCTCAAAGATCAGGGCGTGGAGGTCTTTCACACGCATTTCTACAAGGGATTTGGCATGGCCGCTGAAATGCCGGAGATGCTGGAGACCAAGCGCACCGCGGAGATTGCACATCGCTACGGGATGAAGGTCGATACCTACCTTCAGTGGAATACGATGATGTATGAAACGTTCTTCGCGGAGGAACCCCGCGCTAAGGACTGGATCCAGCGGGATGTGAACGGGCTTCCTATTCTGCTGACCTATGGCTACCAGCAATCCTTCCGTTATCGCCCCTGTTTTTCAAACCAGGAGTACCTGGCATACCTTAAGAAACTGGTTCGCTTCGCGGTCGAGGAGGTTAAGACCGACTTTATCCATTTCGACAACTTTGATCTGAACCCGGAACCCGATTCGTGCCACAGTCCTAGTTGTGTGAACGGATTTCGCAACTACTTGAAGTCCAAGTATTCGCCGGATCGACTGCGTCAACGATTTGGATTCGACAACGTTGATCACATCAACCCGCCTCAGTGGAACCGGGACAATCCGCCTGAGAAAATGGCTATCATCTTTGACCCGGCTATCCAGGAGTGGATTGATTTCCGCTGCCAGTTGATGGCGGACGCTCTTCGGCAGATGGCTGAGTATGCGAAGTCACTCAATCCTGAAGTGGCGATTGAAATCAATCCGCACGGCATTACAGGCGGAAATCGCGCATGGATGAATGCTATTGATCATTCCCGGCTGCTCACTTCAACAGATGCCTACGTGACCGAAGAGGACAACTTTGCCGAATACTTTCCCGAGGATGGGCGTCTGGTTTCCAAGATCCGCAGCTACAAACTCGCGCGGGCCTACGACAACGTTCTGATGACGCAGTCTCCCAGCGATGTGGCCACAGCCGAGAAGCTGGCTTTCAACCAGACGATTGGGACGGCAGGCAGCGCTCCACTTCCTCAGTGGATGCTTGACTATATCGCGTTCTACAGGAAGAACCGTGACCTTTTCGTTGGGACGCGGGATCTGGCAACCGTCGGTGTTTTGCGGTCTTATCCCTCCATTACCTATCACAACGCGCGAGCACATCTGAGTGCCATCCTGGTAGAGCAGGCACTGATCCAGTCGCGTATCCCGTTCCATCTGATTTTTGACGAGCCCCTTCCGGATATTTCGAGCCTGAAGGTTTTGATCCTCCCGGATTCGGAATGCCTGCAGGACGCCCATATCGCCAGGATCAGGACCTTCGTGGAGGACGGAGGCGGATTGATTGTCACAGGCCAGGCGGGCCTTTACGATGAATGGCGGCGGTTGCGGGTCGAGCCGGGGCTGAATGGATTAATCGAGGGGCAGCCTCACGCCAATGACTACGAAGAAGAGGTAGGAGCGCTGGAGGTTTCTTCAGGGTTGCCGGTTCGGAAATTGGTTGGGAAGGGCCGGGTAGTTTACTTCCCGGGAATTCCGTTTGACGGAACGCTCCCGAAAATGGAACCGTACTTCACCATTGACAACAGATTCTGGAAGCGCCCGGCTAATTGGGAGGAAGTGATCGCTGAGATTCGATGGGCCGCCAACGCGAATATGCCTGTTGATGTCTCAGGGCCGGCATTTCTTGCAACTAACCTGGTTTGGCAGCCGGATAAACAGCGGGTGATGGTGCACCTGGTGAACTTTAACGCCAAGAATACAGCTTCAATTACTGGTATTGATGTCGTGTGCCGCCTGCCCGAGGGCGAATCTGCGAAAAGCGTAAAGCTCCACGGTCTTGAGCATAGCGCGGGGGTTGATCTTCCCTTTGAAATTCAGGCCGGGGCTGCATCCTTCAGCATTCCTGAAATGAAAACCTACTCCCTTGTTGTTATCGGTTGGTAAGGGACAGGGTGGCAAAGGTGACCAGTTACCTTAGAAATGTTTGTGGTTTGACTCTGCTTTCATGCCTTGGCACGTGCCAGAACGTATGGGCCTTCAGGAATCACAGCGACGGTGGCGCCCGGAGCTAGACCTGAGGTCAGCGCCTGGACGGCAGCATCGGCGGTGGGGTACGACTTCCCCCACAACGAACCATAGTATTCGACGGGCAAGCCAGGAACGTAGTAGAGGACATCGGCATTACAAGTCACCGATCCCAGTTTTTCCAGTTGCCATTGGTCCACCACTACCGGTGAGTGCAGGATGTGTTCCATGAAATCTTTGTCGGAGCTGTGTTCCACCAACAACCGGCTGAACTCTTTTCCGCCTGAACCTTCCTCGCAGGCGGCCATCAGAAGGATCTTCCCGCCCGGTTTAACAATCTGCGATGCAGCCGTGATGCCTTTAATCGACTGATAGAAGGTGAGATCGAGCGGATAGCCGGCGGCGGTGGTGATGACCGCGTCCACGGGCTCGTCAAGCGTTTCGAGCATCACCTGAGAAACGAAGCGAACTCCCTCGCGATGCGCCTGGATCGGGTCGCCGGCAAACACCGCCGCAATGGGACGCTGCCCCGTTCCTAGTGCTAGCGCAACGTCAACCAGAAAATCGTGCCGCGCCATTCCGGCAATCTCCAGAAGCTCAAGGTGAAGCGGATTCTTATCGATTGATCCTTCGCAAGAGCGGCGGTCCCGCATGAATTTGGAGCTGTGGAGCACTTTGATGGTTTCCTGCGCGGCCAGGCCGGGCGCGATCAGTTTGCGGCCTCCTGAGAATCCGAGCATCAGGTGCGGCTCAATAAAGCCCACGGTGATGTGAAGGGCGGCAGAAACGAAACGTTCGTCGATATAAACGGGCGTTCCGGAGGTGGTGGAACCCAGATGCCGATGTTCGGCAATGGCCCGGGCGTTGTGATTGACAACGTGGTAGCGGGCGGCAATGTCCTCTCCGCATATCTCCCGAATCTCTTCCGGAGTGGCGGGCCGGTGCAAACCGGTGGCAATGAGTATCGTCACCTTCTCCCGCGGAATGCCCGATGCTTCCAGATCAGAAAGGATGGCGGGAAGAATCAAGCGGTTCGGAACCGGGCGGGTAATGTCGCATATCGAGATAGCTGCGGACGGCTTGCCCCGCGCAAGCTCCCGGAGGGGCGGGCTGCCACTGGGAGAGTCAAGAGCACGACGGACGGCCTCCTCCGGACACCCGAGAGGGACGGCCGTGCGGGCCTCCAGGACCCGATAATGAAATCCCTCGGGCAGGTCGACAGCAAGACCGTTTTGCCCGAACGCCAGGTCAACATGCATAGGCTGAATCCGTCACAGGAGAATAGGCGACGCCCCTAAGCCTGCAAGTGAAATTGCGGCGCTTGCCCCTCGCGGGAGAAAGCATCGTAATGTTCAATGTCGGGAAGGATTTTCTGATCAGCCACATTTAACGCAAGCTGAACCGCTCCCAGCACTGCCGCTTCCGTTGCCAGTGTGCTGACGGCAACGCGGGGCCGGCAGAATTCGTTGCATTCGATGATCTGCTTGGTCGCCTTGAACAGTGCAGGCCGGGAACCGACACGTCCGCCCAGGATCACCAGAGAGGGATTGAGGACGACACAAATGTTCGTGATTGCGTCGGCGAGAATCCGAGCCGTCTGTTGCAGGATCCTGCCGGCAACAGGGTCTCCTTTCTCCGCCAGGTCAAGGACCTTGCCGCCATCCACCACCAGTGTTTGCCGGCCGCGCTCTTTATCCTCACCACCAAGATCCCTCCAGGCACACTCAATTGCCCTTGCGCCAATCATGTCCTCCAACGGTCCGGGTTTCAGTATGGCCAGAGGGCTTTCATCTGTTCCGGGGACATAGAGGTAGCCGATCTCACCGGCCGCCCAGTCGGCACCGTGATAGAGGTGGCCGTTGATGAAGATCCCTGCCCCGATGCCGGAGCCGACGGTCAAAAACACGAAGTTCTTTACACCGCGAGCAATCCCCCATCGTCCTTCGCCGAGGGCCGCCAGGTTGACATCATTTTCAACCACGGTACGAGTCCCAACCTTCTGTGCGAGAATGTCGCGCAAGGGAACTGCCTGCCATTGCGGCAGGATGGGGGCCGAAAGCACGATCCCTTTCTGGATGTCAGTAATCCCGGGTACTCCCACGGCGAGCGCCAGCAGTTTTTTTGCCGGGACCTCGTGCCGGCTCCTGAGCTTCCTGATGCCGGCGGCGATCAGAGAAACGACGTGGTCAGGAGTACTTTGAGAGTGCGTTGCGACTTCGACTTTCTCAGCAATCTTGCCATCGAGGTCTGCTAGCGCAATCCGCACGAGCGACGTGCCGATATCAACGCCCGCGACATAACCCGCTTTCGAATTAAAACGGAGAAGGTCGGGCCGGCGCCCGCCATTCGAAGGGCCCAGACCCATAGGCTCAACCAGGCCATGCTGTTTCAGATACGCCACACCGCTCGAGATTGTCGGGGCACTAAGCCCGGAATAGCGAACAAGGTCCGCACGCGAACAGGGACCGTGTCTCCGCAAGAGGCGAAGAATCTGTTGCGCATTAAAGTCGCGTAGCAGTCTCGGCCTTCCTAACATCGATTTCTCCCGCCAGCCGATTCGGCCCGCGGCCCGTGGCTGGGTTGCATATTGTCCAAGTCAGATTCTGTCCTTGCCTGGCTGGCGCAAGCCAGTGAGGTTCTTCAAAGTCTCCGCCAGCAACTTGCTTTCGCCTTCACACGCTCCGTCACCGCCCGCCACTCCGGAATCCTTCATATGGGGTTCTTGTGGTGGGCGAAAAGATCCAGAACAGCAAACGCGGTCGGCGCTCAAACTTTCGAGGCAACGCAGTTTATCAAAAAACTGCAATGAGGAACAATTTTCATCTAGCCATTTTTCCCTCCTATGGTTCAATACTTAACTGGATTTCCCGCCGGCTTCGGCCAACGCCCACGCATTTCGACACCTCCCTGTTCTCCAAGTTAATTACAAGCCAAAGAATTCCGGACTCTTCAAATACAAGATTCGCATGAACGCATCTTGTTACCTTTTCCAGCCATTGCCTGGCATTTTCCTTTGGTCCCCCGCCCCTTTGTGGTAAAAGGGACTCAGTCATGAGAGCCAGAGCCTGGGTGGGATTTGCGAGTGCAGTTGTGCTCGCTGTGTGCGCAGTTGGCTGCCAGCGCGTGACGACGCGTCCTGTAACCACGCAGGTTGTGGTGTTGGGATTTGACGGCGCCGATCCCACGCTTATTTCCAAATATATGGCGGCCGGGCGGCTTCCGAACCTCGCCCGCCTTGCCCAGACCGGCACCTTCAAACCCCTTGGGACCACCAATCCCCCAGAGTCGCCCGTGGCCTGGGCTTCATTCGCAACCGGCCTTAATCCGGGCGGGACAGGGATCTTTGATTTCCTCAAGCGTGACCCCAGGACATACCTTCCCCGGCTTGCGCTGGTCGAAAAGCGAAAGCCCGAGTTCCTGTTCGGCCTGGTTCCCATCCGCCCGCCGGAAGCGATTAACGAACGTCACGGCACCCCTTTTTACGCGGCCGCCGCTGACGCAGGTTACAAAGTTACCGTGTTGCGGATGCCCCTCGAGTTTCCGCCCACTAAAGTTCCAGGCGGCCGGCTCCTGGCGGGGCTTGGCCTGCCCGATGTTCGTGGCACCTGGGGAACCTTCTTTTACTTTGGCACAGACCTCACTCAATGGGACGTGGGTGACACGGAATTCGGCGGCGAGCTGGTTCGGCTGACGCTAAAAGAAAACCATGCCAGCGCGAGGGTTGATGGTCCCGTCGATCCCACAGCAAGACAATTCAGTCGGATTTCCGTCCCTATCGATTTCACAGTCGCGCCAGCAAACAAGGCAGTCAACATCCGGTTCGGTGACAACTCTGAAACCCTCAGCGAAGGGCAGTGGAGCAACTGGTTCCGGTCAAAATTCGCTGTCACTCCGTTTCTCTCGATCAGCGCCGTCTCGCGCTTTTATGTGCTCGAGACATCGCCCGATCTTCGGGTCTACATGTCGCCCCTGAATATTGATCCCGTGCATCCCATCCTGCCCATTTCCTATCCGGCTGATTTTTCCAGGCAGCTTGCGAAAACCTACGGGCTCTACAAAACCGTCGGCTGGTGGCATGACACCTGGGCGCTCAATGAAGAGCGCATCGGCGACGGAGTTTTCCTCCAGGATTGCTGGCGCACTACAAAGACGCTCGAAGACATGACCCTCGACGAACTTCGCAATCACCCGCCGTCGCTGATGGTTTCGATCTTTACTTTTACCGACAGCGTTCAGCACATGTTCTTCCGCCTGATCGATCCCCAGCACCCCCGCTACGATCCAGAGGAGGCCAGGAAGTACGGCGATGCGATTCTGCAGGCTTACGAACACATGGATGAAATCGTCGGCGAGGTTCTGAAAACCATGAAGCCCGGGGCAACCCTCATCATCGTTTCCGATCACGGTTTTCACACCTGGCGGTGGGGCTTCAACACCAACACCTGGCTCGTCCAAAACGGTTACATGACGCTCAAGAACCCCAACGCGGGCGAGAAGAATTACAGACTGGAGGACCTGTTCGGCCAGGGGAGTTTCTTCCCAAATGTTGACTGGAGCCGAACCAGGGCCTACGCGCTCGGCCTGGGACAAGTTTACCTGAACGAACGCGGTCGCGAGGCAAATGGCATCGTCAATCCCGGACCTGAAGCGGACCATTTGCTCCATGAGATTCAACAGAAGCTGCTGGCCTATAGCGATCCCGACAACGGCCAGCCCGTTTTGCAGGATGTTTACCTTAGCAAAGACATTGACCACGGACCTTACATGAAGGACGCGCCTGACCTCCAACTCAATTTCCAGATTGGGTACCGAACTTCCTGGCAGACGGCCCTTGGCGCTATCCCTTCAGGGATCGTTGTTGCCAATACGCGAAAGTGGAGCGGCGATCACTGCGCATCAGATCCAAGCGACACCCCCGGGATCTTTTTATGCAATCGGACGGTTGATGCATCTCAGCCGAGCATCCTGGATATCGCTCCCACAGTTCTGAAAATCCTGGGCGCCGCTCCGCCAGCCCAGTTGGATGGAAGAGTGTTGGAATTCAGGCCTGTGTCAGCAGATGAAGCCGGCAGGCAGGAGGGATTCCTTAATTGAAGCGCCGCGCATTTCCGGTTATCGATTTGCTCACCCGAGCGCGATTAAAGGACAACATTGAAGATCCCATCTCAAGTTGCAGAGAATGCCCGCAGCACGCCCGCAGGGACGGTGTGGCTTAGTCGGCTACCGGAAACACTGAGGACACTCGCGGCGCGGTGGTCGCTAACGGTCGGCGATCCTTTCGACCATGAAGACTTGACTGGCGGGTGGGTTGCGCCAGTGAGGCTCCCAGATGGGACTCCCGCGGTGTTAAAACTTGCCAATCCGCACATGGAGGGCGAGCACGAAATCCAGGGGTTGCGCTTCTGGGATGGGGACCCAACGGTGCGACTGTTGGAGGCCGCGGAGGACTACAACGCCATGCTCCTTGAGCGCTGCCTGCCCGGGACAACATTACGCTCGATGCCGGAAAACGAGCAGGATTTTGTGATCGCGGGATTACTGAAACGCCTGTGGCGCCCGCCGGTAGCGCCCCATCCCTTCCTCCGCTTGTCCCTGATGATGAAACATTGGAGCGACCTCACATTTGCGGATGCTAAGAAATGGCCCGACGCAGGGCTGGTACGAGAAGGTCTGCGCCTGTTCGACGAGTTGCCGCGCACTGCGACCAGCGAAGTCCTACTGGCCACGGACCTACATGCAGGCAACGTCCTCCGTTCAGAACGGAAGCCCTGGCTGGTCATCGACCCGAAACCATTCGTCGGTGATCCAGCCTATGATCCAACCCAGCATCTTTTCAATTGCGTCGAGAGGCTGCTCTCGGCTTCAGACAGAATGTTCCGCCACCTGGGGGACTTGCTGGGCGTGGAACATGAGCGTATTCGGCTGTGGACGTTTGCCCGTGCCGCCGCCGAGCCGCGCGACGACTGGAACAGCAAAGAGATGTTAGCGGTTGCAAGAGCAACGGCTCCGTAAGAACTGAATGCCATGGATGTGACGATGGCGCGACGGGAGGCTGCCCTTTGACGGCGTCGTTTACGACAGATTCGTCCGCGCCAATAAAATCACCCAGTGCTAGAATGCGGGTACGTCATGACCCTTCGTGCGAAAAACATGTTCAACCGGAGGAGGAGGCCTGTGAGCGAGAAAACGGACCGCGATTCAAGAGAAAAGAGCAGGAAGGCAAACAGCATCTCGCGGCGAAAGTTTCTGGCTGGAGCAACGACAGCAGCAGCACTAACCGCCGGGCCGGGAAGTGTTTTGTCTGTTTCACGGGTTGGAGCGGCACCCGGATTGTCTGAGGCGAGCGGGAAAAGTGGGACTGCTCACCAGGAGAAACCCCGCGTCGGGACCATTCGTGTCGACGCGACACCCGGCCGAGAGACCAATAAGTTCAAGCCGAACGAGGCGCTGGGGACCTCCATTGACATGATTCCCTACAAGGCATCGGAAAAGCTCTACGCCGAGCCCATGGTCAAGAAGTGTCTTTCCGCCGGCTGGGGGCCGATGAGCTACCGGCAGCACACGGAATTGCAGATCAAAGCCTGGCATTGGAATCCCACGGGCGCCTGGAGCGATTCTGCTCACAAGCAAGGCTATTTCACAGGAAGTTCCGAGCTTGCAGAATCTATTCAACATTCATATGGCTACCACCTGCGCCATCGCGGCAACACGCGAAACGGCGGGACGGAGTCCGGATATTCGCGGCTGACCGATGGCGATCCGGACTCTTACTGGAAAAGCAACCCCTACCTGGCTGAACGCTACACGGGAGAAAGCGACACGTTGCATCCGCAGTGGGTGGTGGTCGATCTCGGAGCCATGCAGCAGGTTAACGCCATACGGATTGATTGGACTGACCCTTACGCGCGCGCCTACAGCGTCCAATATTGGACCGGAAACGAAAGTGCCATGAGCAAGCCCACAGGCGGGGTTTGGAACACTTTTCCCTCCGGCATCGTGAAAGATTCCCGTGGCGGGATGGTAACGCTGAAACTTTCGATGCTGCCCACCGCGACCAGGTACCTGCGGATCCTGATGACGGAATCCTCGCACACGGCCGACACCCACGGGCCCGAAGATCCACGGAACTCGGAAGGGTACGCCATCAGGGAGGTTTACGCAGGCACGCTCGACGCCGATGGCACCTTTGTAGACCTGATTCAGCATTCTCCAGACCAGAACCAGACTGCTACTTACTGCTCATCCATCGATCCCTGGCATGCTGAAAGCGATCTCCACATGGAAGGCGGCGAACAGACAGGGTTCGATCTCTTCTTCACCAGCGGCGTCACCAACAACCTCCCGGCCATGGTTTCCGTCGCCATGCTCTACGGAATTCCAGAGGACGCAGCGGCGCAGATCGCTTACCTGAAAAAACGTGGATACCCTGTTTCCTGTGTCGAGATGGGGGAAGAACCGGACGGGCAATACGCCATGCCGGAAGATTATGCCGCGCTCTACATACAATTCGCTACGGCGATTCATCGAGTGGCGCCGGAGGCCAGGCTCGGAGGGCCGATCTTCGAGGGAGTCAATGAAGACATCAAAGTCTGGCCGGACGCGCAGGGCCGGTCGTCGTGGCTGGGGCGGTTCCTCGATTATCTGAAATCACATGGCCGGATGGAAGACCTCGCCTTCATGTCGTTTGAGCATTACCCGTTTGAACCTTGTGATGTCACGTGGGCAGACCTCTACCGCGAACCGGAACTTGTCAGCCATATCCTTGACGTCTGGAAAGAAGACGGCCTTCCTGAAAACGTCCCCATGATCATTACGGAGTGCAACCTCTCCTGGAGCCTCAACCAGTCGTTTGTCGATATCTTCGGCGCGTTATGGCTCGCAGAATATGTGGGCTCCTTTCTTTCAGCGGGCGGCGCCGGGATTAATTACTTCCAGTTTTTCCCATTCCCGCTCCACAGCGGCTGCCATGGGTGGGGAACTTTTGGCACGTTCGTCGCCGGTGAGGACCACGAAATCAAGGGATTCACGTCGCAATATTTCGCCTCACGGTTGATTAATCTGGAATGGGTCAAGCCCGGTGGCGAAGTTCACCATTGCTACCGGGCATCGACCGATGTCAGGGATGCTGCAGGCAACGAATTACTGGCTGCATACGCATTGCATCGGCCTGATGGAGAATGGTCATTGTTGATCGTCAACCGCGACCAGCAAAATGCCCGCAAGGTGCGCCTCCTGTTTGAGAATCATTCGGCCGGGAAGGAAGCTGGCTTTTCAGGCAAAGTCAGGATGGTGACTTTCGGAACAGAACAGTTCCAATGGCATGCAGACGGGAGGAACAGCCATGCAGACCCGGAGGGTCCGCCACTGGAGTCGACACTGCGAGCCGACAAAGAAACCTCGTTCACCATGCCGAAAGCTTCTCTTACGATCTTGCGGGGAAGAGTTGAAACATGAAAAGGGAAAGCCAAGAGCCGGGACATAGCTTGGAAGAATCACGGATGATGAATGACGGAATCTCCTGCCAGGGCTCAGATAGACCAGCAGATGGCGTTATCCGGGGTAATTTATGATGCGCTTTCCATCCAGAGCGTTGTTGTTGGCAACTTGCCTGATGTTCCTGGGAAGCGTTCCGGCAGCGGCGCGGGAAGCGCGCAACGTTGTCGTCGTTACCATTGATACTCTTCGCGCCGATCATTTGGCTTGTTACGGATACAATCAGATCAAAACCCCCAACATCGACCAGCTTGCAAGGACCGGCGTTCGATTTTCCAACGCCATGACGCCCGTGCCCATTACCCTGCCAGCGCACACAGCGCTGATGACCGGCCAATATCCGATGGCCACGGGGATGCACGATTTTAGTGGCAATATGCTGGCCTCGGGCACCATGACCCTCGCCGGATTATTGCACGGGCATGGATACTCGACTGCGGCGTTCATCGGGTCGGCGGCTCTCGATTCGCGCTTCGGCTTGAACCAGGGCTTCGAGACTTATTACGACCATTTCAACCTGGGCCACTCAAAAGAAATCCACCTGGACCAGATCGAGCGTCGCGGCGACCAGGTTGTGGACCTGGCCATGAAGTGGGTCGAGTCCCACCGTCAGAAGCCCTTTTTCATCTGGGTCCATCTCTACGACCCGCATGCTCCCTACGATCCTCCAGGGCCCTACGCGCGTCTTTATCGCAACCGTCCTTACGACGGGGAAATCGCCTTCGCCGATGCGCAGGTCGGCCGGTTGTTCGACTATCTGAAACAGCAACACCTCTATGAGAATTCACTTGTCGTCCTGGCCAGCGACCACGGTGAGAGCCTGGGCGAGCACGGTGAAAAGACACACGGTTTCTATATATACAACGCAACAGTCCGAGTGGCGCTGATTATGCGAATTCCGGGCGACCCGCCGAGGGTGGTGCAACAGGGAGTGTCGCTTGTGGACGTGATGCCAACCTTGCTTCAGGTTCTCGAAATCCCGCGGCCCGCCAGCATCCAGGGACAAAGTTTGCTGAGCCTGATGATGGGGCGTCAGTCTGGAAGTGCGTCGGGCCAATATGCCGAGAACTACGCTCCTCTCCTCCACTTCGGATGGAACCGCCTGCTGAGTTTCGAATGGCGCGGGATGAAGTACATTGAAACGACACGGCCTGAACTCTACGATTTGAAGACTGATCCTCACGAGCTTCACAACCTGTTCAGCACGCATCAAGCCCTGGCGCACGAGATGAACGGACGGCTTCAGGAATTGGTCCGCCGATATACGCCTGCCTCGAAAACTTCCGCAGCTGCCGGGCAACCGACTGATCCCGCACTGCTCGCGAGTCTTCGCTCTCTCGGATACGCCGCGGTTTCAATAGCGAACCTTCCTCAAGTCGATACCAGCAATCTTCCCGATCCCAAGGACCGTGTTCAGGCTTACAACCTCGTCTCCGAGGCGCTCGTCGACAAGCAGCGTGGCCGTTACGGGGAATCGTTGCGGAAGTTGTTGCAGGCTGAGAAGACGGCTCCGGAGACTTTGACGATTCGCTTCCTTGCTGCACAGAACGAGCTTCAACTCAAGGATTACGTCCGCGCGACGGAGGGCTTTCAATATGTCACGGATCGCAATCCGAGCGATGGTGCGGCAGTCTATTACCTCGGAGTCGCGCAGCTTGGTTCTGGCAACGTCGACGCCGCAGAGAGGTCGTTCAACCGCGTGCTCGAGATCGACCCACACAATTTTTCAGCGGCCTACAATCTTGGCGTCGCATACTCCCGTCAGAAGCGGGCGGACGATGCCATCCGGGCCTTCCGGCGTGCGGTAAAGATCCTTCCCGAATATGCCGAGGCCCATGAAGCGCTCGGGGAACTTTACCTCTACCTCCAACGGCCGAAGGACGCCGCAGAGGAACTCGAACGCGCAGTTGCGGCCGACCCCAAAATGGCCAAGGCTCATTATGAGTTGGGCCGCGCCTATCAGGCTCTCGGGCTTGAGGAAAAGGCCCAGCGCGAGTTTACCCGCGCCAAGGCGCCTTGAATCAGGCTTGATGTGGCCGAAAGGACTACACTTTGCGAACCGGCAGAGATCAGCGGTGTAATTTTTACCCGCTGTTGCAAAATGCAACAAGAAATTAAATAACTTTTTCGGCTATTAGATTATGATGTTCATAATAAATGACTTATTTATTTTAAAAGAATAGAGGACAAAATCCCAAACGTCCCAAATGCAGGTGCTTTCCCTATATGTAGCCTACTAATATAGCTTTCAGGCAGCCAGGCACCGCCTGAGATGCCCGCTGCCAGCCGTCCAGTGGCCCCGGGTTGAACATTCTCAGGCCCGGAAGATGGCAATTGCCGGGGGTTTTCAGCAGATTACAGGTCGGCGTCCTACGTCAATTCACCGCCCATACATGTTTTTCACTTGACAATCTAGGGCATGCATGATACCCAAGACTCGTACAAAATTTGGCGGGGACTAGTATGTTTCCCGTACTTCCTAAAGCTTCCTAAGTAAGGCAAAGGCGTTCTGTAAGGTTTCCTGCTGGCCCCCGCTTCCTCTTCCGAAAGTTAACGGGTTTGCGTTGCGTCTCGTCGGGTCTGGATTGACAACCTGTAAGAGAGGGAGGTGTTCATGCTGACGAAACTCTGGTTGACGTCCTGCAGTAGACCACTTCGGAAAGGCTTTGACAGCCGGTTGGACCCCTTTCGAGTTCTCTTAACTTTTGCCGTGCTTGCGCTGCTGGCTGTCCCGCTTCGGGCGCAGCTTTACAGCGGCAGCATCACAGGCGTTGTCAGCGATCCCACCGGAGCTGTGATTCCGGGGGCCAAAGTGACCCTGACCGATGTTTCCAAGGGTTACGCTTTCACTGCCACCAGCGATTCCGTCGGCCGTTACATCTTGCGGAACCTTCCACCCAGCACCTATCAACTGCGTGTGGAGGCGACAGGCTTCAAGACTTCCACGCGCACCGGAATTGCCCTGGACGTCAACCAGAACGCCACTGTAAACGTCAGCATGGAGCTGGGTACAACCACCCAGACCGTGGAGGTT
>DATLWV010000207.1:0-8007 GCA_035576145.1 Terriglobia bacterium
GGAGCCCCGGAGGGGCGAAAGACATGGCTCATACCTTCGCGAATCTTCTGACCCACGTCATCTTCAGCACCAAAGACCGCGAACCTTTGATTGCTCCCGATCTCAAGCCCGATTTGCTGGCATACATGGGCGGAATCATCCGGGAGCTTGAAGGCAAGGCCGCCGCAGCAAATTCCATGCCGGACCACGTTCACATGCTCCTCTCGTTGCCACCCGGCGTTGCCGTCGCTGAGGCGCTGCGTACCGTAAAAACCAATTCATCCCGTTGGGTTCATCAGACTCGTGCGCGCCTTCAGGGTTTCGCCTGGCAAACGGGTTACGGAGCGTTCAGCGTCAGCCAGTCAAATGCCGCCTCGGTGGTGAAATACATTCGCGAGCAGGAGAAACACCACCGGCGTGTTTCGTTTCAGGACGAATTTATCAGCTTTCTCAAGAAGAATGGCGTTCGTTACGACGAGAGGTATATCTGGGAATGATGTCTTACGCCCCTCCGAGTGTGCGTGAGAACCGGGTTGCGTTTTGAAGGGAAATAGTGCAAAAGAAAGGGACATGAGCACACGATTTCTGCCGTATAACCCAGATCAAGCGTATTTGCTGCCACCGAACGTGAAGGATGTATTGGGAGAAGATCATCTGGTGTTTTTTGTGCATCGGGTGGTGGAGCAGCTGAACTTGGAAGAGTTCGTCCGAGCCTATAGTGAGGAAGGCGGCGCCTTGTACGCGCCTGAACTGATGTTGAAGGTGTGGCTGTATGCCTACGTGCTGGGGGTGACGTCGGCGCGTCGGCTGGAACAGCGGATTCGGGAAGACCTGACCTTTCGCTATCTGGCGGGAGGTGCGACGCCGGACAACTGGGCGCTGAGTGCCTTCCGGCGAAGACACGGGCGGGCGATCAACAACGTCTTCACGCAGGTGCTGGAATTGGCGCAGAGCCTGGGGCTGGTGCGCTTGGGACACGTGGCCCTGGATTCCACGCGGGTGCGGGGAGCAGCCTCGCGGGAGCGCATGGACAGCGAAAGCAAGCTGCGCCGGGAGCGAGCGCGACTGCGGCGACAAATCCGGCGATGGCAAAAAGCCTGTGACGCCGACGACCCGGATGAAAACGCCGGAATGCAGGTGAAGGTGGAAGAATTGGAGCGCCGCCTGGAGCAGATACCGCGGCGGCTGGAACGGCTGCGCAAGAGCGGCCTGCGGCAGATTTCCCGGAGTGATCCGGAGAGTCGTTTTTTGCGGAGCCGGGAGGGCTGGCAACTGGGCTACTCGGCGGAGATCGCGGTGAGCGAAGATCATCTGATCGTGGCCCAGCGGGTGACGCAGAACGCTAGCGACAACGCCAGCCTGCTGCCGCTGGTGGATGAGACGGTCTGCCAATGCCGGGGAAAGCCGCAACGGGTGAGTGCGGATACGGGCTTTTTCTCGCTGGCGAACTTGCACGGGCTGCGCCAGCGACGGATCCAGGGTTATGTGCCGGACGCTAATCTGAGTTACGAACTGAAAGGCCAGGGGAAAGCTCAAGGGATCGGTAAAGGCCGACATCTGCGCGATCCGGAGCACCGCCAGATGAGGCGGAGGCTGCGAAGCCCGGCGGGCCAGAAAATCTATCGGCAACGGAAAGCCATTGTGGAACCGGTTTTTGGAGTTCTCAAACAGCAGCGGGGGCTACGACAATTTCGGCTGCGGGGACTTGACCGAGTCGGGATCGAGTTCACTCTGGCAGCCATTGGTTATAACTTGAGCCGCTTGTATCACCGCACAAGGTAGCTCTCGGCCAGTTCATCAGGCCAAAAGACAGATCGCAACTGATAAAATCGGCCAACCACCATGCAACCCCGATCCCCCAAGACTCCCCATGCGTGTTCTCACGCACACTCTCCGGGGCTGGGTGGCGCTTTGATGGCCCGTTTTCCCATCCCGCAAGGCGGGATGGGCTAAAGCCTTCCGCCCTCTTCGGGGGCTCGAAGGCAAGGTAGCCGACACCACAAGGCGACCGCCTGCGCTTGCGGACAGCAAGAATCCGGCAGACGAGATCGTTGTCCGCCAGTGTTTGCTACAATGGGCGGAGCATGGCATTTCGCAATGTCTCCAGCAGGTTCTTGATTTCTTTCACATTGTGCGCAGTGTTGCTCGGGAGCCCTTGGCTCAACTCCAGGGAAGGTGCGAACCGGAAAGAGCCTGAACCTCCGCGCTTTTATGTTGTTGTTCAGCGCGTTTCGGACGCCGCGCCCTTCTGGTTTGACTACATTCTGGACGTAAGGCAAGACGGGAAGGGCTCTATTGTCCGGGGCATTCGCATAGCGCCAGAGAACAGTTATTGCGCTGGATTCGTTGAGGTCAAGGCAGTTGAAAGACGCCTTCCAGGTGTTTCGGTCCGGAAGGTGGCGGGCCACATCGACCTGTGTTCCGTTCAGGAAGAAAATGTGGACCGCGCAATCGAAGATGCCAGGCTAAAAACAAGCACCATTTTCGATACCGAGCGATTTGGGATAGTGGCCCAGTGTCATGACTCAGAAAGGCTGTTCAGGCTTCCCTACCCTGAGACGTTGGACATGTCGGCACTGAAACGGAATGCACCAAGGGTCACTGCCCTCTATGGTTTGGAATGGGAAATATACAAGCATGCTTTCGGGAACAAAGATGTTTTTCATGATATAACCCCGGCGGAAGATCTTGAACTGCAGCGCTTCGGGGCATCGCTGGTCTCGGAATTACGGAGCGGAATATACGACCTCGGCTTCGCAGACGAAAACCAAAGAGGATTGTGTCGAACTCACACTCCGTGCGATTTGGGTTTGACCCGCGACCTGCTCAAGGGCTACGAAGGGCCTGGCCACAAGCCACACGAACCCACAGCAACATTACTCGATCGAGAGAAGTACCATTTGGTCAGGTATGTCCCACCCCGGTACCCGCCGCTCGCAATGATGGCGAGAATCGAGGGGAAGGTTGAAGTTGAGATCAGCGTGGACGGTGCAAGCGGGGCCGTAAAACAGGTGCGCGCCACATCGGGCCATCCACTGCTGGAAAAGTCCGCGGAGGATGCCGTAAAGGATTGGGTGTTTCCGTCTGTTAGCGTTCCGCTCGCCGGACCTGTCTCCGCCGTGCTGAACTATTCACTTGGTTGCGTAGACTCCCCTCGAGAATAGCACCTCCCTCATTCTTCCCACTGTCATCGGCGCCGGTGCAGAGGGTAGCGCAGCCCGTCGGTGTTGCGGTCCGCGGCCCCTGATTCAGTCCGAAGGAGGAAGCGGGGACCTCATATGTGGAGGCTGGCGCTACCTGCTTGTAATCGATTCGGCTGGTGGTGTATTCTGGACACAGAGTTTAACTCTATTTAGACAGGCCCTCTACCGCTGGAGGCTTCCATGAAATGGAAACTCATGGCGGGGTTCTTATTGATTGCGGGTCAGGTGTGCTCCGTCGGTGCCACCGACTCTTGGGTCTGGCAGCATCCGGTTCCACAGGGAAACACACTTCGGGCCGTAGCGCCTGGCCAGGACCTCCTGGTGGCCGTGGGCGACCACGGGACTATCGTCCGTTTCAACAACAAAGACAAAATCTGGAAACATGTGTCTGTCCCTGTACAGAAGCATCTCCAGGCGATCGCCTATGCGTCAGCAGAAACCTGGGTCGCCGTCGGCGCGGGGGGAACGATCCTTCGGAGCAATGACTCCGGGATGAACTGGAGTATCGAGCAAAGCGGCACTCGGGAAAATCTTTATGGCGTGGCCTTCAGTGACTCGGGCGCCGGCATGGCCGTGGGCTCGGGAGGAATTGTTCTCGTGACTCAGGATGGAGGCCAAACCTGGGCGCGACGCGAGACGAATGCGGGTGTCACCCTTCGGGGGATTACTTTCCTGAACCCTCGCGAGGCTGTTGCCGTTGGCGAATCCGGCATGATTCTCAAGACGGGCGACTCCGGGCAGAGCTGGAAGCAGCAGCGAGTCTCCACAAACCTTTATTCCGTCGCCTCCCGCGGCGACAGCCTGATCGCCGTTGGAGGGACGCCGGGCTATCTCTGGAACGCGCGAGTGATTTTCCGGTCAACGGACCGCGGCGAGAAATGGAAGCCGGAAGCCGACGAGGCAGGCTCTGTCCTCTATGGCGTATCGATCGGGCCGGACATGACCGCCTTCGCCTGTGGCGAGTCAGGGACACTTTTGCAGAGAACCGCCCGGGATTCAACCTGGCGGAAGGCAAAGAGCTCGACCGGGCATCTGCTGACTGCCGTGATCCATGCTGAGGACAGAATCCTGGCCGTAGGCAGCTTTGGCATCGTGGTCAACAGCATGGACAGCGGAAAGAGCTGGACTGCCAATTTCGCGGACAAGCAGAAGGAGCTGACCTCCATTGCATTCTACGACGCGAACCACGGTGTCGCGGTGGGAGAGGAAGGCCTGATCCTTTATACGACAAACGGCGGCAACGTGTGGCGGGTTTCCAGGAGCCAATTCAAAGGATTTCTCAATGGCGTGTCCATGCTCAGTCCCAGCGTTGCCCTGGCTGTGGGTGGGGATAGCCTGATGCTTCGAACCACAGACGGAGGTGATTCATGGAAGGTAGTCCAGCCGGGAATGGATGCCTGGCTGACTGCCGTCGAGTTCGTCGATGCCCGTTCCGGCGTGGCCGTTGGATACTCCGCCATTTTGACCACGGACGATGGAGGGAACTCGTGGAAGCGCCGATCCATTCCCGCCGGCGTGGGCGACTGCCTGCTGACCCACGTCTCTTACGCTACCCCCTCGCATGTCATCGCCGTGGGATTTACCGGGGATATTCTGATGAGCACGGACGGCGGCCGGAATTGGACTCGTAGCCGAAGTGGCACGAAACAGAATCTCAAGTCCATTGCCTGGTGCGATACACGCCATGCAACGGTGGTAGGAGATAAAGGCATCATCCTGAACACGGCAGACGGTGGTTTGACGTGGACCGCCACGCGCAGCGGTACGGAACAAACCCTGACCGACGTCGCTTACACCAACAGTCGCGAGGGCTACGCCAGCGGGGAATCCGGAACCATCTTGTTCACCAACGATAGTGGGAGAACCTGGACAGCGGAAGCGAGTCATACGCGCAACCACCTTCGGAGCCTCTTTTGCCGACCGGGAACCTCCCTCTTCGTGGCGGGGTGGAACGCCACCATCCTCCGCCATCAGGCTTCCCTCCCCGCAGAAGCTCAATGAGGGTGAGCGCCATGAACAATTCCGAACCTGACAATCCAACCCGAACACTTTCGAGCCCTACGCCCCCAAGTGAACGAAATCCTGTTATCGATATCCTCCGAGGGTTTGCTCTGTTCGGAATCCTGCTGGTTAACTTCCCCGGCTCTGAAGCCGCCCGGGCCGGAGGCGTGGACGATGCAGTCGGGAAACTGCTCTCGCTTTTCGTCTCTGGCAAGTTCTACACCACTTTTTCATTCCTTTTCGGCCTGGGGTTTGCTCTCCAACTCATCAGGGCCCAATCGCGCGGACAGCTCATTGTTCCGGTCTACATCAAGAGAATGCTGGTCCTTTTCCTGATCGGACTCGCACACGCCATCCTGATCTGGGAGGGGGACGTCCTGATGGTCTACGCTGTGATGGGATTGTTCCTGGTTCCCTTCCGGAATCGTTCGGCCAGAGTCCTGCTCCCTGCTGTCGCGCTTGTCCTGGCTGCGCAGTTCTTTCTTTCCTTCAGTGACCACCCTTATTTTGTCCGGGACCTGGTTCCGCGCGTCGTCAATCCTGAAGTGGAGCAGGAATCAGAGCTTCAAAAGGCTATCGCCAGCAATGAGATAAGGGACGCCTGGAGACGGGTCTGGGCCGCTGACAAGTCCGGTACCTACCTGGAAGCAGTGGCCGCCCGGTTCAATGCCTGGAAACTCAGTAGTCGGTTTATGTTCCGCTACATCTGGCTCACGAGTTTTGCCATGTTTCTGTTGGGCATGCTTGCCGGGCGCTACCGGCTGATTCGCTATCCACTGGCCCGCTCAGATTTAATCAAGAGGGTGATCTGGATTGCCTGCCCTATTTGGCTGGTGCTGGGTATCTTCACCACTTACGGCACGCAGGTCCTGGGTCCACTCTATTACAGGTTCCACTGGAGATTCACCTTCCTGGCGTGGATACTCCAGGGGCCGGCGGGATCGCTTTTCTATATTTCGACAATTCTTTTCATCCTGACTCGGCTACCAGGTTGGATCGCGAGGCTGGCTCCGCTTGCCGCGGTCGGGCGCATGGCGCTCACCAATTATCTGCTCCAATCAATTGTCGGGACCATTCTGTACTACAACTATGGCCTGAACCTTCAGACAAAGCTTGGGTACTTTCCAGGTTTGCTTCTGGCCATGATCGTGTTTGCCCTTCAGATCCTGCTCAGCACCTGGTGGCTAAAGAGATTCCGCTTCGGTCCCATGGAGTGGCTGTGGAGGTCATTGACTTATGGCAGGTTCCAGCCATTCCTGATTCCCAGCCTCAAGCCCGCCGAAGCGTGACCGGCAGCGGCGCAGACGCCGACATTTGGGCGAACCAATGCCCCAATCTAGCGGGGCGATTTCCCAATCAGAACTGTTTCGTACGGCAAGGGGTATCGCAGACCGTCGGGGTTGCGGTCTGCGGCTCTTGATTCAAGAAGAACCGCGGGCTTCAACGACGGAGGTCTTCGCTACTTGCTCAATCTCTGCAGCCAGCGATGCTCAATGGCGTTAGAATGGGGCCGTGCCGGGATCGCCTTGCATCGAGCCGCATCAATGGTCGCAACAAAGCGGTCGGCATGTACCACGAGGCGAGTACCTGCACCATCCGCGTTGACGCTTGAAGACAAAGTCGGGAAGCCCGGCCAGAAGGAGGCCAGAACCGAATGGATCGAGCGCAGGAATCGAATGCCGTCTTCATGGACGCATGGGAAGCGATGGGCAAGGGTAGCGCTGCTTTCGAAAAACGGCGCGGCGGGCTGGTGGAAATAGGCTGGATGGGATATTCGTGTCCCTTCTTCAACATGGCCGTAACGGCCCGGCCGCCCGCGTCGATGGCGGAGTTTGAGGAAGCCGTCTTGGAAACATCGGCGTGGGCCGGAGAGCGGCGGCTCCCGTGGCTATTGGCGGTGTGTCACGAAACGATGGGCAACCTTCTTCCGGAGTCCGGGGCCCTGCTGAACCGGCTTGGGCTTGCACCGATGATGCCACTCACTGGTATGGAAGCATACGACCTGACTTCACCGGTTCGGGGCAGGCCCGAAGGGGAGTGGTTCACGGAAGCCGATGAGTCGATTGGCGAAAAGGTGGTTCGCTTGAACGAGGCCGCCTATCAGATGAAGTTTGGGGAGCCAGGGTCAGTGTCGCTGGAGCACACGGGCTGGTGGCGCGCGCCGGAGAGGATGGCGACGGTGCTGGCGCCCGGAGGCAAGCCGGAGAGCTGCGCGACCGTGCTCGACTTAGGGGGCCTGCGCTACGTCGCCCTGGTGGCAACTCTTCCTGCGGCGCAAAGGAAAGGGTACGCGGAGGCCGCAATGAGGGACGTACTCGAACGGTCGCTGGCGGCTGGGCTCAACCGGCGGACGTACTTGCACGCAACAGCAGCCGGAAGGCCAGTGTACGAGCGAATGGGTTACACGACGACGGCAGAATACACGATATACATGAAGCACGAGTAGTTTTTGTGTCAAGCCTGTTCGACTCTGTTAAGGGATTGGGAACGGGGCTGGAGCAGAGGGTCGTCCCTAATCTCTGCGATCAGCGAAGGTAAGCGGTATTAGAGTGGGGCACGGGTAAACGGGAAAGTCCTGATGCTTTGTTTTGGGTGGCGAATCGGGGGAAGAGCCGCGGACCTCAAATGCGGAGGTCCTCGCTACTTGCTTTCTGCTTTCCCCCAGGCCCGGAGGGTCGAAAGAATTTAGCCCAGGGCTTACGCCGAATAAGCGTTAACCTAAGACTTGCTTTCTCTAGCCGAAGGCGATACCATTCTGGCTATGAACAGGCCTGTGGCGAAGGACGAGTTTGAGGACTGGGAGGTATTACGGAAGTTTCTTCCT
>DATLWV010000208.1:0-25728 GCA_035576145.1 Terriglobia bacterium
CTGAGCGGGTTTCTGATATCAGGGCTTCTTTTTACTGAATTTAAGAAACATGGCCGCATTAATGTCGTCCGGTTCTGGATCCGCAGGGGATTCAAGATATACCCGTCGTTCTATCTTTTGATGATATTGACGGGAGTAGTCTGCCTGGCGGGCCGGGGCAGTGAGCCGCGCATATCCAGCGAGGCCAGCGCCACCAGCGATTACGCCAGGAACTGCTCGGCATGGTCGTGAGCCCAGTCGAGGAATGACCGCGGCGGCGCTCCCGTGATTTCTGCAACCGCGGACGTAACGTAGGCAGGCTGGCCCATTGCGGCTGCCCAGGCCTTGAGCAGCATATCGATGATTGAGGCGGGCATCAGGGCGAGCAGTTGGCGCCGCGCGTCATCCGGCGAAATCTCTTCGAAACGGAGTGGCCGGCCGATCGCGCTGCCGATAATGGACACTTGCCTGGCCTGGCTTAGGGATTCAGGCCCGGTGAGAACATATTCTGCCCCGGCGTGTCCGTCCTCGCACAAGGCGCGGACTCCGACTGCGGCGATGTCGTGTTCGTGGATGGGGGCCGTCGGTGCGGCCGCAAATGGCCAGCGCACAACGTCGCCGGCCCGGATCTGCGGCGCCCACCAGAACAGGGCATTGCTGGCGAACATGCCGGGGCGTAGAACAGTCCACTGGATCCTGGAGGTCTCAATCAGCTTTTCGATTTGGCCGTGCAGCTTGGCAACAGGGTTGGGTTGCTGAAAGAGAGGATGCGCTGTTTTGTGCGGAGCTGAGAGGAACACAATGCGTTGTGCCTGCCTCGAGATTCGTTCCAGGGCGGGGGTGACGCTGGCCGGCGGTGCCGTCCAGACCAGGAACACGGCATCTATTCCCTCAAGGCATGCATCAAGGGTCTCGGGGAAAGTAAGGTCTCCGCGCACCACCTCAACCTGTGGCGGCAGACGGCTGGCTTGCGGGTTGCGCGTGAGTGCGCGGACCTGCTTGCCCCGGGCCAATAATTGAAAGACGACGTGGCGGCCAACGGTCCCGGTAGCCCCAATGACGAGGACACGACCCATGCAACGTCATTCTACAGCCGGGGGGATTTGAAAACAATAACGCCCGCAACCCGTATTGAGAGCATTCCAGCCGACGGCGGGTGTCACACGCGAGGCGGCGTTTGGGATCTGTGCGCACGCAGGCTGCCGCCGCCGCAAATCGCGGCTGGCGAGAGACCCTCTCGCTTCGCGGGATTGCAAACGCTATAATGCCAGCATCCGGGCCGCCCGACGCACAGACCAGGAGATCGCGGCGACTGTCCAACAGTTAATAAGGAGAGACAACGATGGGAAAGATCAGTAACACCTGGGAACTGGTGAAGCAGAGCTTTGCCGTCCTTCGGCAGGACGAGGAGTTGATGCTGCTGCCGGTGCTTTCGGCAATTTCCTGCGTAGCTGTTACGCTCTCGCTGCTTGCCGGAAGCGGCTTTTTCTATTATCCGCAGATCAAGGAGGCCATCGCCCAACAGGGAGGTTGGCAACCCAGCAACAACCTCATTGTCGGCGCCATGTTTGTCTTCTACCTGGCGAATTATTTCGTCATCATCTTTTTCAACACGGCGTTGGTGAGCGCTGCCTCGATCCGGCTGGAAGGCGGAGATCCCACCGTGCGCGACGGCCTGCGGGCCGCCTGGAACCGGCTGTGGGTTATTTTCCAGTGGGCGCTGGTGGCCGCGACAGTAGGCATGATTCTGCGCATGATCGAAGAACGCTCCAACCTGATCGGGCGGCTGGTGGCCGGTCTGGTGGGCCTGGCCTGGACGCTTGCAACATTTTTTGTGGTTCCTATTATCGCCTTTGAAAACGCTGGACCCATCGAGGCGCTACATCGCTCTGCGGAACTCTTCCGCAAGAACTGGGGCGAGGAAGTGGTGGGGACCTTCAGCTTCGGCCTTATCTTCACTCTGCTGGCGGTGCCGGGAATTCTGCTTCCCATCCTCGGCGGCTCTATCGCCGATGGCTATGGAGTCACGCTCGGCACCTGCCTCATGGTTATCTATTTTATTTTCCTCTCCGTGGTCAGCGCCTCCACTCACGGCATCTTCCTTGCCGCGCTCTATCGGTATGCCACAACGGGTGAAACCTCTCCGGGTTTCAGACCCAGCAATTTCACCTCTGCCTGGCAGCCGAAGTCGCGTATCAGGTATTAGGGATCAGCGAACAGGGACGGGGATTGCGGATTAGTGGTCATCCCGCTGCGGAGCGTTGCCGTGGGATGGTGCAGCTCGCTAACCTCGCGACAGGCGCGCCGCCCGCTGGCTGAATGAGTGCAGCTCAGCCTCAGCTGCTTGCCCCATATCCAAGGGAAGATTCTCATCATGAGCTTGATGCGTTCGCTGATAAACCAGTCCGGAAAACCCAGGGGTTTGCTCGGCATGCTCAATCTCCGGCGAATGAACCGTCGCCATTCGGGGCTGACAGAGTGGGGATTGGCGCACGTCTCGGTCGGGAGCAAAGATACGATTCTCGATGTGGGCTGCGGCGGCGGAAGGACCGTCGCGCGGCTGGCCGGAATGGCCGCAGAGGGAAAGACGTATGGTATCGATTACGCTGTTACGAGCGTAACTGCCTCTAGAAGGGCAAATCGCAAAGCGGTTGCTTCGGACCGCGTTCGGATTCTGCTCGGGTCCGTGTCACGGTTGCCATTCCCGGAGACGATGTTTGATCTCGTCACGGCAGTGGAAACTCACTATTACTGGCCTGATTTGAACGCTGACGCTCAGGAAATTCTGCGCGTATTGAAACCCGGAGGGACGTTCATTCTTATCGCTGAAGCCTACAAGGGTATTAAATACGAGAAACTGCTTGAGAAGCTCGAAAAACTGCAGGGAATCATGAAATATTCGCTCCTCAGCGCCAACGAGCACCGCGAAATGTTCACAAAGACCGGGTATTGCGATGTGCGGGTGTTCGAGGAGTACGACAAAGGGTGGATTTGCGTCGTGGGAAATAAGCACGGATAGAACCCCTCGCTTCGCGAAATTACAGGGATTACAATTCAAGCATCGGTACTACTCTTCATCCATGGCCCTTACTGGAGGAAGGCCTGGCACGGTCACCGAGGATCGGGGTTGTGTAGTGCAGCATCCGTTGAATTCTGTGTTCGCCACTTTCAAAGGAATTTTAGGCAGCCCCTTTCATCAACCTGTTTGAAGCCTAGTAGAAATGCTTGCTCACTTCGCCAAGCATGATGGTGACCGCGCCGGACCTTGGATGATATTGCAGCATTCAAGGTGGTCCCCTTAGTTGCCGGTGCTGATCTTGGTCGTGCTCACATAATTCACGACAACATCCGGGATGAGACACATAGCCACTATTCTCTTGCGGTTGTCCACAAACACGCCCTTGAAGTGGGGGCCTGGTATGCCGAGGAGGACTATACCAGGGATCGTGAATGTTAGTATGCATTGGCTGTTCACCGTATAGGTGGCAACGTAAGTAACTGCGGAATCGGTATCTGTGGGAATGAAAACGTTGTCAATTCTCTCGGTGTCAGCGATGAGAAGGTTTCCCTTGCCATCGAACGTCAGCGTTCCCACGGAGGAATACGATCCCGGCGGGTAGCCGAGCAGGCTTCCAGGCAGTACGGTCCCAAAACCTACATATCCGTAGGTCCCGGCGACGTTTGCCACAGTGCAGACCGCGGACGAATCACCTTGGCTGTTTTGATCAGCAAATGCAGCCACCGGAAAGAGACCGCAGATGATAACGACAGCGATCAAGATGGGTTTTCGCATTGTTTTACCCTCCTTTGGAGTTCCCCGACCAGCCCCCCACCAAAGAGGTCTAAGTCGGGTGGAACCCTTGGCGAAGCCCTCCACGGTGTTTCTTGAAGAGTGCAGATAGCCTCGCGCATGTTGTCAAAGTAGTTGAAGTGGTGGTGTTTGGACAATGGACGGAGGCTGAATTCCATCTAAAATTTGGGTTAACACGTATCCTTCCGAAAACACGACACTTGACGGTGAAGATCACCCGCAGTATCCTACGACCACAGAGTTCTCCGGAGTCTTACCGTGGCCAGCAGGATCCGCTTCGACTGTTTCGAGGTCGACCTGGCGTCGGGCCAGCTCTACAGACGCGGGGTGAGGATCAACCTCCGCGAAAAGTCCTTCCAGGTACTGGCCTTCTTGCTCGAGCGCCCTGGGGAAGTCGTTACACGAGACGAACTGTACCGGCGCTTGTGGCGGGAAGAGGTGTTCGTCGATTTCGAAAGCAACCTCAACGCTACGATTGCTCGTTTGCGTGAGGCGTTGAACGATTCGGCTGATCGTCCGCGCTATATCGAAACCCTGCCCAAGCACGGCTACCGGTTTCTGGCAAGCACCTCTGAAACGGTCCGGCCGTCAGCGCCCAGCCAGACTCGGAGAACCCGACTGGCGGTACTCCCCTTTGTCAACTTGAGTGGAAATTCTTCTGAGGAGTACTTCAGTGATGCCATGACGGACGATGTCATCTCCGCGCTGGCGAATCTGGCGCCGGAAACTCTTTCTGTCATTGCCCGCACGACGGCCATGCGCTATAAGGGCAGTCACAAGGACATCTCTCGGATCGGCCGCGAATTAAAGGTGGATTATATTCTTGAAGGCAGCGTCCGGCTTAATCAGGATCGAGTTACTATTAACGTGCAGCTCGTCCAGGCCAGCGACCAGGCGCATGTGTTCGCCAGAAAGTACGACTCTGAGTTGCGTGATATTTTCGCGATCCAGAATTGCATTGCGCAAGCTGTTGTTGCCCAAATTCCGCCAACCGTGGGCGGGTTGCGGGCCGGGGCAGCGGCTAAGCGCCAGGCGAGGAAGCCCACAGAAGACATTGGGGCCTATCAGTCATTTATTCATGGACGCTACTACTTGAATAAGTACACTCCGGAAGGTATGGCGAAGGCAAAACAATACTTTGAGGAAGCTCTCGCACGCGATGCCAATTTCGCCCTTCCTCATATTGGTCTCGCCGAGCTTTACTGGTATTTGGCTTTCTACGGGTTTTCACCGCCCAAAGATGCATGTGCATTAGGATTGTTTCACGCGCTCCGCGCCGTAGAGATTGACAACTCTATAGGCGAGACGCATGCTCTGATCGCCTCATTTCGAAAAGTGCCTGACTACAACTGGCTGGAGATCCAGCGCGAACTTGCTCGGGCTCTTGAATTGAGTCCGGCTTCGCCTGTTGTGAGGCTCCGGTACGCGATAATGGGGCTGATGCCACATGGGCATCTCCGGCAAGCCATCAGTGAGATTGAAATTGTGCTCGAGTCGGACCCTTTGTCACTGAATACCCGTCTTTGGCTAAGTATTTTGCACTGGTTAGCCCGCGATTTCGACCGTTGTGTTGAGCAAGCCCGGCTGATGCTTGAAATTGATTCGACCAATTTTATGGGCCACTTGATGCTGGGGGTAGGCCGGACGATGCAGCACTTCCACGAGGAAGCGGCCGCTGCCTTGAAAAAAGCTGTCGAACTGTCCGGGAACTCTCGCATGGTGCTGGCATGGCTCGGACTTGCCCTTGCACAGGGCGGGCGAACCGCCGAAGCGCGTGCCTTGCTCCAGCAACTTCATGCCGCAGCTGCCAAAAGCTATGTGCCGCCTAGTTGTTTCGCGTGGACTCACATCGGGCTGGGCGAAATCGACGAGGCCTTTGTCTGGATGGACCGGGCCATTGACGCACGCGACCCCATGGTGACGCCGATCAGAAGCTACTGCTTTATGGATCCCCTCCGGGCCGACCCACGCTTTGCGGCGTTGCTGCGCAAGATGAACTTGGATTCCTAATCCCTGCTGGGAATATTCAGAGGAAGATCTCTCTCGATCCGCGTGATCACAGGGATTACAATTTAAGCATCTGTGCAACTGCGACAGATGGTCGACCCACTCCGGTTTCTGCCGGGTGCAGAAACCATCAAGCACTCATGGATTGCCGAATCAGGAGGGATTTTGAAATGTTGAAGACCCAAATGAGACTGATCGTATTGTTTGTAATGACGGCGGGTGTGCTGTTCGCTCAGGAAACGCGCCGGACCAAGGTCAACGCATCACCCAACCCTGCCGATGACACGAAGGCTAACAGCGACAAGATTCCTGATGCGTACGCGATCACAAGTCATTTTGATCGAATTGTTGTTGTGCGTATGAAATACAAAACCTATCTTCTTGCAGGAATGGAGAAGATAGTCAAACAGGAGCATATTCGGAATGGCGTGATTCTGTCGGCGCTGGGGTCAGTGCGCGGTTACGAAATCCATCAGGTCACCAATAATACCTTCCCTCCCCAGGACACATTCGAAAAGAACCCCAATGGGCCGGCGGATGTGCTTGGCATGAACGGTTACGTCGTCAACGGCAGAGTCCACGCGCACATTACGCTGGCAACGCCCGACAAGGCAATCGGCGGGCATCTGGAGCCGGGTACCCAGGTGTTTACATTCGTCGTCGTAACTATCGGGGTGATGAACGAGGCGGATCTCAACCGGGTCGACGACTTTACCTACCGCTGACGCATGGCGGCGGAGCAAGCAGGTTTTCCCAACGCGCCGGCGGGCGTGGCGGGTTTGGCTCTGAGAACAGTTAATGGAGGTTTGAAGGCTGAGGGGCGTTGGCACAAAAAAATCGCGGACCTCAAGAACCCAGGGCCCGCGTTACTCGCGCGCTTCTAAGAATCCCTAATCTTACAAGAAAGTAGAGAAGGTAACCAACAACGACTTGCAACCATCTGACTGCCACGGCCCGGCGTTGGACCGAGGGCTTCACGGTCTTTCAGTGAGCAGTGACTGTGGCAGTGTCAGGCCGTCGAGCGAAGAGCCCGAAAATACCCCGAGCCACCTTTTTCCGACGGCTTGGAGCTTCGGGTTCGATCTCCACGGACACTGTTTCAAATGAGTTGGAACTGATCTCAGACAAGCAGGTGAGATTGGGGTCGTTCATTACATCGAAGAGTGGCCCGCTCCGCCGTTCGTACTGCACGATCAGGTTGAAGCCGTGCAGGCCGGCATAACGGATTGCTTCTTCGCGGGTTGGCAGGCTTTCTTGATATTGAATCTGGGCCGTCCACTTGAATTCGGTGCTGGGAACGATTGCGATTGTCTTCTTGGCATTCGCCATAAATTTCCCTCCCGAGACTTATTGAACCAGTATATGCAACTGTTTGCAATTGGCCGATGGTACTACAACCTTTGAGGGCAATTGGGGGTGGGTTCTCCCCCGCTGTAGGGGGAGATTCTGGCAGGCCATGCGCGCGACAACAACAAGTTTAGCTATTTATTTTCTGTAAGATGCATCCGCTGCGGATGGATCGGCCGGCGGCCGTCAATGCAAGCGGTCAAAGACTACCTTGCCCCCCACGACGGTCTTAATGGCCTGGATCCCCCTGATTTGATCCACCGGGCAGGTTAGATAATTCTTTGAAATTACGACCATATCTGCCAGTTTGCCAGGTTCAATGGAGCCCTTTTTTTTCTCTTCAAAAGAGAGATAAGCCCCGTTTAGCGTGTACATCCTAAGCGCCTGTTCGCGGCTGATGTCCTGGACAGGATTAATTATTGTGCCATCCACTGTCTTCCTGGTGATGGCTATCCACATGCCAAGGAAGGGGTTGAAGGGATTGGTGGAGGTATTCGGATCAAACCCTATCATGTGGTCGGAACCGCCTGCCACTACAACGCCTGCGCGGAAGAGCGAAGCCAGCGGAATAAAGTTTGCCATTCGAGCAGGGCCGAAAACATCCTTGATTGCCGGCCCATCCAGATAGAGCCATGCCGGCTGGCAGTCAAAGGAGACTCCCAGGTCTTGGGCCACCTGGATAGCGTGCGGGTCGGGGAAATTTCCGTGGGTTACCGTAAAGCGCAAATTGCGGATGGGCTTTTCCCGGTTCGCCGCCTCATAGGCCTTGAGAAGAACGTCGGTGGCGCCGCCGCCGGTGGTGTGTGCGGTCATCTGCCAGCCGAGTTCGTCTGCCGTCTTTGCCATCGCCACAAGATTTGCTTCCGGCACTCGCAGCACGCCGCGATAAGTTGGGTCATGGTAGCCATAAATCGCCGTGTTGGTTCCGTAAGGCGCTCTTAAATAAGCTGTTCCCATGCAGATGCCGCCGTCTGCGAAGGTCTTCAAAGTCCCGACGCGGTACCAGTCGTCTCCCCAGCCTGTGACAAACGGGATCCGCAGGATTGAGTTTCGCACATCAGCCGGCGTGCCCTGAGCGTTGATCGCGTATGTCACATAGCAGCGGGCGGTCAGCTTGCCGTTCTGGTCGAGCGCCTGGTAGGCACGAAATCCCGGTGGGCCCTCTGCGCGGTCAATAATGCTGGTGATGCCCACCTCGTTGTAATGGTGCAGCATGGTTTGGAGTGCCCAGAGGCGATCCTGAAGTGTGGCGGGCGGTGTGGCCCTGAGCGGCGCCAGGAGTTCCGGAGCTCCAAGGATAAGTCCGGTGGGCTTGCCTTGCGCATCCTTGACGATTTTTCCGTCCGGGGGCTGTGCGGTTTTGCTGGAGATGCCAAGTTCCTTGAGCGCGGGCGAATTCAGTACCGAGGCGTAACCGTTATCCACAATCACCGGCCGGTCTGCTGCGGCTGCGTCCAGCTCGGCGCGCGTGGGGTAACGCCGTTCTTTGAGCCGGGTTACGAAAACGTGAGGGACCAGGATGATTTGCCGGGCCGGCAACACAGACGCTCGACCCCGAATGTAGGCCTGGATGTCGGCAATGGAATGGAGCGGTGGCACCTGGCTCTCCCGCTGGCCAAGTGCTGCCTCGATGGGATGGCAGTGGCTGTCAATGAGCCCGGGCAGCACGCACTGCCCGTGCAAGTCCACCTTGACCGTGGCCGGACCCGCCGTGCGGAGTACGTCCTGATTGGAGCCAACGCTCGCAAACCGTCCCCCACGAATGGCTACGGCCTCGGCAACAGGATACGCCGGCCACATGGTGACGATGACGCCGTTGTAATAGATGGTGTCAGGCGGGCCCTGCGCAAGCAACGGGGCAGTCAAAAATAATGCAAACGCCGCAATCAAGATTCTGGCGGTGGCAAAAACAGCGGGGGAGAATCGTTCAATACATAATCGTGGCATTGTGACCTGATCCTGGGAAGATGTTTAACCGGTCGGCCTGCAAAGGCCCGAACCGACGCATCACCATAACACAACTGCAGCCGTGAAGGGTAACAGAGGAGGGAGGGGATGCGCGTTGTTGTTCAGTAATTTTCCGGCCATTGATCCGCAGAAAGCAGCCATAGAAGAAGTCATTCGGCGAGCGAGAGTCAGAGGTGCTTGCTATGGATGCAAGTGGTATCCTGTTGGGCAGTCTGCTACTGCGGTTTACCGTCACTGTCGATTCATGTAAATGCAAAGGAGGCGACACAGGTGCATAAATACAGTCTCCCCTGGCTGTCAGGCTCGTGGCGATCCTTTGTGGCGATCTTGCTGGCATTTCTATTGGCGGGTTCGACGGTGTTTTCCCAGTCGGGCCTCGGCGGCTGGAAGAATGTGCAGGACCTCGGTCCCGGCACACAGGTGGTGGTGAAAACTGTCGCCAGTGAGAAATACTTTGGCCGGCTGGTGAACGTCACCGGGGATTCATTGTCCATCGACTCCGACGAACGGGCTTTCCCCGGGCGGGTCACCAGGCGGCGTGCCATTCGCAGGGCAGAGGTCAGGGAGGTCCGCTTGCGGCGCCAGGGCGCCTCCATTCTGGCGGGTGGCGCAATTGGCGGCGGCGCAGGCGCGGCAATCGGTGGGGTCATTGAGGCATCCGCAAAGAGCGACGAGGACCGTGGCGTTGCCCTGGTGGTCCTGACCGGATTGGGATTTGCGCTGGGCGCCCTGATTGGACGCCACGCAAATATTGTGAAAGGGAAACGCATTTACGTGGCCCCATCGTCCTCGCCTGCTTCTCCCGGCCCTGACACTGCCGAGGATGAATAGCTATTCCCGCAGAGTTTTGTTTCAGCTTTACACCGTGCATGGCGGCGTAAGTCACATTCCAATTCGGACACCTGCCCCGCGCATCGCAGAAATTCGGCCACACGTATCCGTGAAGAGACGGGTTCCCTAAGGAGGCATTATGAGATCAGACCCTTTTGTCAGAACAATTCTCTTATTGATCACAATTTTCCTTGGCTTAACCGCTCTTGGTCAGCTCACCGCTTCACAGAGGGTTCAGGCCGAGTCGGAAATAAGCCATAGGTTCTACATTGAACCGGGAACCACCTTGCTGACTTCACCCGACGGAAGACAAAATGTGATTGGCAAAGTGGTTGTAGACATGACGAACGGGAATGTCTGGGGCTTTCCCACAAACTGGCCCAAGCCATACCCCACCACAACCGTGGCGGGTAAGCCTCCCGTGGTTACCCCGATGTACCTGGGCCGCTTTGACCTCGAGGCCACCGTCCGATAAATGCTTTGGGATTGAGGGAATGGCAATGTCAGCTCGGGTTGGCCTATCGTAGCGCGACCCTTTCCTCTTCGATCTCGTGAAACGAGGCGCCGCACACGACGGAGGCGGTGTTTGCGATTGGCGGCTTAGGGCGTGAGACGTTGCATGGAATGCAAGCCTGAAAGAAACATCGACTTCGCGGTGCGTCACAGACGGATCGGTGCTATTATCGCGCCAATGGCCGAAACAATTCGCCCGCGGCATCCTGCCCTGGTTCGCGTCACGCACTGGCTGACCACGCTGGCGTTCGTGGCCCTGCTGGTCACCGGAGTGGAGATTCTCATCTCTCACCCGCGCTTCTACTGGGGGGAAACCGGCAACGTCAACATGCAGCCATTGTTTACGCTGCCGATTCCATCCTCGCGCGCCTCGGTTCCTACAGGCTATGGTTATGTGCTTCCTGACCAGAACGGCTGGAGCCGCTATCTACATTTTGAAGCCGCCTGGCTTGCCATTCTGACCGGCCTGCTTTACGTGGCCTATGGCTTCTTCCAGGGCCATTTCCGGCGGCGCCTGCTCCCCGCTTTGTCTGAGCTCTCACCGAGGAGCCTTGGAAGGGCGATCGTCCGGCATTTTCGCTTCCGGCGGCCGGGCGAGGAAGCAGAAAGTTCGTATAATCTGCTGCAGCGCCTTACCTATCTGGCAGTGATATTTGTTCTGTTTCCGCTGGTGATCTGGACGGGCCTGGTGCTGTCACCAGCCATCGAGGGTGCATTTCCGACCGCGGTAATTCTTTTGGGCGGGCGGCAATCCGCGCGCACTCTTCACTTCTTTGTGTCTATCCTCCTGGTGCTCTTCCTTCTGGTTCATATTCTAATGGTATGGCTGGCCGGGTTCCGCAAACGGGTGGGCGCCATGGTCACCGGCCGGCTTCCCAAACTTGAGGAGCGGACATGAGAGATATATCGCGACGCAAACTGATTACCACCGGCCTCTGGGCGACTGCTGGAGTGTCCGGGCTGGGTGTCGCTGCCAAACTCGCCGATCGATATGGTCTGGTCCCGCCTGACGCCGGCACTTTGTTTGGCCCCGGCGAAACGCTCACTTACGCGGCACAGCGCCTGTTGACCCGCCATACCATGGCACGCGAATTCTCCCGCAGTGAGATTTCGAAGCGTCCATTTGCCAATCCAGTCAGTCCCCTGGGCGAAGAGTTCAATCGTCTTCAAGCGGGAGAATTTCGCGACTGGCGGCTGGCCGTTGATGGCCTGGTCGCGCACCCCGGAGGCTTTTCGCTCGCGGAGCTCAGAACCTTTCCTATTCGCAGCCAGATTACCTTTGTTGCGTGTGAAGAAGGCTGGTCCTACATTGCCGAATGGAACGGTGTTCCGCTCTCATACATCCTGGACCGCGTCGGAGTGCTTCCCCAGGTCCGATATGTTGTGTACCAATCGTTCCAGAAGGACTGGTGGGAGAGTATCGACATGGCCGACGCTTTACACCCTCAAACTCTGATAACCCTGGGGATGAACGGCGGGGAGCTTCCTGTGCCTTTCGGTGGACCACTTCGCATGCGCGTTCCCCGGCAACTGGGCTACAAGAGCCTCAAGTACATTACGCGCCTCACATTAACGGACAATATCAAACAATTCGGCAAGGGCCTGGGTTCTGCTGAGCCTGAATACGGGTATTCGTGGTACGCCGGCATCTGACCGCGCAGAATGCCCGCGACTGAGTTGCTGATCTTGCGGGGAAATCAGCCAAGCTGAGAGGAACTGGAATGGCGTGGCGCCGCAAGCGCTTCGGCACTTCGGCGGTACGCGCCCTCCATGTCGGTGCGCTGCAAGCTGCCGTCAGCCTGGAGAATGACCGGGACGAGTTCCGGGTTGTAGAACACGGCAAGCGCGGCATGAAAACGCCTGGCAAGAATTGAGAACGTCACGAGTGAAATGCTCCAGGCCCGACGAAAAGCGCCTGCGAAGCCTTGCTGCCGGTAGTGCTCGAGGGCCAGTCGCAAGCGAGGAGCGATTTCGCGCTTGTACAGGTTATCCAGGGAGGCCCTAAAGAGTTTTGTGAGGTCGGCTGCCGAGGCCTGCGAGTGTCTGTGCCACCAGCGCCGAAAGGCAACTGCGCTGTTTGACCACCAGACCCGGCTGGCAGCGTGGCGAACGAACGGGACGACTTCCTGGTTGTAGAGGACCACAGCTTCGGCGGCAAGCTGTCTGGAAAAGCTGATGACAGCCGAAGAAGAACTTTTCCACGCGCGGCGGAAAGTGACTTCAACATCCGCCAACCGGGACTGGCCCGGCACGTGGCCGTGCTGTTGCGTGATTCTCGAGTAGCAAAGGGTTGCCACGGTCTCAACCCGCCTCTGAAGATTGCGGATGTCCCAATATATACGCCTTTTCCAGGCACTCCGAAGCGCGCGGTGTATATCCGCCCAGCAGTTCTGGCTGGCGATCACTGTGGCTAGCCGTTTGGAGAGGCCCCAAAGACTCAAAAACATGAGGCTAGTCCAACCCACGGCATCGGGTTCGATCAGGACCTCTTCAGAATGAAGTGGCTCCAGGTTGATGCCATCCGTGCAGGCCCGGTCGGGGTCGAGCAATACATCAAACAGGGAGGTGCTCCCCTCGTTTCGCTCAACGATCAGGTTGTAACCGTGGTCGAGCGCATGATCGATTGCTGACTTCCGTGTGTGGAAAGTATCTATGAATTGGACGCGGGGGCGCCAGCGGAAACATTCGCTTGGGATAATGGATAACGGACTGCTTTCCCCTGCCATGCTCTCCTCCCTACGCCTATCGATTGAACCCTGAATTAACTATTTCTACAATTGGCCGATGGTGCTACTACCATTGGCCATGGCAAGATGTGGTGTGAAATGAATGGGTTACGTAAGATAGGCTGGACGCCTGTGGAGATTTCCTGCTCTCCGGACGGCGCCGGAAGGGCAAATGACCTGGGAAACCGCCGCTATTTCACCTGGAAAGGGGTGGGCTGCAGAAGGCTGCCCATTTCGGCCTATTTCGTGCCGGGGAGCGAGGTGGACGGCAACCTTTCGGCGGTGGCGCGAGACGAGTCGCCGTTGCTACAGCGACCGTCAGACGGCTGGTACCCTGCAGTAAGGGCTTCAAGCTGAGTCATCAGCCGACCGGGCTTGTTGCCGAACAGGACGTCGTCGTGGCAGTAATAGAAGCCAAACTCCGTTATCACCCACACCTTCACGCCCCCTTCAGCCTTGGACACTTTCGGCGCTTTCTTCATCAGGGGTAGCGTTTCCGTCTTTTGCGGAGAAGTGGCTGGTGCCGCGGGAGGCAGCTGGGATCCAAACATTAGATTGTCGGCAACCGTTTCTTTTGGCTTGTCATTGCTGCAGCGCCCTATGGAAGGCCGGTAACCTGCCATCAGAGCGTCAGATTGCGCCATTGCCTTTCCTGGTTTGTCGCCGAAAAGGATTTCGCCCTGGCAGTAATAAGAGCCAAACTCTTTGATTGCCCAGACACGAATGCGCCCTTCCGCCTGTGAGATGTCGGGTGGTTTCGTCGAAATTTGGACGAGCGCCCTGTCCTGTTGTGAGGAGACGTCAGCCTGCTTAGTCTGTTGCCGGCTCTCTAACGGTGGATTATCAGAGGACGCCACCATCGGCTGGCTACCCGAGCAGTAATCGCCGTCGGAAGGCCTGAAGCCCGACATCAGCGCGTCAGCCTGTGTCATCATCTTTCCCGGCTTATTGCCGAAAAGGGTGCCACCCCGGCAGTAATAGAAGCCCGATTGCTGTTTCGTCCATACGCTCACATTTTCAACTGCCTTTGGCAAAGGATTCGATTGCTTCTTTTGCGAAAACGAGAAGATCTGAGCCAGTGTCGGGAGGGAATCTGCCTTGTCCAGCCATTCCTGGACCGGGGAGGAAAATAGGACGAGGGACACAATCAGCAGCACCAGAAATGCGGGAACCAAGGGGCTTGAGGTTATCGCGGAATGAGTTGAAGGAGACGGCTTGTAATGCCCATCGTGGTGTCCTCCGTGGGACGAGACTCCATCTCCTTTCACCCGGCCGAAGAAAAGCTTCGTCACCAGGTCCAGGGGTTTTCCCACGATCTCGAATATTTGCCGACCGTGCAACGCCATTTTACGTGTCCTCTATCCGCAAAATAGGTGCGCTTGGAACCTCCTGTTTCCGATTCCGATGCTTACATTCGTCAGGCGTGCCTCTGGGTTAGCTCCGGGCTGCAAGACCAGTAGATATACAGACTTTCGTCTGGCCTCTTCGCTGACGGTGTTATTAATCTGTCGGCTGCACCGCAGTCCTAAGACCAAACTGATATGCACCCGGGTTGCCAGAGTGGAAGGCCAACCTTCTCCTACTCAGAAATGGCGGACTTGCGTCTGCCCATGGACAATGTGAGTCGCATTTTCAATATGTTACCGCTTCCTGCGTAGGGCTGACCCCATGTTTATTCACGGCCCTTGCGACTGTGCTTGGTGACCCGAGTGCGCAATTTATTTCCGGTGGTACAGACCTGCCAGGCCAAGAAATCTTGACGATTTAACTATTCGAAGCATCCCCCCTTTCCAACGCTTGCCCGCGGCCGTGCAAGGATGTGCAAGATTTTTCACCAGGTTAGGGGGGCCTGTACCAGAAGCATCGGTCCGGTCCCCCGAATAATCGTGGCGACCGACCCGGTTAAGCAAGTGCGCAATTTTTTTCCGATAAGAAAGACAATCCGTCGCGACTATGAAAGTCACTGCACTAAGGAAAATGCCCGTCGTCACTCCTAGTGTTTTACATGGACCTTCCCACTTCCATCCTGATGGCCATCATGGGTGTTTCCATTTCCGCCGCCGGAGCCGTTGTCCCCTCCGGAACCATGTCCCCCGCCAGAGCTGTGTCCACCGCCGGAACTGTGTCCACCGCCCGAAGAGCTACCACCACCGGAACCACTGCCGCCACCTGAAGCCGTTTCACCAGCCGGACCCGATGCACCGCCCGATGCGGCTTGGCCTGCCGGGGTGGAATCTCCGGACGGGCCGTGTCCTGTTATGGTGGCCATGGTGGTAGTCGCCTTCGAATAGTTGTTTCGCAGGGCGACTTCCATGACTTGAATTACTGCAACAACGAGCAGCGACACCAGGATGAACATCAGGGCATATTCCGCGCTGTCCTGGCCTTTCTCCTCATGCCACGAGTTTGCCAGGAATTTTTTCATTTACCCCCCTTTGCATCACCGTGATGTGGACGTTGGTCAACTGTCATGACCGAGTTACCAGATTGCATGACCAGGATTACAAGTGCTTCTTTCGAATCCAGGTCAGCTTAAGATTCGCTCTTTCGAGTCGAGAGCTCGCGCACCCACCCGGACAGTTCCCGATGCATGTTCCTAATCTCTGTTCTGTGGTTTCTTCCCAAGGGCCAGGAATTGCTGGACTGGCTTCGGGCGGCAACCGGCACAGGAACACAGTAAGGCGTTTACAGGGTTTGCTCAATTCGGCGTTAGCACCAAATATTGGATTTTTCTGCCCGATGAGTTATCGGCGAAGTTCGGAAGGAATGCGAACATTCCTGAGGAGATGTGGAATAAATTTGGCCATCAGCTGCAGAGTTTTGTACACCAAGCGCATAATATTGCAACTTTTTGCCGTGTCCCTTTTTGACACACATTCCCGGTCTCGATGATTCCCCAGGTCACAAACCATAGAATATAAAACCAGCAATGCGCACGTATGTTTGCGGTTGGCGGTTGGATGCGCATTCTGGGGAGAGGAAGTTGTTAAATGGCGTTCTGCGCTGAGGGGTACCCGCTCAGGGAGGGACCTGGGACGTGTGCATCATCGGATAGCGACAACGAAAATCCCGGCACTCGGTTTATCCTCCCAGGCCACGACCACTTATTTGGGGGGCAGCCTGAGTTCGGGAACGGCGCAGGGAACGTGTCTTTTCCAAATTCCGGGGCTGCCTCCGCGCAACATGCCTTTCTGTACGGGCTCGCGCTGTTGCACGATTTTGAGTACGACCTCGCCGCCAGGGAATTCCGCAAAGCCCAATCCATTGATCCCAACTTCGCCATGGCCTATTGGGGAGAGGCGATGACCTACAACCATCCGACCTGGATACCGCAGAACCTGTCCGGCGCACGCGTTGTGCTGGCCCGCCTGGGTCCTACGCCCGCCGCGCGCCTGGCCAAAGCGCCTACGGAACGTGAACAGGATTATCTTCGTGCGCTCGCCATTCCGGGGACAGCGCACAATGGCCGCGACGAGCGCATTTGCATGCGCGCGGCGGCGGTCTTCGTGCCGTAGTTCCACAAATATCCCCACCATCCCATGCTACTGGTGCAATAGAGACTACTCGGCGAGGTCCCAACGTCGTCCTGGCTGACCACCGCTCTCTCGTCTCCATCATGTTGTTTCAATTTGGGTTGATCTACCAATTCCCCGGTGATACTCTCCCAACAGCATTTAGGGCACCAACGAGTTACAAGCGACAAAATCCAAAAAGGGAGGGAATCTCCATGAAGAAGCTCGTAGTGTTTCTATCTTTTCTGGTCCTGGCGGTGGCTGTGCCCGCCGTCGCGCAGATGCAACCCAAAAGTCTGACACGGATGGTGATAATCAAGGTGAAGGCGGGGATGGGCCCGCAGTTCGAAGAAGGCCTGAAGAAATTTCACCAGTGGGAGAAGCAACAGAACGTTGCATTTACCTTCCACGTCTGGAGCATCGTCTCCGGCCCACGCACGTTGCAATATGCTATCGGAACTTCCGGTCATGACTGGAAGGACTTCGACGCGCTTACGAAGATTGGCCCGGCCGCCCAGGAACAAATTCAGGCGGACATGGGCGCTTATGTCGAATCAGTGGAGATTTCATTCTGGGCATATCGAGAGGATCTGAGCGGACATCCACCAAACACGAGCGAGCCCCCTTCTGCCTTCGCTGAGGTCACCACGTACTTTCTGAAGCCGGGTGGTGGGATGGCAGTCACAGATGCCATTAAAGCGGCCCTTGCAGCCATCCAAAAGAGCCATTGGCCTGGAAAGCCCTCGGGTTGGTTCTCACTTGTGAATGGAGGCGACGGGCCAACCCTGGCGATCGCTACTGGACACGAGAATTGGGCTGACTTCCAGCCGCCTGAGACGAGCTTCGTCGAAATGCTGACCGAGGTCTACGGCCAGGACGGCGCCGAGGCGCTGGGGAAGAAGTTTTTCAGCGGCCTGCGGTCCTGGCGAAGTGAGATCTGGCGTTACCGCCCGGACTTGAGCTATATCCCGGCATCACAGTAAGTTCGGCCTGCGGAGTACGCCAGCGTCAGTCACGGCCAGCGTATTGCTGGCTCAAGGGCCGTCTATCGTATTGTTGCTTACCATCCGACGGACACGAAAGTGGTGTCAGGCCACGGCGCGGGAGTCATCCCGCCAATCTGTAGCCGCGGAGTCCCGCGGAGGGCTCGTCGCGGCATAGTTTCGCCGGCTGCATTGTGAAGGGCGTCACGGTGTCAGGTGACAATGGGGGGCACGGAGGCAGCAGTATGCAGGATTGCATCTACGATGCCGTGATTGTTGGGGCTCGTTGTGCCGGGGCGTCCCTGGCGGCCTTCCTGGCCCGGAGCGGTGCTTCTGTAATTGTGCTTGAGGCCGACAGGCTGGGGACAGATCAGGTAATATCCACTCACACGGTCCACCCGGCGGGCATGGACGTACTGAACGAACTGGGAGTGGGGGCTGCGGTTCTTGAAGGTTCGCCGCCAGCCCACGTTATTCGATTCCAGGTGGACGGCGCCTACGCGGATATTGAATTGTTACCTGGCCGCGTTGAATGTTGCCCACGAAGATTCCGCCTCGATCGCCTACTGCAACAAGCCGCTACCGATGCTGGAGCAGAGGTCTGCGAGTCTACACGGGTGACGGGATTGCTGCGAGACGGCGAGCACGTCACGGGTGTGCGGGCGGAGCATGGCGGCCACGCCATTGAGGTGCGGGGAAACATCACTGTGGGAGCCGACGGACGGCGTTCCACGGTGGCCAGGCTGGTTGGGGCGGAAGAGTACCTGGGTTATGACAGCCCGCGGGCAATGTACTGGGCTTACTGGGAGCCGCCGAAAGCATGGCACAGTCCGGCATACCCATACGACTTTCTAATAGATTCCTCAGGCAAAGATCGGCGCTTTATTTTTTCTACAGACAATGACCAAGTTTTGCTCGCGACGATGCCCCTCATCGATGTTGGCCGACGATGGCGAGAAAATGTTGAGTTTCAATACATAAACGATCTTCGCCCGGCTCCTGATTTCACTCCCCTGGTGGCCGAGGGCAAGATGGTCAGCAAGGTGATCGGGACCGTGAGCGAGAGGTTCTTTTACCGCCAGGCGGTGGGGCTCGGTTGGGCACTGGTGGGTGACGCCGGTCATCATAAGGACCCAATCCTCGGCTGGGGCATTTCAGAGGCGCTTGTACAGGCAAAGCAACTGGCGGAAGCTATCCAAGCCGGGGGAGGCGCAGATCTCCAGCGTTACTGGCGCCGGCGAGATGTTGACACGTTGCCACGCTTCAGGTTCGGTGAGGACAGAGCTTTGCCTCAGTCGGTTCGTGCAGTCTTTCCCGTCGTATTGAACAAGGCCCGAAGCACGCCTGGACTGGCGCAACAGTTGTTTCGAGAGACGGAATACGAAGTTAACCCTTACACCTTGCTGCCTGCTTCAAAGGTGGCCCGCTGGACTTTCGCCGCGGCACTCCGTGGACGGCCGGGCCTGATTCTGGATTTCATAGGACAAGGCCGGCGCATTGCGGGCGTCATGGCGGAGCTAAGAGAGCGCCAGAAACTGCTGGATGCAGTCGCTCTACAATAAGCTATTGCGATCTTGACATAGCAAGAAACACTCCACAGTCTCGCCTCGCAGGTTTGCATACGTTACAATGCGAACGTCTCTTTCTCCGGGGGAACGCACGCAACTCCAAATTCTTGGCTGTCAGGGTCTTGAGTATGAGGCGCATGAGTATCTTGAAAAAACTGGTATGGTTTCTGGTAGCCGGGCTGGGAGCGGTTGCCGTCGGAATCATTGCCACTTCGCGGGGTGAGCGGCTGAATGCCGTGTGGCTGGTGGCAGCGGCAGCGTGCATCTTTGTGCTGGGCTATCGCTTTTACAGCCGCTTCATCGCTTATCGGGTTCTCGAACTGGATGAAACGCGGGCCACTCCCGCCGAGCGCAAAGACGATGGCCGCGACTTTACTCCCACCAACAAATGGGTCGTATTCGGGCACCACTTTGCGGCCATTGCCGGCCCGGGTCCATTGGTGGGACCAATCCTTGCCGCCCAATTCGGCTATCTGCCGGGTACGCTCTGGATCCTGATTGGCGGAGTGCTGGGTGGCGCTGTTCAGGACTTTGTCACACTGTTCTGCTCCATCCGGCGCGACGGAAAATCCCTCGGGCAGATGGCGAAGGAAGAAATCAGCTCAACGGCAGGGTGGACGGCGCTTGTCGGCGTTCTGCTCATTATGATCATCCTGATCGCCGTTATCGCCCTGGTTGTGGTGAATGCGCTGAAGGGTAGCCCCTGGGGACTCTTTACAATTGCCGCCACCATTCCGATTGCATTTCTGATGGCCTTCCATCTTCGTTACTTGCGACCGGGCCGGATACTTGAAGGCTCGCTCATTGGTGTTACGCTGGTGATGGCGGCCGTGGTGGGCGGTCGCTATGTAGCCGAATCAGCCACGCTGTCGCACTGGTTCAACTACAGCGGACCAGCGCTAGCCTGGATGATTATCATTTACGGGCTTGCGGCTTCGATTCTCCCGGTGTGGCTGCTGCTTGCGCCGCGCGATTACCTCTCCACCTTTGTGAAGCTGGGAACGATTCTGGCGCTGGCGGTCGGCATACTGGCAGCGCGGCCGTTGATGCATCTGCCCGCCATCAGCCGCTTTGCCGACGGGACAGGGCCCATCTTTGCCGGCAAGATTTTTCCCTTCTGCTTCATCACAATTGCCTGCGGGGCCATCTCCGGATTTCACTCGCTGATTTCCAGTGGTACTACGCCCAAATTGATCACCAATGAAACGCATGCGCGCATGATTGGCTACGGAAGCATGCTGATGGAATCGTTTGTGGGCATCATGGCGATTGTGGCGGCGGGCGTACTTCAACCTGGCGTCTATTTTGCCGTTAACAGCCCGGCGGGAATTGTGGGTGAGACGGCCGGAAAAGCCGTGGCCACGATTTCGGGCTGGGGATTTCCTGTAACCCAAGCCGCTATGGCCGACCTGGCTTCAAAGGTGGGTGAGATTACGCTCTTCAACCGTACTGGTGGAGCGCCGTCTCTGGCGGTGGGCATGGCGCATATTTTTTCCAATGTGCTGGGAGGTACGGAGGTGATGGCCTTCTGGTACCACTTCGCGATTATGTTCGAGGCGCTCTTTATCCTGACGGTGCTCGATGCGGGCACGCGTGTGGGGCGCTTCATGCTGCAGGACCTTCTGGGGCACATTTGGAAACCCCTGGGCCGGACTGGCTGGTATCCGGGCGTGGTGTTTACCAGCATGGTTGTGGTGGGGGCGTGGGGGTACTTTCTTTATCAAGGCGTTGTCGATCCGCTGGGCGGCATTAACAGCCTGTGGCCGCTTTTCGGTATTTCAAACCAGTTGCTGGCCACCATCGCCTTGTGTGTATGCACGACCATCCTGATCAAGATGAAGAAGACCCGGTATGCATGGGTAACGCTGGCGCCGCTCTCGTGGTTGGTGGCCGTTACCATGACGGCCAGCTATCAAAAAATCTGGAGCCCGGATCCGCGCCTCGGGTTCCTGTCGCACGCGCGGATGCTGTCGGACCACATCGCGAGTGGAGCGATTCCTGCCGCGCAAATCGCCACGACACAGAGGCTGATCTTCAATGACCGCCTGGATGCCGCGGTCACCCTTGTGTTTGCCGCGTTGGTAGTTTTGATCCTGGTCGAGTCGGGCCGGCACTGGTGGGCCTATGCAGCGGGGAGCAGGGAACCGGTCCTCAGGGAAGCGCCCGCTGAACTTTCCCAGCTCGAGGCATAAAAAGGAGAGGGCGGCTTGGTGACTCTTATGTTGAAGCTGCTGAAAACATTGTGGACCTATCTACGCGAAGTGAGCGGAGAGAACGATTACGCCCGCTACCGTGGACGGGTGGCTGCTGAGGGCGGCGATCCTGTGACAAGGCAGGAGTTCTACGACCAGCGTCTGCAGGAGAAGTATTCGCGCCCGAACCGCTGCTGCTGAGTGGATGCTGACGGATTAGGCGCTAGAGCGAACCTCGGGGAGAAGGGAAAGACGATGCGCGTGGTTGTAATTGGTGGGACAGGCCATACGGGAACGTACCTGGTTCCGAGGCTGATTGATGCAGGACACGAAGTGGCGCTGATCAGCCGCAATCAGCGCCCACGCTACGGGCCCGACGGACCTCTTGGTAGTGCCGCATGGAAACGCGTGCAATGGGTTGAGCTAGATCGAATCAAGTCCGACGCATCCGGCGGATTTGGCATGCAGGTCGCGGCGATGAAAGCAGACGTCGTAATCGACATGATCTGTTACCAACTGGCAAGCGCGAAGCAGTTGGTGGATGCGTTGCGCGGGCGCATTCAGCTGCTCATCCACTGCGGTACGACCTGGGCCAGCGGAGCGAGCCTGCTCGTGCCGAGCTCGGAGGATGAGCCAAGCCGTCCCATCTGCGACTATGGACGGCGAAAAGCCGAGATCGAGGAATATCTGTTGGAGGAGGCTCGGCGGGCGGGGTTTCCAGTCACCGTCCTACGTCCGGGCCACATGGTGGGATGCGGGTGGGTGCCGGTCAATCCTGCAGCAAATTTCAACCCGCAGGTTTTTTCAGACCTGGTCAAAGTGAAGAACGTGTGCCTGCCAAATCTTGGAATGGAAACGTTGCATCACGTGCACTCCGACGACGTGGCCCAAGCGTTCATGCAAGCCCTGGCTAATTGGAACGGTGCGGTGGGCCAGGCTTTTAATGTGGTTTCAGCTTCAGCGCTCACGCTGCGGGGCTATGCGGAAGCGGTGGCCGGGTGGTTTGGCAAACCGCCGAAGCTCTCGTTCCTTCCGTGGGAGGAATGGAAGAAAACCGCTTCAGAGGAAGACGCGGCTGCCACCTGGGAGCATATCCGTCATTCCTCCTGCTGCAGTATTGAGAAGGCGCGTCGATTGCTTGGCTATCAGCCGCGCTACACGTCCCTCGATGCCATCAAGGAATCGCTCACCTGGCTCATCCAGAACGGCAGGGTGGAGGTGTGACCGCGCGCTGCCTGTTCACTATATGCCTGTGCACCAGGCGGAGGCAGACGTGGCCCGATTGTTTTTATGAATAATCAGGCCGGGTTGCAATTTCCAGGTTTCGGAAGGTCATGTCCGAGCGCATCATCAGCCGTAAGGCGACGCGTCCCTGGCGCATCACAGGTCCATTATTCGTGAGCCCGTTGTCCCTCACATCGAAGATCGTCACATCGTCGATCGCTCCCCGCAAACGGTTGTCTTCCTGCAGGAAAGTGACGCGATACCAGCGATCCAGTTCCCACTGCCGGTTTTCCATCTGGAACGCTACGGGGCAGAACCACGGATTCTTGATCACCGCATGGGAGACCAGATCGTTGCGCGTATCGACCATCTCCCGGTAGAACTCCCAGTGGTAGTTTCGGACGTCTTCCCAGCAAACCACCTGCATGGAGCCGTCGGAGCGTAGTTGATAGTCATTCAGGAAATCTTCGCCCTGCATCCCGGCAGCCTGAAACATCCATAGAGCCAGTCCTCCATGCTGGTGGATCTTGAACTCTGCGGTCACGTGGAGATCACCCTGGAAAACGTCCCGTGTCCAAAGGTACATCCGCGTCAAGTCGTATTTGCCGGTCTGACGGAAGTGCGCCTCCAGTGAAGGCGTCGTAATTCTCAACCCCTCGGAATTGTAACGCAGGCAAGGGCCGCATCCCTGATGAAAGAACTCGGCGTCCTGGGCGGAGTCGGTCAGCGAGAGCTTCTTGCGCTCGACCCATCCATCTCCCTTCATCGCGGGCGGCGAGAAGGGCGAAAGATGATTTCCCGTATATCGCGTTTCGAGCGTCCGCTGAAGGTCGGTATCCGTGCGCCCGCCGTTCTTCACAAAGAGAGATTGGATTTGAGCCGGGGTAAGAATCTGGTCGAAAAAGTCGATCTGCCCCATCGCGTAACCCGGGTTGCCAAAGTAAACCGTTGGCGCAGGAGAATCCCCGGCGCCTGGAGTTGGAGCGAAGGCATTGGAGGCCGCAACCAGGATTCCATTGGCGTACACCCGAAAGTCTCCCTTGTCGCGGTCCCAGGTAGCGGTGATCTGGTACCAGTTGTGCGGCAAGAATTCAAAATAGTTCGCCGATGCCTTGGCGATTGGGTGGCCCCATCGATCATCATTTCCGAACCGTGCCGTCAGTGCCGGATACCAGTCGGTTGCCTGGAACAGGCAGAAATTCGCCGCAGCCAGATCCTCGACTGCCTCACGGTCAGTAAGAAAAACGAAATTCTTGTAGAACGGATTCGACTGTTCGTGGGCTGGATTGTGCGCCTGCGGCGAGATTTCCTGAAGCGGAAGCACCCAGAAAACCACTGACCCCTTCCTCGCGGCCACTGTGTGGCGGGGCAGCCCGGCCCGCCCGCGGATACTCGTAAAATGGAGCCCGCGCCGGCCCCCATGCTCGATGTAACGGCCAGAGGGGTGCAGAACCCTGATTGACGAATCACCGGCGGGGTAGGAGAAAGATGGCGGGGGAGTTGGCACTGTCTGGAACAAGCGTTCCGGGACAGGCGCTGAGGCGGCTGCCGGTTTCCGGGGTTCAGCCAAAGAAGCGACACCCCCGGCAACGCTTGTTTGTAGAAAGCTCCGCCGATCGAGCACAAGTCTCTCTTTCATAGTTAATTCTCCTCGGTCAGTATGACCCACGGCCTGGCGTCCTGGGTGTGAGATTCATTTCACGCTTGCAGGCTGGCATTCCAAGGGCCGGTGGTTGCTGTCGGCCCGAAGAATCTGCTTTTACTGTGTGAATTACAAAGCAGATTCGTCTCTCCCCTCGAAATGACAGAGGTTGGGCCTGGAATGATAGCGTTCCGAAAACCTCTTTCAGCGGTCTGTCAGAAGGCAAGCGAGGGTCCTCCGCCCGGTTCGGATAGAATCCGGCTGGAGTAATCTCAGAAAAAGAATGCCATCGCCGCAAAACTGTATCACATCGCGGACAAGGAAGACACCGGGGAACGGGACAGATTGGCAATGAAAATCAGGCGGGAATCGCAACCAATTGTCCTTGAGCATTAGTAAAGGGCGACAAAAAACAAACCGAGCTGCCGTGTTCGACTAACGCGGCGGCGGCTAACGGGGCATCGGGGGCGACAACCTCGCGGACAGCATCCCTTTTGGGGATCTCTCGAAAAATCTATTGGCCAGACAAGCTGAGGAACAGAGTGTTTGGGCTTGCTGAGCCAGGCAAGGCTAAGTGATGTACATCACATACATGAGAGAGTTAGCCATGCATTAATGGTTTGAGATCGGAACCACTCTTTCGGAGGTAACACTATGTTGCCAAGAATTGCTAAAATCGGACTGCTGCTTGGAGTCGTGACTCTCTTCTTCACGGCTATTTCCTTTGCTGCAACAAGAAGCATCCGCGTTACGCAGGATGTTGTCCTTCCCGGTGGCCAGACGTTGAAGGCAGGAACCTACCAGGTTGTGGTGGATGAGAAGTTGGACCAGGTGCAGTTCCTGCAGAATTCAAAGGTCGTGGCAACTCACGCGTGCAAGTGCATCCCTCAGGAGAAGAAAAACAGGGAAACCGTCCTACGCATAGACGCGGGGCCGGACAACACGCAAGTTTTGCTGCAGATTCATCTGCGAGGCGAAACGCGCATCATAACATTGCCGTCCTGAACGCGGCGCCCGCTACCAAAAGCCTCTTGAGTGACGGGCTGCGGCAATCGTACAGAGAAGCGTGAGGCATCACAAGCGGCCATTACCCCTGCTATAGTTATTGGCGGGGGTAACCCACCGTTTGGGCCAGAATGATTTTTTGGTCGGCCCGGAGCTTCATTGTCTTTGCCAGGGCCGGGCGATTAATGCTGCCTCGCACCACGACTCCCAGTCCCTCCGAAGCACAGAAAAGGTAAACATTCTGCGCGATGACACCTGTATCGGCGCCGTTGTAGAGTGCCTGATCCCCTGCGCTGGTGCGCCCGATTTTATTAAGATCGGCGACGTAAACTAGGTTCACTGGAGCTTCGCCCACATAGGATTGCGTGCCGGTCGCCGCCCGCACATCTTCCGCAAGCACCTGATTAAGCCTGTTCTCCT
>DATLWV010000209.1:0-11358 GCA_035576145.1 Terriglobia bacterium
GGGGCCGCGCAGGGCGGCATCGGCGCAGCGCTCGGCAACCACGAAGAAGACCACTGGGAATGGCACATGTTTGACACGGTGAAGGGCAGCGACTACCTGGCCGACCAGGACGCGGTGGAAATCCTGTGCCGTGAAGCCATCGAAACGGTTTACGACCTGGAACACTGGGGGTTGCCCTTCAGCCGCACGCCGGAAGGCAAGATTGCGCAGAGACCTTTTGGCGGCCACACGCGCGAGTTCGGTAAGGCGCCGGTAAGGCGGTCTTGCTACGCAGCGGATCGCACGGGGCACATGATCCTCCAGACCATGTATCAGCAGTGCCTGAAGAATCAGGTGCACTTCTACGATGAGTATCACGTCCTGGATCTTCTGATTGAGGACGGACGTTGCGCCGGCGTGGTGGCGCTTTGCCTGGCCACTGGAGAACTCCACACTTTCCACGCCAAGGCCGTGGTTTTTGCCACTGGCGGTTGCGGAAGGATGTTCAGCGTTACGTCCAACGCTCACGCCCTGACTGGCGACGGAATGGGCGTGGTGCTGCGGCGCGGGATCCCGCTGGAGGACATGGAGTTTTTCCAGTTCCATCCCACCGGCATCTACAAGATGGGCATCCTGCTGAGCGAAGCCGCTCGCGGTGAGGGTTCAATCCTGAGGAACAAGGACGGAGAGCGCTTTATGGAGCGCTACGCGCCCACGTTGCTGGACCTGGCCCCGCGCGATATGGTGTCTCGCGCGATCTACCGTGAAATCCGCGATGGGCGCGGCATCGACGGCAAGAATTACGTCCACCTGGATATGACGCACCTGGGCCGCGAAGTTCTTGACCTGAAGCTGCCCGACATCACCGATTTCGTGCGCACCTACCTTGGTATTGAGCCTGCGAAGGAGCTGATTCCCGTCCAGCCGACCGCCCACTACGCAATGGGAGGCATCCCTACCGACAACGATGGCCGGGTGGTGATTGACGAAAAGAATACTCCGCTGCCGGGGCTTTATGCCGCGGGCGAGACCGCCTGTGTTTCCGTGCATGGAGCCAATCGGTTGGGCACCAATTCGCTGGTTGACATTCTGGTTTTTGGCCGGCGCAGCGGGCGCCATGCCGCGCGCTTCATCAAGGAGAACGATCTGCCGCCGCTCAGTGAGAAGCCGGAAGAACGCTCGCGGGAAACCCTTGCCCGCCTGCTTTCGGCCCAGGGCCAGGAGCGCGAGGCCGACATTCGGGAGACGCTCCAGAACGAAATGATGGAGAAGGCTTCTGTTTTCCGCGATGCCGGGACGCTGACGGCCATGCGCGAAAAGCTCAAGGAAATTCGCGGGCGTTATGCCAACGTCAGGATTGAGGACCGGGGAACGAAATACAACACGCAGCTGGTTGAAATCTTCGAACTCGGGATCCTGATTGATTTGGCGGACGTGCTGGTGGAAGGCGCGCTGGCCCGCCAGGAGAGCCGGGGAGCGCACTCCCGCGAAGACTTCCCGAAGCGCGACGACGCCAATTTCCTTAAGCATACTCTGGCTTACCTTGGACCCAAGGGAATCGAGTTGGCATACAAGCCGGTGACGATCACGAAGTTCGAGCCCAAGGAAAGGAAGTACTAATCCATGCAGGTGACGCTGAAAATCCGGCGCTTTAATCCGGAAAAGGACCCTGAGCCGTGGTGGGGCGAATATCAGTTTAAGGCCGAGCCCACCGACCGGCTGCTCGATGCCCTCAACCACGTGAAGTGGTACCTCGACGGGACGCTCACCTATCGCCGCTCCTGCGCACACGGCGTGTGCGGATCAGACGCTATGTTGATCAACGGTCACAACGCCCTGGCCTGCAAGCTGCTGCTGAAGAACCTGGGCAGCAGGATTACGGTGGAACCCATGCGGGGCTTTCGTGTGATCAAGGATTTGCTGGTTGATATGGAGTCGTTCTTCGACAAGTACAAGGCGATCAAGCCTTACCTCATCGCGCAGTCCCCGGAGCCTGACCAGGAACGGCTGCAATCGCCCGAAGACCGCGAAAGATTTGACGACACCACGAAATGCATCCTTTGCGGGGCCTGCACAACTTCTTGCCCGTCGTTCTGGGCCAATCCGGATTATCTGGGGCCGGCTGCCGTCGTCAATGCGCACCGTTTTATTTTTGACAGCCGAGACGAGGGGAAAGAAGAGCGGCTGGACGTTCTGAACACCGCTGAAGGTGTTTGGCGCTGCCGAACCATCTTTAACTGCGTTGAAGCCTGTCCGCGCGGCATCAATGTGACCCGCGCAATAGGCGAAGTGAAGAAGGCTTTGCTGTATCGCAAAGCCTGAGAGCGGCCCGGGGATTTCCTGTCTGGCAAAATTTCTTCAGGAGGATTTACATGTCCTTCCAGAGTTCCAACTCACTCACGCGGCGTGAACTGCTTGCCGGCGTGGGCGCTTCTTTTGCGCTCGGCGGCGCACCCCGCAAATCAGGAAGCAAGCCGATGAAATCCGGCGGTAAACAGAGCTTTGCCGCAGACCAACGCTATGACCTGCTGATTCGTGGCGGCAAAGTGGTCGATCCCTCGCAGGACCTCGACGCCGTGCGTGACGTGGCGATCGCGGGCGGCAAGATTGCGCGAGTGGAATCGGATATTCCCTCCGGCCAGGCTCGGGAAGTGATCAATGCAGACGGGAAGATTGTGACGCCGGGATTGATCGACCTCCACACACACGTCTTTCCTTATGTGGGGCCCTACGGGATCGAACCCGACCCTTACTGCGTGCGCCGCGGCGTGACTACGGTGGTGGATGCAGGCACTTCCGGATCGCTGGCGTTTCCGGCCTTCCGAAAATTCATCATCGAGCGGGCCGCCACGCGAATCCGGCCACTGCTCCACGTGGTTTCGATCGGCATGATCGCCGGGGGCACGCGGAACATGGGCGAGCTTGAAGACTTAAGATATTGCGTCCCGAAACTTGCCGTCGATGCCGCCAATAAGAACCGGGACCTGGTGGTCGGCTTCAAGATCCGTTTTTCCAGAGATTACACCGGCCCGAACGATTACGAAGGGATGAAACGTGCCCGCGAGACAGCTGATGAAGCCCGGTTGCCCCTCATGATCCACATCGGCGGATCGTATACGCCACTGCCGAAGCTGCTGGCGCTGATGAAAAAAGGGGATGTGGTAACCCACTCGTTTAACGGCCATCCGAACGGCATTGTGGACAGCGGTAGAAAGCTTCTGCCCGAAGTGCTGGAAGCGCGCCAACGCGGCGTGCTTTTCGATGTGGGTCACGGGGCGGGCAGTTTTTCTTTTGACGTGATGGAAAGTTGTCTGAAGCAGGAATTCCTGCCCGACACGATTTCAAGCGATCTTTATTCTGCCAACATCAAGGGGCCCGTGTTTGACCTGGTCACTACCCTTTCAAAATTCCTCCTGCTGGGCTTGAGCCTGCGCCAGGTGGTGGAACGCGCAACCGTGAATGCAGCACGGGTGTTCGATTTTGGAGCCGAAATTGGCACTCTGCGCCCGGGCGCCGAGGCTGACGTCAGTGTGCTCGAACTGCGGGAAGGGAATTTTGTCTTTATTGATTCCGGCAGGAAAACTCGGACCGGCCGGCATAAGATTGAGCCGGTGGTGACCATTCGTGGTGGAAAAGCCTATTATCCGGAAGCCTAGCTGCGATTTGTCAAAGACTGCTCGCAAGCCCTGCCGTGACCCCCTGGCTGTTGTAGTATAATTAAATTTTTGTTGCTGGCTGATGTGTAAGCAGGCGTCTTCCAAGTTGCACGGAGGGCGTGTCTCACCGGGTTGCACTGAATGCCGCTGCTGTGGAACTCCGGTGGCCGGGGCATCTGCTGCCGGACGGCCGGCATACTAAGTTCTTCATGAAACTTTCTCGCCGCCACATGCTGGGCTCGGGAGCGGCCCTCCTGGGTTCCAAACTGATGGAAGTTGTAACTACGCCCATCTGGAGATGGAGCGGGATTCCTGTGCTTAATGCCGCACAAGTTCCAAATCCCGAGACCGCCATCCCGGTAACCTACGTAAATGTGGCGAAAGAGGCAGGCCTGAACACGGTCACCGTGTGGGGTGGAGTCGAGCACAAGAAGTACATAATTGAAGCCAAGGGAAACGGGATTGCTTTCTTCGATTACGACAACGACGGCTGGATTGATATCTACCTGACCAACGGAAGCCGTCTGGACACGACCTGGCCTCCGGGCCAGGCCCCCACGACTCACCTTTATAAGAACAACCGCGACGGAACTTTCACTGATGTGACAGAGCGCTCCGGCCTTGGGCGGACTGGCTGGCAAACGGGAGTCTGCGTCGGCGATTACGACAACGACGGCTGGGACGATCTTTTCCTGACTTTCTGGGGACAGAACGTCTTGTTTCACAACAACGGCGACGGGACATTTACCGATGTCACGAAGAAGGCCGGCCTTTATCAGGAGGGGGTCCGATGGGGTTCCGGCTGCACTTGGATTGATTACGACCGCGATGGTCACCTGGACCTTTTTGTCTGTAATTACATTGTGCTGGACCTTGCCAAGGTCCCAGTTCCGGGACAATCCGGCTACTGCCAGTGGAAAGGCATTCCGGTGATGTGCGGACCCCGCGGCCTGCCAGGGGGATCGAACATTCTGTACCACAACAATGGTGACGGGACCTTCGCGGATGTGTCCGAGAAGTCGGGAATCCTGAAGCCGGGTCCGCGGTATTCGATCACTTCCGTGGCCTATGACTTTGACAACGACGGCTGGCCTGACATTTACGTGGCGGTGGATTCCGAACCGAGCATGCTCTTCCAAAACAAGCATGACGGTACGTTTGAAGACATTGGCGTTATGGCCGGCTGCGCTTACAACGAAGACGGCCAGGAACAGGCCGGCATGGGCGTGGGCGTGGCTGACTACGATTGTGACGGGTGGTTCGACATTTTCAAGACCAATTTTTCCGATGACACCTCCGACTTATATCGAAACAACGGTGACGGCACGTTCACCGATGTCACATTTATGGCCGGAGTGGGGCAGGACACCCAGGACGTGAAATGGGGCTGCGGCTTTGTTGATTATGACAACGACGGCTGGCCGGACATCATCCAGGTGAACGGCCACGTCTACCCAGATGTGGACAAGCATAACCTGAGCCAGACGTTCAGAGAACCCCGCATTGTCTATCGCAATCTGGGCAATGACCGGTTCAAGAACGTCTCGGCGGAAATGGGGCCGGGAATTAACGAGCGCTTTGCCAGCCGCGGATGTGCATTTGGCGATTACGACAACGACGGCGACATCGACATCATCATCAATAATATGAACGAACAGCCGTCGCTTCTCCGCAACGACGGAGGGAACAAGAACAACTGGATCAAGATCAAGCTGATGGGGACCGTGTGCAACCGCACAGCGATCGGCGCCCGCGCCTACGTGACAACAGGAAAACACCGGCGGATGGACGAAGTCCACAGTGGAACCAGCGTGATGTCACAGAGCGACCTGCGTCTACACTTTGGCGTTGGCAAAGCCACCAAAGTCGACCTGATTGAAGTGAAATGGCCCACGACGCAGAAAATCGAAAAATTCACCGATGTCGATGTCAACCAGATCCTGACCATCCGCGAAGGCCAGGGGATCATCAAGAGGGCGAAGCCGGGAACGTAGCCTCCCTGCGGCCCTCCGGCCGTCTACCATCGGAAGGTGGTTGTGAGTAAAATTGAATAGTTGAAGGAATGGACCGGCAGAAGGGGGTTGCCGGTTTTGTCATTTTGCCGATTCGTTTTACTCATGCGCCTGATGGAGGATGGCCCTTGCGCTCATATCGGATTACGGTGATCTGGCTGGCCATCGTCCTGGCCACCGTCTTCGCCGAAAGCGCCGCCGGTTGGGCCTATACTCCTCTTCCGGATTCCGCCGCCGCGGATGCAGCTCCGAAGATTGCGAGCATTCAGCCATCCAGCGCCCAGCCGGGGAGCCGGATTACGGTTAAGATTGCGGGTGAGAACTTCCCGTCCGGAGCATACGTTACATTTTCGGATCCGGCCATCCATGTCATTGCAACGCGGCGCACGAGCGAAACAGAGTTGGAAGTAGACATTGCTATCGGCGAGATGGCAAAACAGCAATCGGTGGTCCTCTATGTTTCAAATCCCTCGGGGGCCTCGGCGCAAACCAGATTTGCAATTACGTCAGCCACGAATACTGTCCCTGTCCCACAGCAAAGCCAGGCCGCCTCGCCAACCGCACCAATCGTGACCAAAGTTGATCCGTCCCAGGCTGCGCCGGGCAGCAAGCAAGGCGTGAAGGTGACAGGCAAGAACTTCAAGGAGGGCGCCAAGGTCGCCTTTTCCAACCCCGGCATTCGTGTCCTGGGGACCGAGGTCAAGAAGTCCACGCAACTGATTGCGAAAATCGAAGTTGCGACTAACGCTCCCGCCGGGAAGACCAGCCTGTTTGTCATCAATCCTGATGACAGCGAAGTTGAGGCGGCTTTTGAGGTTGGTGGGGAAAGTTCGACTAAATCCGGGACCGCGGCGGAGAAGACCTCGACGTCGCCGAGTGCGACCACGCAGCAATTCAGTGTCTACAACCTTGGAGATGCCACCAGCATTTTCCAGGATCCGGGCAAAGCCAAGGGTGATTTGGCAATTAAAGGTGGAAAGCTTGAGTATGAGCAGGACGGGCAAGTCGTTTTCGCAGCCAAGCCGGCCGAAATCCAGGAAATTGCTCCAAACGTCTTTTTCGGTCTGAACACCGGCACATTCCACATCATCCTGACTTCAGGAAAAACGTATAACTTTGTTGCCACTTCCCTCGCCCCAGCTGACACCAATTCGATCATTGAAAAGCTTCGCAGCGCCCTGAAGTAAATGTCATCTGGCGGGCACTACCGGCCGCACTGGCACCAAGGCGCGGCAATGGCGTGAGTTTTTCATTAAACCGCCGCACCGGCGGCCAGCGCTTTCGAGGCTACACTTCCGTATGCTATAGTTAAGGCTTGTCCCACATCTTCATAATGCACTCTGGGTTTTCACGTGAAACGCTACGGTGAACATCGCTTTCCAGGGAAGTTGTTTGTCGTCGAGGGTATCGACGGCTCAGGCAAGTCGACCCAGTTGAACCTCCTCCATCAATGGCTTCGGGCCGAAGGGTACGGAACCGTCTTCAGTGAATGGAACTCCTCCCCTCTGGTGCGCGACACGACGCGGCGGGGCAAGAAGAAGAAAATGCTGACGCCGGCCAGTTTCTGCCTGATTCATGCCACGGATTTTGCGGATCGCATGGAGCACAACATTATCCCGCTGCTGAAGGCGGGCGCAGTTGTGCTCTGCGACCGTTACATCTACACTGCGTTTGCGCGGGACGTCGCGCGCGGGATGGACCCTGCCTGGGTGAGGGAGCTTTACGCCTTTGCCGTGAAGCCCACACTGGCGTTTTATTTCCGCGTGCCCCTGGAGGTTGCCATGAAGCGACTGCTGAACGGGCGCAGCGGATTCAAGTTCTACGAGGCGGGGATGGATATGGAACTGAGCGGCGATCCGGTGGAAAGCTTTGAAATCTTTCAGGGGCAGATTATTAAAGAGTACGACAATATGATTCCGGAGTTCGACCTGACCGTGGTGGACGCCACACTGCCCATTGAGGAGCAGCAGACCCGAATGCGGCAATTGGTGAAGGCGAAGCTGGCCCAGGCCAAACGACTGAGAGTAGCACCATGAGATCAACCTACGGCGTAGTCTTACCGGAGATGAAGCTGGACAATCTGCCGGGGAAGCTGATTGTAATTGAAGGAACTGACGGAGTGGGGCGCTCAACCCAGATCCAGTTGCTGAGGCCCTGGCTCGAGCAACAGGGCAGGGCGGTTGTGGATACCGGGATGACTCGGTCCAAGCTGGCCGGGAAAGGAATCAAGCAGGCCAAGCAGGGCCATACTCTGGGCCGGGTGACTCTGAACCTGTTTTACGCCACGGACTTTGCCGACCGCCTGGAAAATGAAATTGTTCCCGCATTGCGTGCAGGGTTTGTGGTCCTCACAGATCGCTATATTTATTCTCTGATTGCGCGGGCTTCCGTTCGCGGAATTGATCCTGCCTGGGTTCGGAACCTTTACCGCTTTGCGCTGATTCCTGACGCGGTTTTTTACCTTCGGATCGGTGTGGATGAGCTGATTCCCCGCGTGGTTTTCTCAACGGGGTTTGATTACTGGGAATCCGGCATGGACCTGCATCCCAGCGAGGACATGTATGAGAGCTTCCGGAAGTACCAGACTGCCCTGCTTGCAGAGTTCGAAAATCTGGTGCAAGAATACCAATTCAAAGTTATTGACGCCACCCAGGATGTTCCTCAAGTTTTTGAGGACCTGAGGGAAGGGATCGGCGATGTGCTGGCGGAGAGCGAACCGCCTTCACTCGAGACACTGACAGCCCCAGGGACACGGGAGGCGCCATCTGCCGGGACTTCGCTGCCGGCAGACAGCAACGGAGCAGGAAACTGAAAGGGTCGGTTTTAACACTCGGCAAACATGGCCGCCGGCGAATCTATCATCCTGCGCACCCATCCCCTGGTTTTGAGGAAGCCGGTTCTGTCCCGCGTCATCTCAAAGTACTTCCTCTCGAACTTTGATTTCAAAGCACGGTTTCTCATAATCAACCGTTCGATCTGAATCGCCATTTCCAGGTGGTCGCGCAGGAAGTCACGGTCAGCGAGCATTCCGATTACAGATTCCTCAAACACTACCAGATCGTGCCAGTCCCCCAGCTGCGTCTGGAGACTTCGGAGCCAGATCAAGGCATCTCCGCTGCCCGGCACCTCGAATGCATGGATCACCTCAATCAGGTACCGGGCGCGTTTAGCAGCAATGCGCGTCCGGTGCAAGACCGAAGCATCGCGCTCATGACGCGATTGAGCGACTTCCTGTTCAAGCTCTGTCCATACGCTCTTCAGGGCATCGCTGAGACGCTCGTAAAATTGGTCAGCCGCAAGATGGCTTTCCGCGCCGTTGCGCCCGGAGGAACCGGCCACGTATTCGGATTTTCCGTTCGAGGGAAGAAATTCCTTCAGGCGCACATAGATGGCTGAAAGGTTGGCCTTCGCCAGCTTCCTCAGTGATTTTTCCAACCTGGCCGAACGCAAGTCTCTCAGATACTCCCCAATGGCCTCCCAGGCTTCCCGGCGGGCGGTCCGCTTCCGGGAAAGCGCCGCGTCAACCCTTTCAAGCAGCACATCGTAATTCCGGACTTCCGACAGCGAACTTCGGCACCGCTTGAGGCCGCGGTACAGTTTCCGGATTTCTCCTGAATGGGGCGAAGGGTAAATCAGGTCAATCACCTGCTGAAGGCGTCTGGTAGCCACTCGCAGGTCATGGATGGCATCGGCGTCATCCCCCTGGAGTACTTTCGGCTCGAGAGAAACACACCGGTCAAGGTGCTTAATGGCCAGCGCGGAAACGCCAGCCCATTCACGCTCCCGGGCGCCGTTGTTTTCTCTGCCTGAAACTAACCGCGTTGTTTCCTGGTCCTGTGGTTGGGGACGGTCCGTGCCGACTTCTACCGGGGCGTCCTGGAGATATACGGGTGACGGATTGTCTGCCAAGGAATCGTGGCCGGAATGTCCATTTAAGTGAGCCATACATGCCGCCTGGAGTTACAAAGTCTATTGCCCGGACCGTGGCTGCCGGCAGAAGATGCCGCTTGCCGCTTACGGGCAGGTCCCCCAAGAACCCTGATGTACCGATAGCAACAGTCTACAGGCAAACGTGAACCAAAACAACGCCTTCCCGCGGTTCGCAGTGGGCACGGTCGGGGGGAGCTGAACCTCTGCAATCTGATCAAAAAATACGGTATTTCAGGCGTTTTCGAAAACCTTTCTCAGCCACAAAATGTGACGCTCATCACTGCGTGGGATGTTGCTCTGGCCTAACCTTGAGTTGATATAGAGCTTTCATTGCACGGAGGAAGATGATGGCAGGAGCCATGCGCACAATTGACGGCAACGAGGCCACCGCGTCCGTAGCCTATGCCACCAGCGAAGTGATTGCCATCTACCCGATAACGCCATCTTCACCGATGGGCGAGCTGGCTGATCAGTGGGCGGTGGAAGGCAGGCCGAACATCTGGGGTGCTGTTCCCAAAGTGATGGAAATGCAGAGCGAGGGGGGAGCTGCCGGGGCCCTGCACGGGGCAATCCAGGCAGGGGCGCTGGGCACCACCTTCACTTCGTCCCAAGGGCTCCTGCTGATGATTCCAAACATGTACAAGATGGCGGGCGAATTGACGCCGGCGGTTCTGCACGTAGCAGCCCGGACCGTGGCGACGCACGCGCTCTCCATCTTTGGTGACCACAGCGACGTGATGGCCACCCGAGCCACAGGCTTTGCGTTGCTGGCTTCCAACACTGTTCAGGAATCCATGGACCTTGGCCTTATCGCCCACGCGGCCACGTTGGAAGTACGGGTCCCTTTCCTCCAGTTTTTTGACGGATTCCGTACCTCCCACGAGGTTTCCAAAGTGGAGGAGATAGCGGAGGCGGACATCAGGGCGCTGATGGACCAGGATGCCGTGCGCGCCCACCGGGAACGCGCGTTGTCGCCGGACCACCCCCTTATCAGAGGAACAGCTCAGAACCCCGATGTTTTTTTCCAGGCGCGCGAGGCCGCGAATCCGTTCTACCTGGCCTGCCCAACAATTGTCCAGGACGTGATGGATCGCTTTGCGAAGATTATCGGGCGGTCATACCATCTGTTTGATTACGTGGGCGCACCCGACGCAGAACGGGTGATTGTGATGATGGGCTCTGGGGCGGAGGCAGCACAGGAAGCCGTAGAACACATTGTTGAAAAAGGCGAAAAGGTCGGGTTAGTCAAAGTGCGCCTTTTCCGTCCTTTTTCTGTTGAGCACTTTATCGCAGTCCTTCCGCCGACAGTGAAAACAATCGCTGCGCTCGATCGCACCAAAGAACCGGGCGCCGTTGGCGAACCCCTTTATATGGATGTCGTGACATCACTGCATGAGAGTGCCGGCGCTCCGGAGGCGAAATTCAGCACGCTGCCAGCGGTTGTCGGCGGGCGTTACGGGCTCTCCTCCAAAGAATTTACTCCGGCGATGGTGAAGGGCATTCTGGATGAAATATCGAACAGCAAGCCGAGAAACCACTTTACCATCGGCATAGTCGATGACGTCTCTCACACCAGCCTCACTTACGATCCCGAGTTTTCAACGGAGAATCCAGGAGCCGTGAGGGCCATCTTTTACGGCCTGGGTTCTGACGGCACGGTGAGCGCGAATAAGAATTCCATCAAGATCATTGGAGAAGAAACAGAAAACCACGCCCAAGGTTACTTTGTTTACGACTCAAAGAAATCCGGCTCTGTGACGGTTTCGCACCTGCGCTTTGGA
>DATLWV010000210.1:0-2657 GCA_035576145.1 Terriglobia bacterium
GCAGCATTCTGCCAGGTGGTGTTCTGGGTGAGGATGGCGCCGAGGATGACCTCCAGGCGAGTGCGTGCCGGCCACCAGCCCTGGGGGCCGAACTGCCGAAGGAGCTCTTCGTAGTACGTTTCCAGCACTTCACCCGGCTCAACTCCAAACGGCTGAGCCGCGCGTTGCATAGGTTTGAAGTTAATACGGCGGTGTCGCGAAAGTCAAGTTCGGTACCAGAATTCCGATGAAAATTAAGGGCCTCCTTGAAAGCCGGGAGGTATTGCAGTTCTGGACCCGGCGGGGAAGTCTCTAGGGGCGTGAAGGGCGCCTACCGCCATGGGAAAGGGCCCTGACGGTTTGAAATTGGGATGGTGAGCTAAACCATTTAAATCCTGACGATCAAGTGAACGATAACGATGGGAACACAACCAACAGCTGACACATCGGAAAGCCTGCGCGGTTTTGGTTTGTCCGGGAAATTGGGCGAACTCCTGATTCGAGAAAGCCTGATTACCCAGGACCACCTCAAGCAGGCGTTGGAACACCAGAAAAATCATGGCGGGCGTCTCGGCAGCAGCCTGGTAAAACTGGGCTTCCTGACCTCTGACCAGATCACGAGTGTCCTCTCGCGGCAGTATGGCATCCCGTCCATTAACCTGGATTATTTTGAGGCCGATCCCAGCGTCACCCGGCTGGTTCCCGTCGAAACCGCGTTGAAATACCAGGTGGTGCCTCTCAGCCGGGTGGGCTCATCACTGACCCTGGCCATGGCCGACCCGGCCAATGTCTATGCCATGGACGATATCAAGTTCATGACCGGCTTTAACATCGAACCGGTGGTGGCCTCGGAGTTGTCCATAACAGAAGCCATCAAGAAGAACTACGGTTCCATTGAGGAACAGGACCGCAAGAAGGAAATTGAGGACCTGGTCAGCTTTATTGATGACGGGCAGACCGACAGCGTGGAAGTTGAGGCCGAGGATGAATCGGCCCTGAACCTGGCCGCACTCGAAAGGGCGGCGGAAGAAGCTCCGGTCATCAGGCTGGTCAACTACCTCCTGACAGACGCCGTTGAGCGCGGGGCCAGCGACATCCACTTGGAACCCTACGAAAAGGAATACCGGGTCCGCTACCGGATTGACGGGGTACTGCAGAACGTTATGCAGCCTCCAGTCAAGCTGCGCGACGCCATCATCAGCCGCATCAAGATCATGGCCAAACTTGACATTTCAGAAAAGCGGCTGCCCCAGGACGGCCGCATCATGATCCGGATGATCCATAAAAACCGGAAGAAGCAGCTGGACTTTCGCGTTTCGATTCTGCCAACTCTTCACGGCGAAAAGATCGTCATGCGGTTGCTCGACAAGGAAAACCTCCGCCTGGATATGACCCGCCTCGGATTTGAGAAGGAGGCTCTTGAAAAATTCCAGCGCGCGATCTTTAAGCCTTACGGCATGGTGCTGGTGACGGGACCAACCGGCAGCGGCAAGACCAACACGCTCTATTCTTCCATCGCACAGCTGAATAAGCCCGACATCAACATCATGACTGCCGAGGACCCGGTGGAATTTCAGCTGCCCGGAATCAACCAGGTCCAGATGAAAGAACAGATCGGGTTGAACTTTGCAGCGGCCTTACGCTCATTCCTCCGCCAGGACCCCAACATCATTATGGTGGGCGAAATCCGGGACTTTGAAACGGCCGAAATCGCCATCAAAGCAGCGCTGACCGGGCACCTGGTGCTCTCAACTCTGCACACCAACGACGCGCCGTCCACTATCTCCCGGCTGATGAATATGGGCATTGAGCCTTTTCTGGTGGCCACCTCGGTGCACCTGATCTGCGCACAGCGCCTGACCCGACGCATCTGCCAGCAGTGCAAAGTGGAGGAAAAGGTCCGCCACCAGGTCCTGGTGGACGCCGGTTTTACGCCGGAAGAAGTCGTGTCTCTCAAGGTTTACCGCGGCGAGGGTTGCCAGGCGTGCAACAACAGAGGCTATAAGGGCCGGGTGGGACTTTATGAAATCCTCGAGGTCACCGACGAACTGCGCGAACTGATTCTGGTAGGAGCTTCCGCTCTCGAACTCAGAAAGAAAGCCATTGAGCAGGGAATGATCACGCTGCGGCGAAGCGGCCTGCTGAAGGTTGCTGAAGGCGTGACCACGGTGGAAGAGGTGATTCGTGAAACCGTTCTGTGATCCACAATGCACATCAGTGTGACGGACCACCAGTTAACCAGGGAGGCTAGAAATCGATGTCAATACCACCGCTTAGTGATTTGCTCCGGCTGATGGTGGACTCCGGAGGCTCCGACCTGCACATTACTACGAACTCCCCGCCGCGGATTCGGGTGCATGGCGAGCTGAAGCCGTGCGAAGACCTGCCCGCGCTTGGACCCGCCGAGAGCAAGCAGCTCTGTTACAGCATTCTAACGGACGCCCAGAAACACCGGTTCGAGGAAAACCTGGAGCTCGATTTTTCCTTTGGCATCAAGAACATTGCGCGCTTCAGAGGCAACCTGTTTCATCAGCGTGGCGCAGTGGCCGGCGTGTTCCGCGTGATCCCTTTTGAGATCAAGACGTTCGACCAACTGGGACTGCCACAGATTCTCCGCAAGCTGTGCGAAAAGCCGCGGGGGCTGATTCTTGTGACGGGGCCGACCGGCAGCGGCAAAT
>DATLWV010000211.1:0-36033 GCA_035576145.1 Terriglobia bacterium
GTTGAGGAAAGGAGTTCCTGGACTCCCTCCGGCCCATGTGCCTGAAGAACTGTTCATTCATTCTTCCCCAACGATGAGCAGCAGACCTCCTGCAACGCCGGCTCATACGGAAACCGATTCACAACCAATCCACAACCGGGACGCGATGCCCCGCCGGGTCGAACTGGGCGGCGGGCTTCCTCTGGTGACGCGCCTGGGACTTGCCACGCGCGGCAATACGAGCCTCGCGCCCGAGGACGTGACGCTGGCGGTTGAGCGCGGCGTGAATTACCTGAACTGGTGCGGTTACGACGACGGCATCGCCAAGGCCCTGCGCGGGGGCCTGATTGATCGTGAACGTGTTGCCGTTGCCATGCAACTGGACGCGCGTGACGCCGCTTCCGCGGAGCGTGAGCTTGAAGACGCTTTTCGCACGCTTCGCACCCATCGTATTGACGTCGTGACGTTTTATTACGTCGAACGCAAACGTGAATGGGACCAAATCACCTCCGGCGACGGGGCGCTGCACTTTCTGGAGGAAGCAAAGAAGCAGGGCCGCGTGGGTTTGATCGGCCTTACCACCCACCAGCGCAAGCTGGCCGCCGCCTGCGCCGAAGAAAAGAAACTGGACTTGCTGATGGTCCGCTACAACGCGGCGCATCGCGGGGCCGAGCAGGATGTGTTCCCCGTAGCGGAGCGACTGCGGATGCCCGTAGTTGTCTATACGGCGCAGCGCTGGGGAGCTTTGCGACGAAAGACGCACGACGATCCGCCCGAATTCACTCCGCCCGCCGCAACCGAATGGTACCGCTTTGCGCTGGTCCATCCCGCCGTGAGTGTGGTGTTGATGGCTCCCAATGGCCGCCGCGAACTGGAACAGAATTTGAAGCTTCTGGACGACTGGCGCCCGCCAACCGCCGCCGAGTTCAAGGTCATGGCCCAACACGGCTTGCGCGTGCGAAAGAATGCGGGAAGGTTTCCGTAGAAGCTTATCGCAACGTCATCATGCCGTGAACCGGGAAGGGCGAGGCTTTAACACAGAGTGCACAGAGGGTCTCAACGTCTTCCTTCATGAGCCTTCTTGCCCACAGAGGACACAGAAAGGAGCTAGTGGCGCAGCCCTCCGATCTTGATGTTCGCCGTTTTTTCTTGGATTCTTTCGCGCCCTTCGATGGATTGGTTCTCGCCGCTATGTAGGCATTGCTTATCACTCTGAACTCCAAACTCGTATTTTGTAATCCGTAATTTCCTTTCATCACTTTTCATGCCGTTTTCATCCTTCCCACATCTTCCTTTCGGTGTTACTCTTCCCTTTTTCCAAATCTCACTCTTTGATGGGGCGCCGATGAGACAACTCAGATTGCTTCAAACCTCTTTACTGGCCATAATCTTTATTGCTATGCCAACACACGCACAGAATTACACCAGCCACGGTGACCGCAGCCAGGCGCGATCGATGGTGATCACGCCGTTGGGCATTGTGGCCACCAGCCAGACCTTGGCCTCGCAGGCCGGGGTGCAGATCCTGGCGCGAGGGGGCTCAGCCGTTGACGCGGCGATTGCTGCCGACGCGGCCATGGGCGTAGTGGAACCCATGAACGACGGCATCGGCGGCGACATGTTCTCCATCATCTACGATGCGAAGACCGGCAAGCTGGCCGGGATGAACGCCAGCGGCTGGGCGCCCGAAAAGCTGACGGTTGATTTCCTGAAGAAGAAGGGCTACACGAGCATGCCGCAAGAGGGCGTTTTCAGCATCACTGTGCCGGGCTCCGTGGATGGATGGGCCAAGATGCATGAGAAATATGGTCGCCTGCCCTGGGCGGAGTTGTTTAAGCCCGCAATTTATTTTGCCGAGCACGGCTATCCGGTGACCGAACTGATTGACGCCTACTGGCACGGGGGACGGCGCCTGCTGGAAACAAACGCCAACGCCACGCGAGTCTTTCTACCCGGCGGCCGCCCGCCCGAAATTGGCGAACTATTTCGTAATCCCGAATACGGGCGCGCTCTGGAACTGATTGCAAAGCAGGGCCGCGACGCTTTCTACAACGGCGACATTGGCAAGGCGATTGTGAAGACCGTGGACGAATTGGGCGGTGTGATGACGCTTTCCGACTTCAGCGAGTACCAGGCGCAGTGGGTTGATCCCATCTCGACCACCTATCGCGGCTGGAAAGTCTACGAGCTACCGCCCAACGGCCAGGGACTGGCGGCGCTCGAGATGCTGAACATTTTTGAAAGGTACCCGCTGCCCGACTGGGGATTCTTCAACGTCGACGCGCTACACGTAAAGATGGAAGCCCAGCGGCTGGCCTACGCCGATCTGCGGCGCTACGTGGGCGATCCGAAGTTTTCAAGGATTCCCGTTGAGGGACTCATCTCCAAGGGATACGCGACCAAGCGCGCCGCCACCATCGACATGAAGCACGCTCATTGCGACGTGCCGCCCGGCAACTCATCCGAGCTCGAGGGCGCGCACGACACCATCTATCTGTCAGTGGTGGACAAGGATGGCAACATCGTCTCGCTGATCCACAGTCTGTTCAACGGCTTCGGGTCCGGAGTGGTGTCGGACGATTATGGCATCCCGTTGCAAAACCGCGGCGGCCTGTTCGTCTTCGAGGCGGGGCATCCCGATGAACTGAAGCCGCACAAGCGGCCGTACCACACCATCATTCCGGCCTTCATGGAGAAGGGCGACCTCCACATCGGCTTCGGTATCATGGGCGGATTCAACCAGCCGCAGGCGCACGCGCAGTTTGTGTCGGACATAGTTGATTACGGCATGAACATCCAGGCAGCGCTGGAAGCTCCGCGGTTTACCAAGCTTGAATGGGGCGGCTGCAATTTTTTGATTGAAGACCGCTTCCCACCTTTCGTCCTACAGGGCCTCCAGCAGAAAGGGCACGTGCTCATCATGCGGGGCGCCTATGCCTCGTCCATGGGCGGCGGCCAGGCCGTGCTGCACAATTCCACCACAGGCATCAACTACGGCGCCTCGTCTCCTCGAAAGGACGGCGCCGCCATTCCCGAACCCGACCCGTATTTTGGGGCGGGGAAGTAATCGTAAAAATTGGTCCAGAATTATCGCGCTAAAATTCTGGCGCCAGGTCGAGCTGCCTTGACCGTCACAAACGTTTTGTTTAGTTTGTTCCGGTCAGTGGGGTTTCATAAGAGTCGATGCTCATTTTCTTAGACGAGTCGGGCGACTGCGGGATGAAGGATCGGCAGGGGAGTTCCAAATATTTCGTCGTCACGACCGTTCTTTTCGAGGAAAACGACGCAGCTTCAGCCTGTGACATACACATTGGTGAGATGCGGGCCGCTCTTCGGCTTCATGAGGATTACGAGTTCCACTTTAATCGTTGTAGTGATTTCATTAGAGAACAATTTCTCAAAGGGGTTATTGATCAGGACTTCTTTTATTCCGCTGTTGTCTTGAACAAGGCGAAATTATGGGGAGAAGGATTCAAGGACAAGAATTCATTTTACAAATATACAACGCGCCTGGTTTTTGAAAATATCAAGGAGCACTTGCAACGGGCCACTGTGGTTATTGATCGCTGTGGGGAGAGACGATTTCGAGACAGCATTGGGTCTTATTTGCGAAGGAAAATAAATGACGGAAACCCGGAGCTGATCAAAAAGGTCAAGATGGAGCCGTCTCATTCCAACAACCTTCTTCAGCTTGTGGACATGGTTTCCGGAGCGATATTCAGGTCATTCCGCCATGACAAGAAGAACCGCAGGTTTTTCAGGAAAATCATCAGTTCCAGGGAGCTCAGAGTCCAGGTCTGGCCCAGATAACAAAAAACCCGCTAGCCTAGCCCTTTCGGGCACGCGCACCGTACGGTGACAGTTCGGCCTAGCGGGTAATTCCAATATCATCATACGTTGACCTGGCGGGCCTGTCAAGGCTCTACGTGGGTGTATAATCGCGCCAAATCGAAGATCCCATAGGAAGGGCGCTCCCTCGCATGAATTACGCGAAGGGTTTTGGTTGTTTCAATTCTCCCACTACAAACCAAAAGGCGAGCAATCCGGCGACCAGGATGATGGGCGCGAGGGCAAATCCGGGGACGTAGGAACCCGTGCGGCTGATGAGAATTCCGGTGAGGAGCGGCGAAAGGACGCCGCCGATGTTGCCGATAAAGTTGCCGAAGCCCATCCACATTCCGACTTCATCGTGCGGTGCGCAGGCCTGAAAAGTCACCAGGATGTTGGGGGAAGAAAGGCCAACCAGCGACCCTCCCGCCAGCAGAATGATGGAAGCCGTAAGGTTCCCAACCAGCGCGGCCGGGATCAGCATCAGCCCGGTGGCGAAGCCCAGGGTGATCATCCCTTTCCTCACGCGGGTTTCGTTCCAGCCATGGCGCACCAGCCGGTCAGACACCCAGCCCCCAGCCACTTCTGAGACCGCCCAAACGATGTACGGGATGGCAGCGAGGAAGCCCGCTTTCAGAAGGGTGAGGTGACGAACCTCCACCAGGTAGTCGGGCAGCCAGGTGACCAGCAGGTAGTTGTAATAACCAAAGCAGAAAAATCCAAGGCTTGCTCCGACCAGGTTGCGGTTAAAGGTAAGAGGCTTGCGGGGCGAGCGCGCGGCAACCTGCGGTTGGTGCGTCTCCCCTTCATTTCTCAAGCGCGATGGAAAGGCCAGGATCCACGGCAGGACCCAGACCAGCGCCGTGAAACCCACCAGCATGAACATGTTCCGCCAACCGTGGCGCGACACCAGCCAGGCGACGAGCGGCGCTCCGATGGCCAGTCCTGCGCGCACACCGCTGTCAAAAATTGCGGTGGGCAGGCCGCGCTCTTCGGGAGAAAACGCGAGACTGATGAATTTGACGCTGCCGGGAAGATAAATGGATTCTCCAATGCCCAGAACGATGCGCAGAAGAATCAGCACGGCCAGGCTGCCCGCAAGCCCTGTGAAGCCACAGGCCAGCGACCAGAGGGCAAAGGACCCGGCATAAAGCCAGCGCAGGCTGACGCGGTCCGCGAGCCAGCCGATAGGGACCTGCATCAGCGCGTACGACCAGAAAAAGGCGGAGAGAAGCACTCCTTTGGCTGTGGGGCCGAGAAGCAGGTCGCCGGAAATCCGGGGCAGTGCCACCGAGATGGTGGCGCGGTCAAGATAATTGATGAGCGCGGCGACAAATAGCAGAATCACCAGGACCCAGCGCCGGGTGCTCGACATGGCGGGCGCCTGCCATCCGCCTGGTGAGAGCGCGTCCGATTTTTGCCCGAGGTTTTCCTGCATGGCGAAGATGTGACAGACCTACGGCAAAATACCACAGGTTGCCTTGCTGCCCGGCAACAAATTTTGCCCCGCTACGCCATCTCAAGAATTGCGGTATACTCTTTGATTCGTTTATGGGGCTTCATAAAAGACATCTTTATATGCAAGCGACGCGCGCGTGCGCCGTGCTTGCCCTCGTGTGTTTGGTGGCGCCGCTCGCGGCCCGGGGGCAGACGGACGAGATCCAGGTTTACGATGGTTCGATTCTGGCTCCCCGAAAGGCCAGCGTGATGGTTCACAGTAACTTCACACCCATTGGCCGGAAGATCCCCGCCTTCCCTGGCGGAATTATTCCCGATAACTCGGTTAACGGCGCAGTGGAATGGGCCTATGGCGTAAAGCCATGGTTTGAGCAGGGCCTTTATCTGCCCGTCTTCACGGCCTATTCCAAGGGCCGCGGCGGGTCGCTCGACGGTTTCAAGCTCCGCGAACTCTTTGTGCGGCCGCATGCCGAAGACCACACGTTCTTCTACGGTGTTAATTTTGAGTTCAGCGTGAACCGTTCGTTCTGGGAATCGCGCAGCATTTCCTCAGAAGTGCGTGGCATCGTGGGCGCGCACCTCCACAAATTCGACCTGATTTACAATCCGATTCTCGATACGGACTATACGGGTGGCCTTGGCGGACTCGAGTTCGTACCCTCGGGACGGATCGCCTACAACCTGGACAAGGATTGGGCCGTCGCCGCCGAGGAGTATTCCGATGACGGCCCACTTAACCACTTTTACAGCATCGACAACCAGTTCCACGAAGTCTGGGCCGTGATGGACCACCACAGCAAGTGGGTGGATATCGAAACAGGCGTTGGCGTCGGAGTGACCAACGGAGCCGACAAATTGACCTTCAAACTGATGGTGTCCCACGATCTGAATTGAGAATAAGCTGCCAGCCGCTGACCTGTTTCTATCCCATTCCTCAGAACTCATAACTCAAAACCCGGAACTCATCACCAGCCACTCATCACGACTGTTTTGTGCGGTAACTCCAATCCAAGGTCGACAAGTCGGTGCGGCGGCGGTATGATTTTATTTACGAGCTGAAGTTGACATCGGGAATTCCAAGGAAACGCGGAAACCGTGATGCCCTTCAAAACTCCCATCCACGACAGACTCTTCAAGACAAGAAAAGCCGTTGTTTCCCCCATCGCGAGCGACAGGCGATTGCTCTGCTTGTCATGGGGCTGCCTGCTGGCGGCCGCTGTAATGGCTGCCATGGCGGCGCATCGAGTCGAGTTGGTTGCCCGGCCCGGCAGCAGTCAACTACAGCTCGACACGGGTAAAAAGATCTATATGGCGGGATGTGTTTCCTGCCACGGCCCTGATGGGAAGGGCCAATCTCAAAACCTGGCAGGGTTTGAGCGTCCGTCCACTTTTCCGGATTTCACTGACTGCTACACCGCCACGCGGGAACCCGATCTGCAATGGCGTGCCATCATCACCAACGGTGGCCCGGCGCGGGCATTTTCAGAGATCATGCCGGCGTTCAGGGACGCCCTTTCTCAGCAACAGATCGGAATGGTAATTGAGTACTTGCGCGGCCTGTGCACAGAGAAAAGCTGGCCCCGCGGCAATTTCAATCTTCCGCGCCCGCTGGTGACCGAAAAGGCCTTTCCCGAAGACGAGGTGGTGCTGAACGGAGTGGTGAATCTGCACGGAACGCCAGGCGGCAGCGCCTCGGTGGTCTACGAGAAACGCATCGGGCCCTCGGGCATGATTGAGGCCGCGGTCCCATTCGAGATTGCGCATGACAGCGGTGTCACGCGCTCGGGCTTCGGCGATATTGCGCTCGGATACAAACGCAAGCTGTTTGATGACCTGAAAAAAGGTTCCATCTTCAGTGTGGGCGGTGAGGTGATCGCGCCCACGGGAAATCCGCGCATCGGGACAGGGACCGGGTCACCCGTTTTTGAAACTTTTGCGGCCTATGGGCAGATTCTGCCTGCAGACAGTTTCCTGCAGCTCCATACGGGGTTTGAATTTCCGACGCAGCCGAACAAATTACCGCGCGCTTATTACTTGCATACGGCCGTCGGCAAAACGTTTATTGCCGGAAACCGCTTCGGCCGGTGGTGGACGCCGATGGCGGAGTTTATTGCCGACCGGGAGTTCGAGGCCGGCGCCGTGACCAACTGGGACGTTATTCCGCAAATCCAGATTCCTATTGCCAAGCGCATGCACATTTATGCCAACGTCGGGTTCCGGGTTCCGCTGAACAATACGGCGGACCGCCCCAGGCAATTCATGATCTATTTCCTGTGGGACTATGTGGACGGCAGCTTGAAACAGGGCTGGTAAGTGAGAATCGGAAAACGCACAATTCGGGCCTTGATCATCCTGCTGGCACTCGTGATGGCCTGCGTTTGCGGCGCGAGGGCCCAGCCCGGGCAAGCGGCGAAGACCTCGGCGCAGAGGAATTCCTACCCTAAGACTTTCGGTTCGCATTTTGAGACCTCGGACCGCTGCGTGGCGTGCCACAACGGAATCTCCACCTCCACGGGCCAGGATATTTCCATCGGCGTGGCCTGGCGGACCAGCATGATGGCCAATTCGGGGCGCGACCCGTACTGGATTGCGGGGGTGCGGCGTGAAGCCATTGACCACCCCACCGCCGCCGCGGCCATCCAGGACGAGTGCACCATTTGCCACATGCCGATGATGCGCTACGAATCTCACCTGATCGGGAGAGAGGGCGAAGCGTTTGTGCATTTCCCACCCGGCCACAACACGCGCGCCGACCAGATGGCGGAAGACGGTGTCTCCTGCTCCGTGTGTCACCAGATCACTGGCGATGGCCTGGGCACGCGCGCAAGTTTTGTGGGCGGATTCAAGATTGACACCAGCAAGGCCGCCGGTGAGCGCCACGAATACGGCCCATTTGAAGTTGACAAGGGCCACGCGACGATTATGCGGACGTCCTCCACCTTCCAGCCGTTCGAAGAAACAAAGGTAATCCGCTCCTCGGAGCTGTGCGCCACCTGCCACACGCTGTTGACCAAAGCGCTCGATGCGGAAGGCAAAGAGATCGGCGAACTTCCAGAACAGGTGCCCTATCAGGAGTGGGTGCACAGCAGCTACAGAGACAAGACGAGCTGCCAGGACTGCCATATGCCAAAAGTGCCGGAGGAGGTGCCGATTACTTCGGTGCTGGGAGAGCCGCGCGCGGGCTTCTCGCAACATACTTTCGTAGGCGGCAACTTCTTCATGCAACGCCTGCTGAACCGCTTCCGGAACGACCTGGCAGTGACAACTCCGCCGGAGGATCTGAATAGCGCCGCAATCCGAACGATTGCCCACCTGCAATCGGAAGCTGCGAAGATCCGCATCAATGGTCTCGATGCTCGTGATGGCCATCTGGAAGCGGAAGTGTCCATCGAAAATCTTGGCGGGCACAAGCTGCCCACGGCTTACCCTTCGCGCCGCGTGTGGCTGCATGTGATGGTGCGCGACGGCCACGGCCGGGTTGTTTTTGAATCCGGGGCGCTCCGTCCCGATGGCTCCATCGTGGGAAACGATAATGACGCGGACGCAACGCGCTTCGAACCTCATTTTGCGGAAATTACACGTCCCGACCAGGTGGAGATTTATGAGGCGATTCTGGCTGACCGTGAAGGCAAGGTGACGACGGGATTGCTCACCGGTGTTCGGTACATCAAAGACAACCGACTTCTTCCCGAGGGCTTCGACAAGCGGACGGTGGACAAAGACATCGCGGTGCATGGAAAAGCGGAAGAAGACCCTGATTTTACCGGCGGTGGGGATACCGTCCGCTACTCAGTCGCGCTTGGCAGTGGCGAGGCGCCATTCCAGGTGGAAGCAGAGCTCTGGTACCAGCCGATCGCGTATCGCTGGGCTATGAATCTGAAGCCGTACGATGCCCCGGAGCCAAAGCGTTTTGTTGGCTATTACCAGGAGATGGCGTCTGGCTCCGCCGTGATGATGGTTCGCGCCACTGCAACGACCGGCCCCTCGAAATCAGAAAAAGAGCTGCTGAAAACACTGCCCTATCAATAGCCGCAAGGTAGAACCCCAGGCTTGCTGGCCTGAATCAGTGAGCGGAGGTGTGGACGGCTGCTTCGTGCGGGACCTTCAAGGTGCCAACAACGTCTGTGAGGTGCTTTCGCTTGCGGCGGCAATAATCGCGGATGCCCTCAGCGACACGAAGTGCTGTTTCCGGCGCGTAGAAGTTGGCAGTGCCGATCTGGATTGCGCGCGCGCCGGCGATGATGAATTCCAGCGCATCCTCGGCGGTGGCGATGCCGCCGATTCCGATGATGGGGATCTTAACGGCTCGGAAGGTCTGGTAGACCATGCGCACGGCCAGCGGTTTGATGGCCGGGCCGGAAAGACCTCCGGTGATGTTTGAAATACGCGGCGTGCAGGTCTCAACGTCGATGGCCATTCCGACAAAAGTGTTAACCAGTGAGAGCGCGTCGGCGCCGGCGTCCTCGGCGGCACGGGCAAGCTCCGTGATGTCGGTAACGTTGGGCGAGAGCTTTACGATCAGGGGATAGCGCGCGGCTTTCTTGCTGGCCGCAACCACTTCAGCGGTCAGGCGCGGATCGTTTCCGTAGACCATGCCGCCGCAACGCGTGTTGGGGCAGGAGATGTTCAGCTCATAGCCGTGGATGCCTTCACCTTCGTTCAGAATCTCGATAGCGCGGACATAGTCTTCGGTGGAGTAGCCGAAGACGTTCACGATGCAGCGCGTGCGCAGCGTGCGGAGGAAGGGAAGCTTCTCCTTCAGGAATCTTTCGGCGCCCACATTCTGCAGGCCGATGGCGTTTAGCATTCCGGCTTCGGTTTCATAAATGCGCGGCGAAGGATTGCCTTCCATGGGATCGGCGGAGATGCCTTTCACGCAAATCCCGCCAAGCTGATTCAGGTCAATCAGTTGGGCAAATTCCTGGCCGTAACCGAAAGTGCCGCTGGCGGTCAGCACAGGGTTCTCAAAATGAATCCCGGCGATGTCGACGTCGATACGGGGAGAGAACTGGTCTTCGCTGCCAGCCGATGGCATGCCCTGGCTCCGTTGTTGATGAGGCTGGTCCTTCATTCGATTAAGTCTTGGGAATCTCTTCGTTCTCCCAGATCACGCGCCCGGCGCTAAACACCGGCCCTTCGGTGCAGACGCGCTCGTAAGCAGAGTGCCCTGTTCCTTCCACGCGGATGGAGCATCCCAGGCACACGCCGAGGCCGCATCCCATGCGGTTTTCCATCGAGACCAGGCATGGATGGCCGTAACGCTGCGCCAGTTCAACAGTAGCGCGCAGCATCGCCCAGGGACCGCAGGCCATCAGCAGGAATTTCTCCTTGGAGTGACCTGCAAGATATTTTTCAAGCGGCGTGGTCACAAATCCCTGGTGGCCCTTCGAGCCGTTTTCTGTTGCCAGGACCATTTCCTCGACGTAATTCCCAAAGTCTTCTGTGCCCACCAGGTCGTCACGCGTGCGACCTCCGAAAAAAAGCCGCTGGCGAAGGCCTGCTTTGGCAATCTGGCGCACAGGTAGCAGCAAAGCCGCGATGCCAATGCCGCCTGCGACGTGGAGAACTTCATCCGAGGACTGGGCGACGGTCAGGTATTCTTCCTCGAAAAAGCCGTGGCCCAGTGGCGCCAGCAGTTCCACCCGGTCGCCGGGTTTGAGCATAGCCATCAGGCGGGTTCCGCGTCCGACAATTTTGTAGAGAAGCTGAATAATTTCCGGAGCGGCGCCGTTTGCGGCAGTCCTGCCTGCTGCCTCACGCGGCCTGACATCGAAGATACTCATCGGGCGGCGCAGCAACACGTCTGAGTGCTCCAGCAAACGGACCATGGCAAACTGCCCGGGCCGTGTGGCCTCGGCCTGGCGTGGAGCGAGAAGGTTCAGAAGAAAATGGCCGCCGGTTAATGGCCGGTTCTCAACAACATCTACAATGTCGTTTTGCATCTTCCCCATTCTAGCAGAAGCTGCGGCACGCAGGATGCCATGCGTTTCTCGCAATGTCCCATCGAGAGACATTTTTCAGGGGACTTTTCTTCGCAGCCCGTTTTCAGGCTAGAATGCAGTGCAGGGAACCTGCCATGAGCTTATTTTTGCAAGGGACGCTGATCCTGGGCCTGATCGCGGTGAATGCTTTCTTTGTAGCCACCGAGTACGCGCTGCTGAGCGTCCGGCGCAGCCGCTTGCAGCAGCTTGTGCGGATGGGCAATTCGCACGCCGCGCAGGTGCAGAAAATCCTGGCCTATCCCACCCGCCTTTTCTCGGCACTGCAACTTGGTGTTACCGCTGCAAGTCTGCTGCTGGGCTGGCTGGGTGAGTCGATGCTGGCGGAGGACATCCGCGAGTTGTTCGAGGGGAGGATCAACCATTTTCTCGGCCCGGTATCGCACGGGCTTGCCACCGTACTTGCTTTTGTGCTGATTACAGGCCTGCTAATGGTTCTGGGTGAGCTTGCGCCGAAGACAATCGGCTACGAACGCGCGGAAAGGGTGGCCCTGATCTTTGCCCTGCCGCTCACTGTGTTCATGCGCGTGGTGCGCGTCCCCGTGCTGGTAATGGACCGGCTGGCGAGTGCCGTGACACGGGTGGTTGGCGTTACGGCGTCGGCCGGGCATGGCGACATGCACAGTCTGGAGGAAGTGGAACTCATCGTTACGGGAGTGCGCAAACGCGGATTGCTGGGCGAGGAACAGGAAGAGATGATCCACAGTATCTTCGATCTTCACCGCGCACTGGTGCGCGAGATCATGGTGCCAAGGAACCAGATCACGTCGTTGCCGCTAAGCAAAGACCTTCATTTCCTGCTGGAGAGCATCGTTCGTGACCAGCACTCGCGCGTCCCCATCTACGAGGGGACGCCTGACCACATTATCGGAATCCTCTATTCCCGCGACCTGCTGGGCGTTGCGTTCGACCGCCTCAGCCATCACATTCCCCTCGATGATCCGATGGACATGATGTCGTTGCTGCGCCCGCCGATGATCGTTCCGGAAACCATGCCCCTGATCAAGCTGCTTGATGAGGCCCGCAGGCGTCGCGCACACCTGGCGCTGGTGGTGGACGAGTTCGGCACCTTTGTAGGGCTGGTGACCATTGAGGACGTCCTGGAGCAGATTGTGGGCGAAATCCAGGACGAGTATGACCGCGAAGAGGCGGCAATCAAGAAGCTGGGTGAGGACGTTCTGGTGGTGGATGCGGCCCTCAATTTGCGCGAGCTCGCTGATGATTATGAGATTGTGCTCCCGCGCGGTGAAGGCTATGAGACACTGGCGGGTTTTGTGCTCGATTGCCTGGGCAAAATCCCCAAGGGCGGCGAGAGTTTTGCTTACGAAGGCCGCGTTTACACCGTGGTGGATATGGACGGCCTGCGCGTGTCAAAAGTGAAGATTGAGAAACTTGGCAGCAAGGGCGCCCGTCCCAAGGTGGCGCCTGTACGGCCCAAAGGAACTTCGGCATAGCCTCCCGGAGAATTATGAGGCGCTTTCGGCTGATGGAGCCGCCAGCGCAATTTCCACTTCAACTCCACGGTTGACATTCAGTGCCTTTGCAGCAGAGCCGCGATTGGTGCAGATTTCAATAAACCCCGAACTGCCGACCACGGCAAAAAGTTCTGAAGGTCCGCCTGCCGCAAAGGAGTCACGGACCCGGGTGATTTCATGCCCATTGATCCGGATGCAGAAAGGCAGCGGGTCGCGGGCAAATATCTGAGGGACATCGTCGGGCGTAATGTTCGTAACCACATTTCCGAACTTGTCCACCTTGATGGCGACACCTTTGATGAGGGCGCCGTTTTCCCGTTTGGGCCTCACCGAAGTGAACCTTGCATAATCGGTGATAACGCTGCCGAACTTTTCGACTTCCATTCCACGACTGAGCCACGCGGCGACAGGCGAAAAAATGTCCCGGCCATGGAAAGTGTTGCTGACCGGTTTTCGGAAAAAATGTTCGGAGGTTACCTGGCGGACTTCCACGCGCTCCTCGCTCTCGTAAACCATGGAAAGCACTCCATTGTCGGGTGCTACAAACCTGTAATCTTTCGATTGGACGATAATAGGGCGCCGCTCTGACCCCACTCCAGGGTCTACCACCACAAGATGGATGGTGCCTGGAGGGAAGAGGTGATAGCTCTGCGACAAACTGTAGGCGCCGTCGAAGATGTCGTAGGAATTTACATGGTGATTGATGTCAACGATGGTGGCGTCGGGGTTGATGCTGAGAATCACCCCCTTCATGGCCCCCACAAAATGATCGTCTTCGCCAAAATCCGTGGTGATTGAAATAATCTGTTTTCCAGCCAACTCGCCCTCGCAATAGTGAAATTCCAAAAGCCCGGACTAAAGTGCAACGTAGCGAAAAGACAGCGGACTGTCAAGCGCCACGGTTGAATCCATAGAAGGGTCTTAGGGAATTCTTCCAACCGTTTCCAGATACTTTCAGTTGCCCTACAAGCCAGCGAAAGGTTCGTTACCTGGGAACAGGATGACCCTCGCCGTCACTTCTGAAACATCCTCCGATAATCGGTGAGTGGAAGCGGCGGCTGCAGCGCCGTTGCGATGTTTTCCTCCAGGTGCTCGCGCCTGCCCATGCCCACCAGAGCGCAGGTGATTCCCGGAGTTGACCGGACAAACTGGATGGCGCGCTGAGCGTCTGTGGCAAGACCCGGGATCCACTGCTGGAAGCCGGCTGGCAGTCCTTGCGCAAGGTGGCCCTGCAGCAGGCTGGCGCTTGAAAACACCATCAGGTTGTGTTCGCGGGCGACGTGGAGCAGCGGCACAAGGCGGCCGTTCGAAGCCTGCGTGTTCGCGGCCAGGGCCTCCGGCATGGCGATGTTAAAGGGAAGTTGGATGGCCCCGAAATGATGGTTTTGCCCTCCAACCTCTCGTGCCACGCGGAGAATTTCTTCCAGCGAGATGGCCTCCTGGGAGGATGCCTGAACGCGGAAGCCATTCCACGTTGCCGCGCCGTACATGCGAATTTTGAGGTCTGCAACGGCCTGCTCCAGTACGGCAATGGCCTTCCGCAAGCGCCGCAGGAATTCTTCGCGGGAAACGTCACGGAGTTGGGTCTCGGGATTATGAAGGTAGTAGAGGTCAATTGTGCCGATGCCGAGATTGCCGCGGCTCACGTCAATCTGCTGTTCGAGATAACGCGGAGAAAGCGTGTGGCAGCCGGCGACAATTTCTTCCGGCTGGACCAGGCCGGTGCGAACCAGCTTCTCACGGAAATAGGCCGAAGGATCATCGGGCTCTTTGCCGTCGTAGCTGAGAAAGCCACCCTTGGTTGCCAGCATCATTTCGTCGCGCTGGGCAGTGCCTGACAAAATCAATTCCGAGATGGCTCTCCCGATGGCGCGCTCACTATGCATGTGGCGGTAATTCACCGCGGTGTCGAAGACGTTCACCCCCGCACGCGCCGCCAGAACAACGGTTTGCGCGTAAAGGTTATCAACTTCTTCCGTGGGATCGCCCAGATAAGTTCCAAGACCGATGGAACTGAGCCAGAGTTCGTGTGACTGACGGTAATGTCCCGGCAGACGATCGGAGTGCCGCTTGTGGTAGCGGGTGGTCCCCTCCGAAGTTGCATAGCCTTGAATCAACATGAGCAGTGATTCTGATAAACGAAATTCGCTACTACAATATATTGATTTTCTGGGGAACGCCAGTCTACAGCGCTGCGGGGACCGGCGCTGCTTGTTTCTGCGGGGCCGAGTCCGGTTTCAGCACGGTTGCACGAATGTCGGACTCAGAGTCGGCACGACAATCAATTGAGTTGTTACCTTGGCGCATTATTTGGCGCGAAGCAGGAGCACAGGGACGCTGACGCGATGCTGTACCTTTGGCGCGGTTGTTCCTAAAAACAGGTCTTTAACAAACCGGTGCCCATGGGTGCTCATGGCCACAAGGTCGCAGCCCTCCTGCTGGACCCACTTGACGATTTCGTCCGCCGGATCACCAAAGGCAAGCGCGGCTTCGGCTGGTATACCCTCCGCCTCGAATTCGGCCCGGACTTCTTCCAGGTATGCCTTGTCTTCCGTAACTTCGGGACTTACGGCGTCGGGCCCGTACATGCGCGCTGCCCAGCCGTCGGCAACGTGCAGAAGAGCGACACGGCTGTGCATGATTTTGGCCAGCGCCTTGATGTGTTCAATGATCGCGCGGTCGGTGGGAGTCGTGTCCAGTGTTACCAGGATCTTGTTGTACATAACAGTTTTCTGCGCCACTGTTTGTTTCCGGCTGCTCTCAGTGACCGGTAACGACCATCCAGGCGCTCTTGAGCGCTTCCGGTAACCCGTAGAGGTCCATTACGGTGATAATCAGTGCGCTGGCCCAACCGACGACTATGAGAAACCAACCGTTTCGCCACTTGCCCATGCGCTTACGGGAACTTGTGAAGTGTAGCAGAGGAAACATGGCGAACGGAAGCTGCATAGCCAGCACAACCTGGCTGAGGACAAGCAGGTCCGTGACGCTGCCGCTGCCGCGAACTCCGATGATCAAAATTGCGGGGATGATCGCCACCGAGCGGGTGATGAGCCGCCGGAGCCAGGGCCGGATTCGCCAGTGCATGAAGCCTTCCATCACTACCTGTCCAGCCAGCGTGCCGGTAATAGTACTGCTCTGTCCACTGGCCAGCAGTGCCACTGCGAACAGCGTACTGGCGAGAGCGGTTCCGAGCAGCGGGGCCAGGGTGAGATAAGCGACGCGGATCCAGTCCGTTTCAGCGGTGAACCTGATCAGGCCCTCGCCCGGGACAATCACGCTGGTCTTGCCGTAAAAGACCAGGGCGGCAAGCACCAGGATTGCGGCGTTCAGGAAGAAAGCGATGGTCAGCGCCACGGATGCGTCAATGGTATTGAACATTATTCCGCTGCGGATGGAGCGGTCGTCCTTCTGGAGTTTGCGGCTTTGCACCAGGGCCGAATGGAGATACAGATTATGGGGCATCACCGTGGCGCCGATAATGCCGATGGCCAATACGACCATGCCGCTTTGGCCGAACCCCGGCCGGAAAAGGGCGCCACCCATCTCCATGAAGCTCGGACGCGTCTGGGGCAGCACGAAGATCTCGATGAAATAGCAGACCCCCATGGTGGCTATCAGCAGCAGGATTACTGCCTCGATGGTCCGCATACCGAACCGCTGCAAGCCGAGCAGCAGAAGGACATCGCACCCCGTTATGATTACCGCCCAGAGCAAAGGAATACCGAAGAGGAGGTTGAGCGCGACGGCACTGCCCAGGACCTCCGCCAGGTCGCAGGCGGCGATGGCGAGTTCACAGAACAGCCAGTTTGGAACTCGACTCCAGCGCGGATACCAATCGCGGCAGCATTGCGCGAGGTCCATGCCGGTGACCACGCCCAGCCGCGCCGCAATGACCTGCATGAAGATGGCCATCAGACTCGCCAGGGCAACTACCCAAAGCAAGCCGTATTTGAAATCGGCCCCGGCTGCCAGATCGGTGCCCCAGTTTCCGGGATCCATGTAACCGACACTGACCAGAATCGCGGGCCCCACAAATGCCCACCAGTTCCGCCAGAAGCCCGCTTCGTGCGACGGAACTTCCACGGTGCCATGCAGCCCTTCAAGCGATAGACCGCGTCTGGGTGGTTGGGTGCCGGCTTCAATTCCTGCCTTGCTGGTGTCAAGCGGAGGCTGGACGGTGGTTTCTGATTTATCCTGTTGATGGGCCATGCCAGAGACGACTCGCGGCAACTATTTACTACAGATTCACAATTAAAATAAACTATAGTTAATACTATGGACCGGAGGGTGTCAACCGCAATTTGTGTTATTTCGGCCGCGAAAAAGGCCTAACATAGAACCTGCCTGGTTATCGGCCCCGATTGTGGCGCATTGGCCGAAGGCATTGTAAACCCGGGTTAACGTTTTCAATGAAACTGACTATTTCAAAAGAAGACTACCTGAAGGCCATTGCAGAAGCCGAGGCCGAGGAGGGCATTGCTATTGCAGCGACGATCGCGCGTTGGCTGGACGTTACACCGCCCGCAGTGGCGCTGGCCCTGAGGCGCCTCAGGCGGGACAAGGTTGCGCAGGTGGACCGCAAGGGCCGAATCTCCCTGACGGCTGAAGGCAGGAAGATTTCTGACCGGCTGCGATTTCGCCACCACCTGGTGGAGCGCTTTCTTCACGAAATCCTGGGGATGGAGTGGTACAAAATCCACGACGAGGCGGAGCGCCTGGAGCATTCGGTTTCCGAGGACCTGGAAAGGAAGCTGATCGAAAAGCTGGGGCGAGACGGCGCCTGCCCGCATGGGAACCAGATCAACAAAAGCGCCCGAGAGCGCCGCAAATTGGGTCTCCGGCAGCTGTGGGAGGCAGCCCCCGGGTCATGGGTTCGCGTGGACAGCGTGCACGAACGCGACCGCAAACTGCTTGAGTATTTCGACCAACTGGGAATCCGTCCGGGCGTTCAAATTCAGATCTCCCGGCGCAATTACGATGGCACTCTGAGCCTGCGTTTGGGCAGGAGATCCGTCAGCCTTGGCGAATCTGCTGCAAAAAAGCTATGGGTGTCTGCGGCAGAGGCAAAGACGGCTTAGCCAGGGATCGCGCCCTTTCTGGTCTATTTTCGGCGTGGCATTCCGGATTTCTTTTTAGCCCGGCGCGGTCTGTTGTAACGGAGCCGCAGGAAGCGTCCGACTTAAGAGACATTCCCCTGTGCTTCCGCAAGCTGATTTTCCAGGATCAGGTGAGGGCCGAAGTTCCGCAGTTTGAGACGTGGTATGTCCGCGCTCTCAATTGCCCGGCGCGGTACAAGCCCCACAATCTCACTGCTTTCAATAGTGACGCCTGCGTGCGCAGCCTCGGCTGCAACGGCGTCAAAGACAATGCCAATGGAAGTGGTCAGGAAATCCGTCAGGTTGATGGAGACCTGTACGAGGCCAAGGGCTTTGACATCCACGCCGATCGCTTTCACTGCCGGGAAGCCTCCATCTGAAGCGCGAATTTTTCTGGCAACGGATTTGGCCAGGCTGAGATTGGTGGTGTTCAGATTGATGTTGTAGGCAATTAGAAAATTCCTGGCGCCAACGGCTGTTGCCCCGGCTGTCGGATGCAGTTCGGCATCGCCAAAGTCGGGCCGGCGATCGGGATTCTTTCGGACTTCCTCGCGCAACTGTTCAAACTGTCCACGCCTCACGTATTCAAGGTTCTTTCTGCGGGGATCGCGGGCCGCCGCTTCGTAAAGGTAGGTCGGAATTCGGAAGCGCCGCCAGGTCTCCTGAGCAACCGAGCGCGCGATCTTAACGCAATGACGGAGATCAACACCCTTGATGGGAATGAAGGGCACAACGTCGGTAGCGCCCATGCGGGGGTGCACGCCGCGGTGGTCGTTCAGGTCGATGAGTTCGGCGGCGCGTCCGATGGCCCGCAACGCTGCTTCGCTCGCGCTTTCACGGCTGGCGACAAACGTCACTACCGTACGGTTGTGGCCCGCATCCATCTGGGTGCCGAGCAGGTGGACGTCAGGGCCGGCAAGCAGCGCCTGGAGGATGGACTCGACCTTGTTCCTGTCCTCCCCTTCGCTAAAATTGGGAACGCACTCCACAATGGTATGCACAGTGAGAATTTAACACACAACCGTCCCGGGCGGTATCGGCCAATTGCCACATTTTAAAAGCATTATCGTCATTCCATCATTTAAGGGTTTACTCCGCAGCTCACGGCAGGTCCGCCCATCGGAAGGCATGGGATGCAGCAGATTGTCTTGCTATAATCTAGTTATAAGAACAGCCGGAGGTGAAACTCGATGCCTATCTACGAATATTTGTGCAAAGAGTGCAACAAGCGGTTCACCCTGGTCCTTAGCCTAACCGAATACGAAAAGCTCCTGCCGGCGTGCCCTAAATGCAAGAGCCGGAAAGTTGAGCAGTTGCCGGCTGCTTTCTTTGCCGTCACTGCGAAGAAGAGTTGAAGGCTAATCGTCCCGTTGCGCGAGACTCAGGGGCCGCGAGCCTTGCATTCGGTGCCGCGCGCGGAAAAAGTGGTTTACCCAGGCGCGCCGGAGACTTGTCGCATGATTTCAAGCGCGTAGTCGTTTTTCAGGACACGCCGGAGAGCTTTTGCGGCTTGCGGTGTGCCGTCCGCCACCAGCACCACGGTTGCGCGGCTGCTGCTTACGCCGATTTCGAGCGACAGCCAGCTTGCGCCTGAGGCTGTGCTCAACGTTGCATTCAGCGCCGTCAAATTGCGCGTGGTCTCGCTTGCTTCCTTCTGATCTTCGGATTCTGCATTGTGTGAATGTTTGACGGCTGTGGCGGCCTGGTCCAGTGCCATCACCATGGGAGCTTTGAACGCTTCCTTTGCAACAAGGCCGTTCACGCGTTCGGCCAATAAAGCTCGTGCCTCCTCCCGCATCCAACAGACCCGCGCCGGGAGACCCTGGAACCGCACATGTTTTCTTGCCAGCGGAATCCATCGGGCCAGTTGCGCGTCATCAGGAAAAAGTTCGAGCGCCAGATCGTCAAGCCGGCGAATGTCCCCCGGTTCGCCGGAAATCGCCACCCAACGGACAGGGATCATGCCCTCATCAAGCAGCGGGTGAAGATAAGATTCGGCGGAGCTCACAAGAGCCGAAGAAGCGTTCACCACTCCACACTCCTCTGCTGCGGCGCAGATGTTGTTTCCAAACTCAAAGGCAATGGAGCCCATTTTCTGGAGCGCCAGTATCCCGTTAAAATGCCGGGCAAGCGACTCGCATGAACGGGACAAATATTCCTCGGGATTCTTATGCCGCAGCGAGCCGGCTTCCTCCAGGTCCATGCCGGAAGGGAAGTACCCGTAGAGAAGATCGTGGGCGCTGGTCTGGTCTGTGAGAATGTCCGGGAGAACGCCCCGGCTGGCGAGCTCGGGAATGACGTCCGCGCAGTTGCCAACAAGTCCCACGGAGACACCCTGCTTCTGGCGCACGGAGTTTTTCAGGATTCGCAATGCCTCGTCCAGAGTATTGACGCAGTAATCACAATAGCCAGCGCGGATGCGGCGGCGGATGCGTTCGCCATCCACGTCGATGCCGAGGAAAGCTGCGCCAATCATTCCGGCAGCGAGCGGCAGAGCGCCTCCTGCTGCTCCCATCCCACCCGAAACAATCAGCTTGCCGGCCAGGTCTCCGCTGAAGTGCTTCCGACCAATAGCGTCCAAAACCAAGAAGGCGGTCGGCAGCGTTTCCTGAGTGCCCACGTAAGTCCAGCTTGTCGCAGAGGTCTGCGGCTGTACCGGCGCCCGTGATTGCAAATTTTCTGAAACCGGGCCGTGCATGGAGATGCCTGAGTTGAAAATCAGGACGCGCGGGGCTTCCTGATGTGTCTCTACAACACCGCCCGGCTTTCCACTTTCAACCAGAAGCGTTTCATCGTTCTTAAGAGCCCCGAGAGCTCCTACGATTGCGTGGAAGCTTTCCCAGTCGCGCAGAACTTTTGCCGTAGCGCCACAGGCAATCAGATCGCCCGGCTGTTCGGCGACTTCAGGGTCGAGGGAATTCATCAGCATGCGCAGGGCGGCTTCCTGCGTCCAGCCCTGGCAACTGAGGTTCGCTCCGCGAGGAGCGCGCACCGGCTGTCCCTGCCCGCCGGGTTGGCGGCCGCGATCTCCAATACCTGTCTTGGGCTGCCCCATTACCACAATTCTCCTGCTGAATCTTAGTCGATTATGCGGCGGAGAAAAAGCCCGCCGCCGGTTGACGAACCGAAGCGGCGGATCTTAGAGCGTGCCAGCATGTCCAGCCCTGCGTGATTTGTTCGCCCACAGCGTGGCTGGCGCCAGGTCTGTGCTAGAATTTTCATCGGTCCGCTGTCCTTCACAAACCAGGGGCGTGAGAGTACATGGAATCGAAACCATTTAAGACCATCAATGAATTGTTTCTGCAGGCGATGGAGGATCATCAGAAGCCCGACGCCTTCCTGACCAAGACTGAAGGCCGTTATCGCGGAGTCGCTTCGCGCGACGTGCTTTTGAAAGTTGCCGCGCTGGCGCAAGCGTTCCAGGAGCTGGGCATCGGCCCGGGCGACCGCGTTGCCTTGCTGTCGGAAAATCGGCTGGAATGGGCGCTCACCGATTACGCCATCCTTGGACTCGGGGCCGTCACTGTTCCGCTTTACTCCACCCTGCTGGAAGGCGATGTTGAGTTCATTCTTCGCGATTCCGGCTCGAAAGGGATAGTGGTCTCCACCCGGGACCAGCTCAAAAAAGTTTTGGCCGTGCGGTCGAGCGTGACGGAGCTGAAATTCGTGGTGGCCATGGATTCTGATCCGGGCGAGTTTGCGGACGTCCTTTACTGGAAAGAACTTGCCGGGCGGGAAAGCGCCGCCGGGACTGACCCGGTAAAGTCCCTGGAGGATCAGGCACTTCGTACGCAGCCGGGAGACATTGCAAGCATCGTTTATACCTCCGGAACCACCGGCGTGTTTAAAGGCGTGGTTCTGACGCACGCCAACATCGCTTCAAACATTCAGGCCTGCGATCGCTTGTTTGACTTTCACCCCGGCGACGTCAGCATGGCGTTCCTGCCGCTGGCCCACATCTTTGAGCGGATGATCGATTTTTATTACATGGCGCAGGGCGTCTCGATTGCGTACGCGGAAAGCATCGATACACTGCCTCAGAACTTGCGCGAAGTGCGTCCGACTCTGATGGCCGTTGTCCCGCGGCTGGTAGAGAAAATCCGTGAAAAAGTGATGGAAGAAGTTCGCCATCTTCCGCCATCCAAGCAGCGGCTGTTCGGGTGGGCGCTGCGCACGGGCCGCGAATGGTTCCCATACAGCCTTGGCGGCCGCTCGGCTCCGCCGGGCCTGAGCTTGAAGCGGGCCTTGGCTGATAGAGTTGTTTATTCAAAGATTCGCTCGCAGATGGGCGGACGGCTGCGGCTGCTGATCTCCGGCGCCGCCCCGCTCAGTCAGGACTTGGCGGAGTTTTTCTTCTCCATTGGTATTCCGATTTATGAAGGTTACGGCCTGACGGAGACTTCCCCGGTGATTGCTGTCAACCATCCGGGCGCAGTGAAACTCGGCACGGTGGGGCAGGTGATTCCCGGCGTGGAAGTCAAGTTGGGTGAGGAAACTATAGATGCCGAGGGCCACACCGGGCGGGAAATTCTGGTCCGCGGACCCAATGTGACCCCGGGATACTTTCACCAGGATGAACGGAACGGCGAGGCCTTTGCTGACGGGTGGTTCCACACTGGCGACCTGGGCTTGCTCGACGAGGAAGGCTTCCTTTCTATCACCGGTCGCAAGAAGAACCTCTTCAAGACTTCCGGCGGTAAGTATGTTTCACCGGAAAGGCTGGAAAATCTTTTCCAGGGACACCGCTACGTGGCGCAGCTTGTGGTGCTGGGCGATGCAAGAAAGTTTGTCGGATCGCTCATCGTCCCTAACTTTGCTGCGCTCGAATCCTTCGCGCGGGAGCAGGGAATCGGCTTTGCCGGGCGCGAAAATCTTGTAAAGAACGAAAAGATCCACGCTTTCCTGCAAGCGCAGGTAGATGAAGCCTGCAAGCCTTTGCCGCCCCATGAACGCATCCGCCAGATTGCGCTGCTGCCGAAAGAACTCACCATCGCTGCCGGCGAGCTTTCCGCCACGCTGAAGGTCAAGCGCCCGGTGGTGGAAGAACGCTATCGCGAACTAATTGAAGAGATGTTCTCCCGCCGCCCGCCCGCTACGGACGAAGCAGCCCCAAGGTAGGGGACGGGCGGCCAGGAGGGGCAGCGTCAAAGACGTGGGGTGCACAAGGTTTGCACCCCCCTCGCCCTTGCCCGGCCTGTTAGGAAGGCCGGGCACCAGGCCCGCCTCCGCAACTCCACACCCCAAACGGTCAGCAGGCCACAAATCGAATAGTCCGTTTCATGCGTGAGAGCCGACATTGATGGGGGCAGTGTCCGCCGTAGGGCCGTAGATTGACGGATTCTTGCCGCCCATCGGTCGCAGATAGGTGCTGAGCTGGCCGCGGTGGTGCACCGAGTGCTTCAGCGCCATAGCCAGGAGGTTGATGGCAGGCATCTGGATCAAGCCGAGCAGGTCAATGTTGGCCGTCAGTTTCTCCGCCGGCAGGGCCCGGACGCGATCAAGTGCGGCCGGAACCTCCTGCTTGTAACGCGCGATGGCGTCGGCCGGACTCATAATTCCGCAGGCGTCAGAAGCGTCCGGCGGAGGTGTGAATTGCCCGTCAGCGACGGAGGTTAGCATCCAGGGGTCTTCAAGCGTGATATGCCGGACGAGCCCCAAGGCGTCCTTAGCCTTTGGGTCCGGTTGGTAATTGAGGTGGCCGGCAGGAACGGCCTCGAAGACGCGCAGGGTGGTCTTCATTTCATTTTCAAAATCCGCGATAAGAAAATCAGCGACTGCCTTTATATCGTTGGAACTCATTGAATGCTCCTTTTCTGTTGATGAATTTGTATGCCCCGTTGCTCATGGGCGGTACAGCGGGTACCCCACCAGGTCCGTGTCGGGAACTGTGGAGTGTAGCATGCATCCGGCGCCTGGAACTACCAGCGCCACCTATGCAGGCTCATGGGTCATCTTCTTCAGCATCTCCTCGAGCGCAGCCTGATTGGGTCCGACGAACGGCTGGGCTTTGGGAGCAGCGGCCAGCGACTTCAACAACTTGTTCGTCATATTTCCGGGGGCGGGCGGCAGATGGCTGCTGAGCACCATCTTCGGCTCCATCTTGCGGATGACATCCAGTTCTTTCGCAAGAATGCCCTCGTCCGCTTTGTGTAGCCATGGTGCGTCCACCGTGGCCCAGAAGACCTGGCCGTTGCTCAGAGCCTCGTCGGAGAGATCAGCCGCATTCTCTGGAACCTCAGAGAGGAGCGCTCCAAAGCAGTCGGAGCTGAAGAGGATTGACGACTTGTCATCGTAAAAGCCCGTGGTGGAAGGGTTGTCGAACGCAGGAGGCCGGAACGCCGTGAGTGTGCGGTCGCCCACGTTGATTTTTTCGCCGGAGTTGATGAGGTAGACCCTGTCCAGCGGCAGCGGTGCAAACAGGCTCATGATGCCGACGCCGAGAAAGTTTGTGATCAACCGGATCTTCGGGTTTTCGGAGAGCAACTGCTGCAAACTGCCCATGTGGTCGAAGTCCGTGTGGGTCAGCCAGATCCATCTCAGGTCTGCGGGATCGATTACCGACCGCAATGCTGGCATGAACTCCTTGCTCTCCACGGCCGACCCTGTATCGACCAAAATGGGTTCCGATCCCTTGATGACAAACGCGTTGATGGGAACCATCCCGAAACCTGGGATCGGAAAATTTGACGTGAGCACCTCAATATCCGGTGCCGCCTTGTGGGAATAAATCACCTTGCCCTCCTTGATGTTCTTTTTTGTCGAGCACTTGCTTTCCGCTTGTCCGTGCGGGACCCGCATGATGTACAATGGTGCCCGCTTGATACCCTGAAGTGTAACGAGCAGCCGTTTCGTTACACATGAAAGATGTGTTAATGGCAATTGAACTGAATGATGCGGAGTTAGTGCGGCAAATCGGCTCCGGAGACGACCGCGAAGCCGAAGCCGAGCTGTTCCGCCGCATGGCTCCGCGAATCCGGCTCTACGGTTTGCGTCACCTGCGGGACGAGCACGCCAGCGACGACCTGACCCAGCAGGTGCTGATCACCGCACTCGAGGCTCTTCGGGCCGGCCGCCTGCGTGAACCCGAGAAACTCGCCTCATTTGTACTGGGGACGTGCCGCATGACGGTGCTGAACCTGCGCCGCGGAGCAGTGCGAAAAGAACGCCTGTTGGAGCAATACGGGGCCGAGCTGCCGACTGCCGCCCCGCCGCCGATGCCACAGCTCGACCACGACCATCTCCAGCGCTGCGTGGAGAACCTGAATGAGCGAGAGCGCACGGTAGTGGTCATGAGTTTTTTTGACGAAGAGACTGGTGCGGATGTCGCCAGTTTCCTGGGCATTTCTGAAGCCAACGTGCGGGTGATCCGCCATAGGGCAATTCGCCAACTGCGTGAATGCATGGGGGTGGCTGTATGAGCAGCAATAACGGCCTCCGAGCGAGATGTGCGAATCCAATTGAAACAACTGTGCTGGCAGATTATTGGCCGGGCTTGCTGCCTGAGGCCGAAGAAGAAGCAGTCGAGGAGCATTTGTTTGCCTGCGACGAATGCGGCGACCGGCTGCGTGAAGTGATCTCACTGGCTGAAGGGCTCCGCAACCTGGCCCGCAGGGCAAATCTGCGGATGGTGGTGAGCGACAAATTCCTCAGGCGCGCGGCGGAGGAAGGCCTGACGGTGCGCCAGTACGCCCTACCGCGGGGAGGAAGCGTCCAGTGCACGGTGACCGCCGAGGATGACATTCTGATCGCGCACCTCGCCGCAGACCTGAAGGGATCGAAGCGTGTCGATCTTGCAATTTGTGACGAGCGCGGCGCAGAACAGGCCCGGATGCGCGACCTGCCAGTCAATCCTTCCGCAGGCGACGTGATCATGCAGGAGTCCATAACCTTTGTGAAAGCTGCGCCGACCAGCAAAATGATTATGCGCCTCCTGAATGTCGATGAATCGGGCCATGAACAATTGCTCGGCGAATATACCTTCAACCACACCCGTTCTTTGCCAGGCCCCGGCGCCTGGTAAGCCCCCTTGCGTTTCCCCTGGTCCCATCACAATTGTGGCATTTGTCACCTCTCCTTACTGTCTTGGCGTTCGTCTCCCTCTGCTTGTTCAGTGGGCATTGGGAGCTTTTGAAAATTCGAGCGGCTTATCGACCTCGCGACCAGGCAGAAAATGACGGGAATGCGGTTTAATGGCGAGGCATGAAGAGAGCGCGACACACTGAACAGGGAATTTTCTCAGTCTAATCTGGGTCATTGATCCCTTTCTATTTGCCGATTCAAGGTTGGGCGTTTTGGCCGGGCTGAACGCAGAAGACTGTGGCGGGCGGGACGGGCGGCGAGTAGTACCTGAGTGCTATGGCACCGATCGCTCGACAGTGATGAAATGGACTCGAATTATGAGGTTGCTCCAGGAGGCAGGGAGAGTGCCGGCTCAATATCCGGATAGGAAAGCGAGTGCTGCATGTTTATGCTGAGTCCCGGGATGCAATGGATTTATGAGCTTCTGGCCTTCCTGGTTGCTCTCTATTTCCCTGTTGCTTTGCTGACGTGGCTGGTGATTGACAAGTTCTTTACCTCAGGCGGCGAAGCCAACGCTCTAAGGCGCCAACACGCACAGGGCCATGCCAAACGTGTTCTTGCTGGAAGGTCACGTCCAGATGCGTGAGGCCTGGCGTGTTGTCGCATGCGCACGCTGCCACATCGCTGCGCGGCTTGTTTCAAGCCCCAAAGTCTACTTCTCTTATTCCTTCTTCAACGGTGCCACGATTCAATGAAATCCGGCAGGCGAGAATGCAGGCGAAGCTTGCCGCCCGCCTGAGTAATGCGATTTCACAATCCGAACTCCGAACCATGAACCCTGGGAACATTCGCCCGGTTCGTTGTGTGATGCTGGAGAGTGTGGTAAGTATAAGATTGTTCGGGACTAGTTACCAGCCTCCCTCCACGGAGTGCTGTGTGCCCGGGCCTACGCGGGTTTCATCCAGATTGACTTTTCAGTACGGGGACGGAGGCAGGCTACGGCAACCTGTGCAAAATGCGGAGCGGCGTTATCAGCCGATGCGGCTTATTGCAGTTCGTGCGGATCACCGGTGAGCGCGGCGGCAGGACCGGCAGCTGGCGCCGGAAGCGGGACAGCCCAGCCCGGAGCGACCTCGGGCGTGGAGTTGCCGGGAATTGCGTTTAATGTCGCGGGGTTGCTCTGCTACATTTTGTGGCCGGTTGCACCGGTTTTCTTCCTTCTGGTTGGCCCGTATAACAGGAACCGGTTTGTTCGCTTCCATGCTTTTCAGGCGGCTTTTCTGTGGCTTGGCGGGATCGTCGTGGCCATTGCTCTTCAAATTGTGACGTCGATTCTGGGACTTATTCCAGTGCTCGGGTGGATTGCAGGTGGTCTTATCTGGATTGCCTTTGCCATTACCTTTTTTGTTATGGTTATTGTAATGATGTATAAGGCTTATAACGGAGAGTGGTACAGTGCACCAGTGATTGGCAACCTTGCACGTCAGCAGGCAGAGAAGTCAAAGTAGCCATTCTCGGCGCCGTTCGCATGGCTTCTTGCCGGGAGAAAACTCAGTTTCCGTTTGAAGCCGTTCTGCGTCCGATCTTCTTTTCTCTTGACAATTCGCCCTCAGCAGAGCAATTTAGCAAATTCTACAGAATGACCTGCGCCTCTCTGGGTAGGGGGTCCGGGGGCGCTGACAACTACCATGAAAGTTCGCGTTTGTTTCCACAACCGGTGTTTTGACGGTGCCTGCTCGGCGGCGGTATTCTCGCGCTTCTACCACGAGGTGGTGGACCCTCACGCGGAATTTCTGTACCACGGACTTCTGCATCGCGCCGGCCAGCTTTTCGACGAGGACATGTTTGACGGCGATGAAAACGTCATTGTCGATTTCAAATATTCCAGTTCGCCGCGCATGACCTGGTGGTTTGATCATCACCAGAGCGCGTTTCTGTCGCCGGCGGATGCCGAGCACTTCCATCAGGACCGGAGCGGAAAGAAGTTCTACGATCCATCCTTCCGGTCGTGCACAAAATTCATCGCCCACATCGCGGCTACAAAATTCAACTTCTGCACTCCCGATCTCGATGAGGTCGTTCACTGGGCCGACATCATTGACGGAGCGCAGTATCCGGACCCCAAGACGGCAGTCGAGATGCAGGATCCTGCCACGCAGATCACTCTGGTGATTGAAGGGGCGCCTTCCAACGATTTTGTCGCCGGCCTCATTCCGGATCTTCTCTCGAAACCGCTGGGTGAAATTGCTGCTCTGCCTCGCATCCGGCAGGCGTTCGAGCGCCTTTACGATCAGCACCTGAAGACGATTGATGTTATTCGCAGCCGTGCTGTGCTCAGCGAAGGCGTTGCTTTCATCGACCTTTCCGATCAGAACTTTGAAGGCTTCAACAAATTCATCCCTTATTACCTGTTTCCTGAATCGGTTTATAACGTGGCGCTCAGCCGCTCGAAGGACCGGATCAAGGTTGCTGTTGGCAGCAATCCCTGGAATCCCACGCCCAAGAACGCCAACCTGGCCAGCATTTGCGAGAGATTCGGCGGGGGCGGTCACGCAAAAGTCGCCGCCATATCCCTGCCGCCGGACAACCTCGACCGGGGGCGTGCCATCGCGGGCGAGATCGTTCAGGAACTTCGGGCCTCTCTCCAGTAAAATAGATTGGTATCCATATTCCCGGCCGGCACTGCTGGAGTCTGTATGCCGTGCCGCCACGGGGGAGGGTTGCTCCCCTCATTGGAACCGGTAATGCCGAACCACTTTTTATCCGGACCGCGAACGAAACCGAAGAGTTCTCGCAATGGACCGACAACCAGGCCTCAAAGGTGGTTGCTTGCGGTCCTCCTTGTCTGTTGCTTGCTGGCTTCCGGAGGTCTCCTTGCAGGTCAGTCTGCCCAGTCCGGCGGCCAGGAAACATCCGGAACGGTTTCGGCGGCGCCGGCGGAGCCGGTCCAGACGGTCCCGGCAAAGACAGAAATCTTCCTTCGCCTGAAGACCCCCGTCAGCACTACTATGTCCCATCTGAATGAAGCAGTTGAAGCCGAGGTGGAGCGAGCCGTAATGGTCAACGGCGAAGTCGCCATTCCATTTGGGGCAGTCGTGAGCGGCCGGGTTGCCAGGCTGATTCCAAGCTCCAGCCCTACAGACCGGGCCAGAATGCTTCTGGAATTCAACTCGCTGAAGCTGCCAGGCCAATCCGGCATTCCACTTTCATGCAACGTGAGCGAAGTCGACAATGCACGGGAGAAGGTGCTGGCTGACGGAACCATCCAGGGCGTACTGGCCAGCGAATTACCGGTCACACTGCTCAACTCGGCAATCGCAAAAGTAGAGAAGAAAACAGGCGGGGCGCAACAGACCCAGCAGACCGGGGGAAAGTGGTTCGGAAGCCCCGATACGTCCATCAACTATGCGGCGGGCACGGAATTCTCAGTGGTCCTGGACAAACCGCTCGAAGTTGCCGGCCAGTTTGAACCGGAGTTTGCCGGGCAGATTTCGGCCGCCCTCAAGGAATCCGTCATGCAGCTGCTGGCGCAGGCGCCGCGGCGCGTGAAAAGCAAGAAGGGAAACGAGGGCGGGCCAACCAACCTGGTCCTTATTGGAAGCCGGCAGGAAATCAGCGCGGCTTTTGAGAAAGGGGGGTGGACGGCAGCGCAGGACCAGGACGCAAATTCCTTATGGAAGACTTTCGAAGCGGTCATTAAGGGAAAAGGCTACGATGCCGCTCCGATGTCAACGCTCTACATGTACGGGCGCCCTGAAGACATGGCCTTTGAAAAGATGCTGAACACTTTTACCCACCGTCACCACCTGCGCATCTGGAGGGCCCCGGCCACGGCGCCTGACGGGCGGCAAATCTGGCTGGTTGTTGCGGACCACGACAATGGGTTTGACGTTCGTCCCGGCGTGATCTCGCATTCGGTTGATCCGCTCGTCGATCTGGAACGCGCCAAAGTGGGCGCGGACCTCGGAATGACAGGGCTGGTTGCTGCTGAAGAACTGGTGAGCGTCTCCAATCCTGCCCGCTCGGGGTTGACGGCGACCGGCGGAAAATGGGAGAGTGACGGGAGGCTCCTGGTGGTCGATTTGAAGCCGCAGCCCGGGACCCCCGCGCAATGACTTCAGGATGGGAAGGTCCTTTCCCCATATGAACAAGTTGTTCGGGTACCGGAATTGGGCAGGGGCTGAAGCATCTCCAAGACCCGCCGGGAATGGGTCCGTAATCGAATAGGCCCGCCCGGCGCGCAGGATGCCGTGACGGTTGTTGCTTGACTCCAAAACGCGCTTTCGGTAGTTTGACGGGCAGGGCTAAGGAATGAGTGCCTCGTGAAGAAGAACCGACGACATTGGATCTGGCTGGGCGTCAGTACCCTTATTCTGGCCCTGATCATCTACAATCTCCGCCACAACCCTGAATGGCAGCACTTTGACTGGGGGCGCCTGTGGGCGTCGCTCACCAGCGCGCGGCCAGATTTACTGCTGCTGGCGCTGGTGGGTGTTTACGGCACTTACCTGTTTCGGGCCCTGAGGTGGCAGTTCCTCATGCACCCGATCAAGAAGGGTTCGCTGTGGGTGCTGTTTGTAGGGCAGTTGCTGGGGTTCAGTTCCATCTACCTTGTGGGACGTCCGGGTGAATTTGTGCGTCCGGCCTATATTGCCCGGAAGGAGTCTCTGCCCATCACCTCCATGGTTGCCGTTTGGCTGATGGAGCGGATTTTTGACACCATTTGCCTGGTGGTGCTGTTTTCGGTGGTTCTTTACTTTGCCCCGGTAGGGATGAGCGCCGCCGGCAAACAGGTGCTCTCCGTGATGCACAAAGCCGGTGACGTTATGCTGGTGGTCACGGTAGTGATGGTGGCCGGGTTAGTGGTCTACCGGCTGAAGACCCAGGCGCTGACGGATTGGGTGATGCGCACGGCCCGCTTTCTGCCACAATCCATCCAACGGCACCTTCAGCATTTCCTCAGTTCGTTCGCTGAAGGACTGCTGGTAGTGCGAAGCCTCCCTGACTTTGCCGGCAGTGTGGTGCTTTCGGTTGTACTGTGGAGCACGAACGCAACGGTTTTTTGGCTGACCTTGAAGAGCCTGGGCGGAACGCTGGGAGATTTTGTGTGGCTGGCCGCGGCGCTGGTGCTATTCTGCGCCTCTCTCGGGCTGGTGGTGCAGTTTCCAGGGATTGGCGGTGGGTATCAGGTGGGAATTGTGTTGGCCCTCACCGAAATTTTCGGGGTGGGGGCGGATGTTTCTACTGGAGCGTCCATCCTGCTTTGGCTTATGATGTCGGTTCCCGTGCTATTGGTGAGCCTGGGCTTGCTGGTCCACGAGGGTCTCAGTTTCAAGCGGCTTGAAGCCATAACCGAAGAAGAAGAATTGGAGCAGGAGGCCGCAGTCAAGGAAGCCAAGTAGCGGGCCGTAACAAGAGCTCTTGTTTTCAGGGAGGGACCGGCCAGGCCCCGTAGATCGAGCGGCCCCACCGGTCACAATTTGCATTATGCGATGCCCTTTCTGCGGTTATATCGAAGACAAGGTTGTTGATTCCCGAGCGGGCAAAGTGGCGGATACCATCCGCCGCCGGCGGGAGTGCATGAAGTGTGGACGCAGGTTCACCACCTATGAGCGGATTGATGAAATTCCGTATATGGTGGTCAAAAAGGATGGCAGCCGGGAAAAATTCGACCGCCAGAAAATCCTGGGTGGCCTTTTGAAAGCGTGCGAAAAGCGCCCGGTCCCTATGACCAAGCTCGAAGAGATTGTCGACGAAGCGGAATCCTACGTCGCCGAATCGCCGGATCGTGAACGCCCGAGTTCCGAACTGGGCGGCATGGTGATGGACCGGCTGCGGATGCTGGACAAGGTGGCGTACGTCCGCTTCGCGTCGGTTTACCTGGACTTCAAGGACGTCCGGGAATTCATGGATGAGCTGAAAGATCTGCTGAAGGCAAAGACCAGTTGAAGTTTTGACCCCGCCTCAGGTACGGTTCCAGACGAAGGCTCCGAACTCCCGAAATGTACGAAACCCCGTCCGTTCATAAAGCCTTACCGCCCCGCTGTTGAGGGCTGTAACCGTAAGCGAAACCTCGGAGAATCCCGAATGAACCAACTTTTCAAAGGCAGTACGAAGCATGGTGCTGCCCAGGCCGACTCCCTGATAGCCGGCGGCCACGGCAATCTGGGGAATGTGGGCAGTTCCAGGCCGCACTGCGGTCAGGCCCAGGATGGCGGCGAGTTTTCCAGTTGAACGGTGGATGGCCGCAATCGAGGCCTGCGGCAGGTAATCCCCGCAGCCGCGGTGCCGCACAATACTTTCAACCAGGCGGGTGGTTCCCGTAACGCTGCAATACTGATCGTTCACCGCCGCGTCGATATGATTCTGGTAGACGTGGTAGATCAGTTGCGCCGCCTCACGGTCATGCTTACGCTCCCAGGGCTGAAGGACAAAGTCGCCGGGAGTTTCTATCCGCCCGGGAAGGTCGGTGCGGATGGGAGCGGCCCGTCGGTTCGGGGCACTTACCCCTAAACGAAAAGCCATAAACTGGCGAAGATAACTTTGGAAAGCCCTGGAACGGAAATAAGGGCCGAGCCGGTCAAGGCTGAAGTGCGGGAGTTGAGCTTCAATGCGACGGATATCAACAAAACCAAGCAGCGCGTCGATGGCTTTGCCGAGCAGACTCACCGCGGCGTCAGGGCGGGAATTGCCAGGTTGTTCAAAGAGGGTTCCGATCAGCCCTTTTGACCCTTCGCGGAAATAGAGGCAATAGGCCTGTGCCAGATCGTTTTCAACCAGAGCAAAGCCCGACAGCCGTTTCTCTTCCAGGTATGAGGAAACCAGTCCGGATGAGGGAGCATAGTCCCAGTGAAGGTCTTCCAGCCAGGCCCTGGACTCAGCCTCCAGGAGCGGCTGGAACTGTTGCACCTGCAATCGCCGGACATCCACAATCCTCAACCCCAAGATTCCCCCGGTGTTCCTGCAAACTGTCGCAAAGGCCTGTTCAGTATAGCCCAGATTGCAACCGATGCCGGGACCGAGATATGAGGGTTCCTGGCGGCGGTGCGCTGTCTCACAGGGTGTTTGTGGGCTGGTAAGTGAAACTGATATGGAGACTCAGCAAGGTAAACAGGTTGTTTCTTCCGGGCGCAAGCTTTCGAGATTGTTTCGCAGGTTTGCCGCCGGAGCATTGATCGTGGGGACCGGTGTTCTGGTGGTCCTGGTTGGAGCCGGGGCTTTCCTGACCTATCGCATCACGACGGCGCACGACAGCGTTGAAAACGTAACTCCTGCTTCATACCTGCTTTCAAGCTATGAGAATGTGAACTTCACCGATGCCGCCGGAAAAGAGCACCTAGGATGGTTGTTGATCGGGTTGAGAGGGGCTCCTGTCATCATTCTATGCCACGGATATGCTTCCAACCGGTCTGCACTGTTGTCACTGGGGACGGTATTGCAGGCCAATCATTTCAATGTTTATCTCTTCAATTTCGACGGTTCCCGGTCGGGGGGCTACCTGTCGAACTTCGGTCCACACGAAGCTTCAGTTCTTGCAGCGGCTGTTTCAAGAGTTAGGAAACTGCAGGGTGTGGACCCTCGTCACGTCGGGATCTTCGGGAATTCGCTGGGCGCCTATGCCGCAATGGCCGCCGGTGAACGCGACCCTGCCGTTGTTGCGCTGGCGATGGATGAAGTCTACAACCGGCCCGTGCAGTTGCTCGATGTCCATCTGAACCGGTCGCTTGGTGGGGCGGGGTGGGTCTTCCGGTTAATCTCGCATGCGGAATTCCACTTGCTGACCCTCGGGACTGCGGTTCCCGACATCCAGTCCGGCCTTTCCGGGCTGGTCGGCAAACCGAAGCTCTTTCTGGCCTCCGATGATGCTCCCATGCTTGAGAAATCTACCCGCCAGCTTTACCTTGATGCTCCGCAGCCGAAACGCCTGGTGATTCTGCCCCACAGCCAGGCGGACGCTGTGTCGGGTCCCGAACGAAAAGAATACGAGGACCAGGTCCTCAACTTCTTTCTCCAAAATCTCCCGCTACGATCTGAATAGACATAGAATAGCTTTTCGCGAAGTACGTTTCCGGGCAAAAAAGTCAAGGCGACGCCGCGATTGGCGCCTGGGCCGGAGGCCGGATGGGAAACTCCGGCCTTGAGGTTTTTCTTGAAGCGAGACTTCTCATCCCCAAAGCCGTTGTTACGCCATCGCATTGAATTCCTGGCCGCCCGGAGCATCCTGGGGTTCCTGGGATGGCTCCCGCAGCCGCTGGCGCGAAACTTGTGTGTGGTGCTGGCCGCGTTGAGTTACGCCTTCTGGCCCCGCCTTCGCCGGGTGGGTATGTTCAATCTGCGAATTGCTTTTCCGGAGTGGATCGACAAGCGTCGGCGGCGGGTCCTTTTCGCGGGATTCCTTAATTTGGGGCGCATGCTGGCCGACTTCGCGCATTTTCCGCGTTTGAACAGGGAAAATATCGAGCGGCTGATTATTTACGACGGATTCGAGAATTACGACGAAGCCCGGAAGAAAGGCAAGGGAATTATTTTCCTGACCGCGCACTTTGGGAACTGGGAGCTTGGCTCGTTTGCGCACGGCGTTTACGGTTATCCCTGCAACTTCGTGGTGCGGGAAATGGATAATCCCCTGATGGACGAACTCATCAACCGGTACCGGTGCGCAAGCGGCGGGCACGCGATCGAGAAGAGGGAATTCGCCCGGCAGACCTTGCGGGCCTTTGAACGGAATGAGGCCGTGGGCATCCTTATTGACCAGAACATGATGGCGGGGGAGGGAACCTTTGTGGACTTCTTTGGCTTGCCGGCTTCGACCACTACAGGGCCGGCGCGCGTGGCGCGGCGGACCGGCGCGCCTGTCATTCTGGGACTGGTGATCTGGGATTCAAAACTGAAGAAGTACCGCCTGAGGTTTGACCGGATTGACTGGATCAAGTGCGAGGATCCTGAAAAAGAAATCGAGACAAACACAGCGAATTTTACGCGGCGCATCGAGGAATACATCCGCCGGTATCCGGAGCAGTGGCTTTGGGTACACCGCCGATGGAAAACACGCCCGCCCGGCGAGCAGCCGCTCTATCCTTTTTAAGCTTCGTTGGTGAAGCAGGCTGCACGAGCCTGGGACCGTGGCGGGAATGAAATCCGGGGGTGAAATGAAGGTCAGGGAGATTGCTCGCCTTTTGGGCGGGGAAGCGAAGGGCGACGAAGAAAAGGACATTACGGGCGTCGCTGCGCTGGACACCGCGACGGAGCAGGAAGTGTCGTTTGCAGACGGCGAGCTCGCGCTGCGGCGCGCGGCGGATTCCCGTGCCGGATGCATTCTTGTGCCGGAAGGAGCTTCCATTGCCGGCCACACTACCGTTGCCGTGCGGAATCTTCGGCTGGCCTTCATCCGTGCCGCCGAGGCGCTCCACCCTCCGCGCCAGGTGCAGCCCGGGATTCATCCCACTGCGGTAATCGCCACCGACGCGCGCCTGGGGCTTGACGTCAGCGTTGGGCCGTATTGCGTCATCGAATCGGGCGCCAGCGTGGGAGCGGGAACGCGCCTGGGTGCAGGAGTCTACCTGGGTGAAGGAGTCACGCTGGGCGAGCGATGCGTAATCCATCCACGGGTGAGCATCTACCCGGGCGTGAAGGTGGGCGACCGCGTTATTCTGCACGCCGGCGTGGTGCTGGGGTCGGACGGCTTCGGCTACCTGTTTGCAGAAGGCCGTCACCAGAAGTTCCCGCAACTGGGAGGACTGGTCATTGAGAACGATGTCGAGATCGGCTCCAACACTACGGTGGACCGCGGGTCGCTGGGAACCACGAGAATTGGCGAAGGCGCCAAGATTGACAACCTCGTGCAGGTGGCGCACAACGTCAGAATCGGCCGCCATTCGGTGATTGCCGCGCAGACCGGAATTTCAGGCAGCACGCAAGTCGGGGATTACGTGGTGATGGGCGGGCAGGTGGGCATCGGCGACCATGCCCGGATTGAAGATGGCGCGATCATCGGCGGCGGTACCGGAATCCTGCCGGGGAAAATCGTGCGGAAGGGAAGTGTGATGTGGGGTACGCCTGCGCGCCCGCTCAGCGAGTTCAAGAAGATGTACGCTAATCTCAGCCGTCTGCCCGCGCTGGCGGAGAAGGTCAAAGAGCTTTCGGTCAAACTTCCGCGAAAGAAGAAGTGAAGCATGC
>DATLWV010000212.1:0-9156 GCA_035576145.1 Terriglobia bacterium
GAATACCTTTTTTTGAAAACGAACCCGAGATGTTGTTGAAAACAAAGTGAAATGTCCCAAAAACGAACCCAAACGAACCCAAAAACGAAGCCGAGAAGTTGTTGAAAACACGTAGCTGTGGAAAAAACGAACCCAAAACGAACCCGGCCATGTTGTTGAAAATAAATGATGGCGAAAAAACGAACCGAAAACAAACCGGAGCAAATCCGATACATAATCTAGCCCTTTAATCCATATTGAGGGTGTTTCGAGACATTCCGGGCCCTGCTCTGGCCCCAATCCGGCCTGCCCGCGTACCCGCCCCATGAACCCTTTCCCGGAAGGGCGCATCAAAACATGACAGAGGGGTCTGCAAACCACAGGAGGTTTTCCGCGGTGTGTTTCTGGCTCTTGAGGCGCCGGGTCTCGTGAGTCTTCCTCTTCAGTGCTGCATGATAAAATGTTGGCAGTTGAGAAGCTTTTGGTAGAATGCAAACGCGTAACTAGTAGCAGCGCCCAAATTCGTGTGTCCGGGGATGCCTGAAGATGAGCGAAAAAACCAACAAGAAGAATGCTGATTTTGAAAATCTGGCTATTTTGCCGGTTCGGGACACCGTCCTGTTTCCGAACGCGATTCTGCCGCTGACGGTGGGCCGGGAAAGCTCACTGGAACTGATCAATTCTCTGCCGGAGGGTGAAAAGTTCATCGGCGTGATTGCGCAGCGGGACCCGCGCGTGGACTCCCCCCAGCCCACCGATCTCTACCAGATCGGGACGGTGGCGTTTGTCCACAAGATCATCAAGCTTCCCACACAGAGCCTTTTTATTTTCGTCGAGGGGTTGCAACGGATCGCGCTGGAAGAAGTTCTCCAGATGGAGCCGTTCATCCGCGCAAAGGTCAAGGCGCTGCCGGACGTTGTTCCTGATGACAAGAAGGCCGATTTCGATGCGCTGGTGCGCAGTGTTACCACGCTGTTCCAGCAGGCCGTGCAGCTTTCGCCCACGCTTTCCGACGACCTGCAGACAGTGGTGATGAACATCGACGACCCGGGCCGGCTGGCGGATTTTATCGCCGCCAATCTCCCCTCGCTATCCAGCACTGAAAAGCAGGAATTGCTGGAAAGCCTGGACCTTAATTCCCGGCTCGACCGGCTGAACCATCTGCTGGCGCGCGAAGTTGAGGTGTTGCAACTCCGCTCCAAGATTCAGTCTGACGTGCAGGACCAGGTGACGCAGAGCCAGCGCGAGTATTACCTGCGCGAACAGATGAAGGCCATCCAGAAAGAACTGGGCGAGGCCGACGAGCACCAGGAAATTGAGGAGCTGCGAAAGAAAATTGACGCTGCGGGCATGACGGAAGAGGCCCGCAAGGAAGCGCTGCGCGAGCTGAACCGCCTCTCGAAGATGTCGCCCGCCGCTGCCGATTATCACGTCACGCGCACTTACCTCGACTGGCTGGTGGTGCTGCCCTGGAAAAAAGTCAGCGAACTGAAGGTGGACGTCAACAAAGCCAAGACGGTGCTGGAGGCCGACCATTACGACCTGGAAAAGATCAAGGAAAGGATTCTCGATTACCTGTCCGTACTGCAATTGAAGCCCGAGATGAAGGGCCCCCTGCTCTGCTTTGTGGGACCGCCCGGAGTCGGCAAAACGTCACTGGGCAAATCCATTGCCAAGGCCCTCGACCGGAAGTTCATTCGCATGTCGCTCGGCGGAATCCATGACGAAGCGGAAATCCGCGGGCACCGCCGGACCTACATCGGCGCGCTTCCCGGCCAGATCATGCAGGGCATTCGCCGCGCCGAAACACGCGATCCTGTCTTCATGTTGGATGAAGTGGACAAGATCGGGCGCGACTTCCGCGGCGATCCGTCTTCGGCGCTGCTGGAAGTTCTTGACCCGGAGCAGAACTCGCACTTCCGCGACAACTATCTTGACGTGCAGTTTGACCTCTCGAAGGTTTTGTTTATCTGCACGGCCAACGTGCTGGACACTATTCCCCCTCCGTTGCTCGACCGCATGGAGCTGCTGGACTTGCAGGGTTATACAGAGGAAGAAAAAATCGAAATTGCCGTCCGGCACCTGATCCCCAAGCAGACCGAGGAGCACGGCATCAAGCTGGGCGAGCAGATCGAGTTCACCCGGGAAGCGATTGCCGCCATCAGCCGCCATTACACGCGCGAAGCAGGCGTTCGCAACCTGGAGCGCGAGATTGCCACGCTGTGCCGGAAGCAGGCCCGCAAGATTGCCGAAGGGCAACCCGACAAGCTGACCGTGACGCCTGAAAACCTTGCGGATTTTCTTGGAGTTCAGAGGTTCCGCATGGAGACGGAACTGATTGAGCGTACCCGCCAGCCGGGCGTGGCAGTGGGGCTGGCCTGGACCCCCACGGGAGGTGACATCCTCTTTGTCGAAGTAACTTCGATGAAGGGCGGCAAGAATTTCACCATGACCGGCCACGTGGGCAAGGTGATGCAGGAATCCATGCAGGCCGCCCTAGCCTGGGTTCGCGCGCACGCGGATGACTACGGCATCGATCCGGACTTCTTCCAGAACCAGGACATTCACATCCATGTTCCGGCCGGCGCCATTCCAAAGGACGGTCCCTCGGCGGGCATCACCATGGCCTCGGCGCTGGTTTCCGCTCTGACGCACCGGCCTATTCGCCCCCGTGTGGCCATGACGGGTGAAATCACCCTCAGTGGGCAGGTGCTGCCAGTCGGCGGCATCAAGGAAAAAGTTCTGGCTGCAAGGCGCGCCGGAGTTAAGGAAGTGCTGCTGCCGGCGGAAAATGAGCCCAACGCCAAAGAGGACCTGCAGGACGACATGCTGGAAGGCGTGCAACTGCGCTACGTAAAGACCATGCGCGAGGCCATTGACCGGGCGCTCGAAAATAGTCCCGCCCCAGCGCAGGTTCCGGCTTCCACCAGCACTTCAGTGTAAACACCCTGGGAGACGGGCAGCTTCCTCTTCGAGGAGAACTGTTTCCCCGAGAACCCCGTAGCCATGATCGACTATAACCGCATCCAGCCATGGCTTCTTGTCGGTACGTTTCCTGAATCCGCGCAGGAGGTTGAAATGCTGCAGCGGCATGAGGGTGTGACCGCCGTGCTGAACCTGCAAACGGATGAAGACAACGAAGAAGCCAGATTTTTCGCCGAGCATCCGGAAACCCTTTATGCGGATAGCAGCGTCAAACTACGCCGTGTCCCTGTCCGCGACTTTGACGAGTCACACCTCCGGCAAATGTTGCCGGAATGCGTCGCGGTTTTGCGTCGGCTGCTCGACGAGGGGCACACGGTCTATCTGCACTGCACGGCAGGCGTCAACAGGTCTCCGACTGTCGCCATCGCCTATCTTCACTGGTGTCTCGGATGGGGACTCGATTCGGCGGTGAAACACGTTGAGCGGCGCCGATACTGCTCACCTAAAGTGGATGCAATCCGCCAGGCGAAGTGGCCGCCGCCCAAACCGCCATCAGAGGCAGAGAGTTGACCTGCAATGGAAGCAACCCGGACATACGCGGCGGCTTCACACCGGCTTCAGCGTTTCTTCAGCGTTACCCCAAGTCCCGCGCCCTGCATGTAAAAAATGGTTTGCAGATCGGGATTGGTGGTAACAGCGCGAACGTATTCGGGCGCCATGTCGATGTTATGGGCAAGGATCAGTCCGCCCGACCGGACCAGCGGCAACACCTTCTGCAAGTAGTCAACGTACCCGTCCTTGTCGGCGTCGATAAAAACAACGTCAATCGGCCCTTTCAGCTTCTCCACGTTCTTGTGGGCGTCGCCCTCAATCTGGGTTACCAGGTCAGCGACTCCGGCCTCTACAAAGTGCTGGTGCGCCTCGGTAAATCTCTGGTGATTGATCTCAAATGTGGTCAGATGGCCGCCCGTGGCGGTAAGGGCCATGCAGAACCACAGCCCCGAAAAGCCGGTCGACGTGCCGATCTCCGCCACGCGCTTAGCACCGACCGCTTCCGCCAGGACCCAGAGCGCCTCACCGTCCTCCCTGGGAACGCTGAGGTAAGTCTCGTGGTCCTTTTCCATGCGGTCCAGTACCGCCAGGATCTTCTTCTCCGCTGACGTCTTGGCCAGGGGAGGATTTGAATACCGCCTTTGCTGGCCGAAAGCTGCCAGCGCCATGGCAAGCAAAATTCCTGTGAGGACAAACGTTCGCTTGGTCGTCTTTTGCATTTGTGACGCTCCTTCTCTCGCGTTCCGGATTGGCTCAATGTGCCGATTCATTCACGGCAAACACGGCCTTCTTGCTTCGCGGCCGTAAAACTCCTGAATCATGCCAGTTCAATCTGCATGCAGAGGTTCATCACCGGCGTGACCTCTTCAAACACGGCCATCATCGATTCCACGAGGTCAACTCCGGTTGAATTGCGCACTTCGTTCTCATCCATCGCATAGAAGAGCTGAAATCCCGCCCACTCATTCTCAGGCGCCTTGCGCAGCGCCCGCGTAATTCCCGCGACGCCGGCAAAATTCGATTTTGAAAGGTAAACAGGGTCTTCTCCCCAGCTGCCCGCGCGGATTCTGAAACCTTCCCGCATCAACAACCGCTTCAACTCTTTTTCCATGCGACCACTGGGTTTGAGCGCGCCAATCAGCCGGTGCCAGTCCCAGTCGCGCTGGAGCTTGCAGGCAGGAAAGTCTCGTGGGGCCTTCAAGAAGCCGCGCTCAACCTGCAGGCCGCACTTGAAAAGTCCCTCATCCGTGTCAACAGAAAGGAAGAATTTCGAACAACCAAAACTGACCCGGTTCGAAAGGGTCTTGGCTTCGCGGTTTGCCCTGGGTAGATACCCTATCCATTGCCAGTAAACACCACGACCCAGCGCTCTGTTACGAAGGGCTGACGGTAACGCGATTCGATCCCAAGCTTCAGGATGCGGGTGATCCGTTCGTTATCTTCCAGGTTACCCACGTGGATCCCGCGCCGGAAGTCCAGGAACTCCGGCCGGAAACCAATGGCTGCTGCGGGCACGGCATGCATCGGCGCGAAAAAGTCACGACTATGTGGCATGGAAATGCTCGTGCCCATTCTACCGCAAACAAGGAGCCAGGGGGATGGCTCCTGCAATCACCGTAGAACTCGGAGACGGGAACGGCCATTCAGGAATGCGTTGACGATGTATTAATCATTGGCACAAACAAAGGTCTATACGGAGAAGGCTTGTCAGCATACGTAGCCTTCCACCGGCTCACCCAGCCGGAGAGAGCTACCCGGAAGAAGCTCTTCAATGATCACGAGGATGCGGTCTTCTCCCTGCCGTGGGGCAATCCGAGTCATGGTGATGTGGACAGAGCGGTCGCCGCCCAGGCTTGTACGGACGACGATGTTAAAGCAACAGCTTGCCGCGGGATCAGACCGGCCCAGCAGGATTTTTGCCTGGTCTTCAAGGCCATCAGCTGACAGGACGTCCTGCATCTTCCACCCCAAAACTTCCTCGGATCTCTGGAGCATAGTGTCCAAGTATTGCTGATTGGCAAAACGTACCCTCAAATCAGGAGAGACGATCAACAAGCCGGCAGGTGCGCCATCTCCACAACTCAAGGCGCTTCCAACAAATCCGATCTCAGTTTGTTGACGTCTAACCTGGCTCTCGAGTTTTCTTACATGCCAGATTTCTTTTACCAGAAGTCCCGAAAGCAGTGGAAACAGAATGACCACAGCGATGTATGACCAGGACACGACGATCCCGAAATCCGACGACATCAGGATCCCGGCCACGACCCCTGTCGCCACAGCCGCCATAGCAAACACCAACAATGAAGCGTGGGAAAGGTCCCGAAGGTCTCTTTCAGCTTTTCCTGAAAATCCCCAGCGATCCGCCTGCCACACGGGCTGCGCAGCGTTGTGAAACAATGCCATTGGCTCCTCCATGGTTTGAACGAGAACAGACCGGAACTTATTGACCATGCGCCCCGACTCGCATAATCCTTATCGGGAAAAATCCTGTTGAACCTTAGACCAGTTTGGTGTTTGTGCAGGACGCAATTCTTCCCCACAGATGAGACAAGAAGGCGGAATTTGCCTCATCTTTTAACGCAGCGAGATTGGTGCCCGGTCCTCCAACCGGTTCTTCGTCGCGGCTTATTAAACTTAATGTGTTAAGCTCTTGTTGAACAGAACACAGATTTCCATTCGGAATCACAAATATCCTGGAGACCGTCACTGACAAGAAGTGTCTCCAGGGCCTTCGATTGGGTTACACAAGATTCCGGCAAGGGCCACCAATTCGAAAGCCGCGGCCAGCCGGATGATCCAATCAGCAGACTAAGCACCGGTTACCGTCGCTTCCGGAGGCGCGCTTTGGCAAAGAAGGAAGCCGAGTCGCAACTTCTTCTCGACAGCGTCCTAATGGGGATTGTTGGGGGCATCGCCGCCTTGTTGTTCGCCTGGATGCTGCATGCCTGCGACCAATTCTTCCTGGTGGACATGGCCGGCTATCATTCGCCCCGCCTTGCCAGTGAGGGAGGCCCTGTCCAGCAGATGATCGGACCGCATGGCCTTTGGCTTGTGGTCCCGGTAATCATAATCGGCGGACTGATATCAGGTTTTCTTGTTTACACCTGGGCGCCCGAAGCAGAAGGCCACGGCACGGACACGGCCGTCAAATCCTATCATCGCGCGGGTGGTTTCATCCGGGCCCGCGTGGCGCCTCTCAAGATGGTTGCTTCCGCCATCACGATTGGGTCAGGCGGGGCGGCGGGGCGGGAAGGACCCACGGCGCTGATCGGCGCTGGCTTCGGATCTGTTTACGCGAAACTGCGGCATCGTTCTGAAGAAGAGCGGCGGCTCCTGGTGGTCATCGGAATGGGCGCGGCGCTTTCAGCAATTTTCCGTTCACCAATCGGGACAGCGCTGTTTGCTATTGAGGTCTTATACGGCAGCCTGGAGTTTGAAGGCTCGGCATTGCTCTATTCGCTGATCGCCTCCCTGGTAGCTTATGCACTGGAGGGAGCGTTTGTGGGGTGGAGTCCGCTCTTTCGGGTTCCGGAGTCGCTGCTCCCTCCCAGTCCTCCCGACTACGTCTGGTACGCCGCTCTGGGTCTGGCCAGTGGCCTGCTGGCAACGCTTCTTCCATTCGCATTTTACAAATTGCGTGACGCTTTCCAACTGCTGCCCGTTTCAAGCAAGCTGAAGCCGGCTATCGGGGCTTTGGGAGTTGGTATGCTCGCCCTGGAATTTCCGCAAGTCCTGGGAGGCGGATACGGCTGGATTCAGCAGGCCATCGACGGAGACCTGGCCCTGAAGATTCTACTTATTCTTGTCTTTGCAAAGATCATCGCCTTCGGGCTGACTGTCGCGTCAGGAGGCTCCGGTGGAGTCTTTGCTCCGAACCTTTATGTCGGGGCCATGCTGGGAGCGGCCGTCGCGGAAATTTTCCACCAGCCACCACCCGATTTTGCCGTGGTGGGAATGGCAGCTGTGTTCGGCGGAGCGGCGCGGGTCCCGATTGCCACACTGGTTATGGTGATGGAAATGACCGGAGGGTATCGTTTGCTGGGAGCAGCTGCCCTTGCAGTTCTGATCAGCTACATAGTCCAAACCCGGCTGACGTCATTCCTGAAGTTGAAATACCGGAGCATGTACGAAGCCCAGGTGCCGGGCCGCGCGCAGTCACCGGCGCACTACGCCGAATACCTTCGCCTGGGCCTGAATCTTCTCAGAAAACAGGAGATTCAGCAATCCGAACGTCTGGCGCATCTGGATGTGATGTCGCTGCTCAGTTCGGGAATCTCGTTTGATCTCCCGGAAGGCAGAGAGATCCGCGGCTGTGAGGTCCCCCCTGGAAACAGCTACATCGGCCAGCCCGTCAAGAAATGTGCAAACGAAGCTGGGACGGGAAATGTGGATTTTGTTGCTGTCATTAGAAGCCATGACGTATTGTTCCCCACTCCAGAGCTAGTGTTCAATGCGAACGACCGCATGCTTGCGATTGTCACATCGGAAGGCCAGGAATGGCTGGACAAGCACTTTGCTCCGTTGAATCGGAAAGAAAGTTGAAGACGTGATGCACACAGCCGTCGGAAAGAACCACAAACTGTTCTCACCCCAGAAGGCACACGCAATTGTGTGTGTAGTGCCAGGCTGCATCACTTCCGGCGAAGAATAATGATGGCGCCGAGCCAGCCCGGTGGCAAAACGACGCATCCAAGATGTGATAACTTAGTACAATGACTTCGTGTTGAAGTTCCTGCGTCTGAGAGCATCCTGCCGCTCTCGTTTGACAGGGGAATGTTGAATGCCAGAAGAGTGTTGAGTTGATTCCCACACGGGAAGGTCCCGACAGTCCCGGAGCTTTCTGCAGAAATCCGCCCGTGGGAATCTCAACCGGGCCAGCGCGTGGCCGGATGAAATTCGAGCGGGAGAAGAACAAACACTATGCCTCCAGAGGGTGATCGCCTTTGTCCAAGATGCGGGCAACTGATTCCCGCAGGACAAACAGATTGTCCAGTGTGTACGCGCCCTCAGGGATTTCTGTGGTCGCTGGAGCGGGAAACACTGGTCCTGCTCAGCATCGTCGTGCTGGCGATTTTCTTCGTGGTCACGGGCTTCACGGTCAAGAGGTATCACGCCTCGCAGCAGGCGCTGGGCGGCAGATGGTATCAGAGAGGCGAAGCGGCTCTCCGGGCAAATCGTCCTGAGGAAGCCGTTGACGATTTCCACACGGCCCTCGTTTACGCGCGCGACAACACCCTGTACCAGAAGCGCCTGGCTGAGGCGCTGGTCAAGGCAAAACACCTGGCTGAGGCGGAGGTCTACCTTCGGACTCTTTGGGTGCGACAGCCGGGTGATGGAACCGTAAATCTCGAACTGGCCAGGCTGGCTGCCAATGCGCACAATGTGCCGGAGGCAATCCGCTACTACCACGACGCGGTTTTCGGAGTCTGGGAAGCCAGTCCCGAGAGCAATCGGCGCCAGGTGCGAATTGAATTGTGCAAGTTTCTGCTGGCAGAGGGCGAAAGAAACGCCGCGGAATCCGAGCTCATCGCTCTCCAGGCGGAGCTGCCCCCCGACGCAGGGCTTCATACGCAGGTCGGGCTCATGTTCGTGCAGGTGGAAGATTACCGGCGGGCACTGAATGAATTCCAGCAGGCGCTGAAGCTCAATCCAAAGCAGCCGGGCGCGTGGGCTGGCGCCGGTGAAGCATCCTATCGGCTT
>DATLWV010000213.1:0-7832 GCA_035576145.1 Terriglobia bacterium
AGCGCGCTCGCGCATCCCCATCAAGCCAATACCGTCATTCGGAGAGCGTTCCGCCGGGTTGCCTACCTCAAATCCTACACCATTATCGCGTATTTCCAAGCACAGTTCGCGTTCGCGCTCTTCCATTTCCACCCACGCCTCTGTGGCACGGGAGTGGCGAGCCACGTTGTTGAGCGCCTCCTGGACAATCCGATAGACATGGATGGATTCTTCTGGCGGCAACCGGCCGCTTGCCAGCGCACCGTTGAAATGGACCGTGATTCCAGCCAGGCGTGAGAACTGGCGAGTAAACCATTCGAGAGTCTGGTCGAGCCCGAAATCGTCCAGGACGCCGGGCCGGAACATTTGCGACTGGTCACGAACTTTCGCGAGCGTCTCTTCCACGATGTTCTTTACGTACTCGAGCTCCGCAATCAGTGGGGGATCAGGATTGCTGGCTTTGCGTCCCGCCCGGTTCAGCATGACGCCGATGGCGGTGAGGATTTGCCCGAACTCATCGTGCAGGTCCCGCGCGACGCGCCGCAAAGTATCCTCCTGAACTTCGATCAGCTTCCAGGAAAGCTTGCGTAATTGTCCGGACTGCACCTGGAGCTGCTCAGCCAGATGCTGCAGCTTTGCAAAAGTCTTCTTGTTGGCCTCAAATGTGTATAGGCCGGTCCCGAGCGCCAGCAGAAACAGAAGGGCCGTCATCAGCAGGATGTCCATCTTGACGTTTTCATACGTCGCGTTGATCCGGTCGGCGGCGTCGGACTGCGCCTGGTCATTCAACACCAGAAGCCGCGCAACAATTTCGGAAATGACCGCTCTCTTGCCTTCAAGCTCGGTCTGGATCAGCGTTCGGGCCTCGGATGTTTTCCCCTTTTCGGCCAGGGCAAAAACGCCATCGACGGTGGTGCCAAAGTCGGTTAGCGCATGCCGCAACTGGACCCGCTTGTCATGGCTGGCCGGAGTGTCAACGGCGTACCGGCCTTCCAACATCGCAGCATTTTCCATGTCGTTCCGAAGCCGCGCGAACTCCGGCTCCCAGTCATGGATGGGATAACGGCTTCTCGAAAGCGCCAGGTCACGCAAGGAGATTGCCAGCAGATAGGCGTCATTCTGCAGCCTCAAAAGCTGCAATGAGGCCTTGCGGTTCTTCTGGACAACGTTGACCTGGAAATCTTCAAGCCAGCGGATCTGCCGGCTGCTGTAAACCACAAAAATCAGGAAGATGGAGAGAATAATGCAGAGGCCGATCCACAGGCGCGTGGAGGGCGACGGGATTTTCCGCAACTGTTCGTACTGAGAGGCGGACTCACTCATGCGTCTTAAGAAGTACCCTGGAAAGGAATATCGTCGATAATGCCTTTGCCTTCCTGGACCACATATGTGCGGCCGGCTTCCAGCCTTCCGAGCTCCTGCTTATCCCCGCCGGGCCACTCGAACAATGCCTTTTCGATATACCGGTGAGGACCCAGGCCGAATGTAACTCTCGGGTCGGAACAGGAAAGATAGCTTGAGCCGCTCTTTACGGTCAGCCAGCGTTTTCCCTGGGGCGCCCAGATGTGAACATTAGTTCCAATGCCGTCACGGTTTGAGCGGACGCCAATGGTGGAAAACCTGATGCTGTAATTCTCTCCTCCGTCGTTGCGATAAAGATATGCCGGTCCGTTGTTTGTTGTCATCAGCACGTCCAGGTCGCCGTCGTTGTCAAAATCTCCGTATGCGGCGCCTCGGGCAACTTTCGGCTGATCAAACGATTTTCCCACCAGGGTACTGATATCACGGAACTTGCCACGCCCCTCATTATGAAACAATCGCGGCGGCTCTGCATAGGTAATACTGGCTTCAACCCGGTTGATGGTGGCGTCGATGTGGCCGTTGGCCACCAGCAGATCGAGCATGCTGTCGAGGTCAATGTCAAAAAAGAAGCAGCCGAAGCCGAGTGTCATTCTGGTGGACTGCCCTACTGCATTCGACGGCGCCTCGTCAATGAAGAAGCCGTGGCCCTCGTTCCGGTAGAGCCCCACCATTTGCTGGGAAAAGTTGGTGACCACCAGGCTGGGCATTCCGGAGTTGTCATAGTCGGCAGCGTCAGCGCCCATCCCGGCCCGGGCCACTCCGTCTTCGCTGAAAGCGACTCCCGCTGATACGGCAACCTCCTTGAAAGTTCCGTCGTGATTGTTGTGATAGAGCTTGTTGGGTTGCGTGTCGTTGGCGATAAAGATGTCGGGCCAGCCGTCGAGATCGTAATCGATCATCGTGACGCCTAGCGACTTGGATGTGGGGTCGTGCAGGCCGGACTTGCCGGTCACGTCCTCAAACGTTCCGTCGCCGCGATTATGGAAAAGCCAGCAGGTTGTCCCCGGATAGGCCTCCGGCGTGCAGTAAGACTTTGTCTTTCCATCCAGGCTGCAGAAGATGTCTGTTTCCGGTGACCACTTGACGTAGTTTGCCACCAGCAGGTCCAGATGCCCGTCGCGGTCATAATCAAACCACAGGGCCGACGTGCTCAGGCTCGAGTAGCCGCTTAGGTGTGCGGCACGGGTCACATCCGTGAAGGTGCCGTTCCCGTTGTTGTGGAACAGACGGCTCTGGCCGTAAGTTGTGACGTAAAAATCGTCAAACCCATCGTTGTCGTAGTCGCCCACGGCAACGCCGATGCCATACATTTCAACGTCGAGCCCGGCCTGATGGGTGACGTCAGTGAAGGTGCCGTTACGGTTGTTGCGATAGAGCTTCATCGTTGTGCGGCGGTTCACATGCCCGGGCCAGTCTTTTCCGTTGATCAGCAGGATGTCCAGCCAGCCATCATTGTCGTAATCCAGGAAGGCGCATCCGGAACCCAGTGTCTCCGGCAGATATTTCTCCCCGAAGGCGCCGCTATTGTGGTTGAAGTCGATCCCGGCTTGCGCGGTAACATCGACCAGATGGTTCGGAAAAGGGTGGCCGGGAGCAGAACGATGCGTCAGGCGCATCAGCTCTTCCCGGATGCGCGGAGACTCGTATAGCAAGCCGCCTGCTCCGCCCACGGCACCAATCCCCACAAGCAGCTTAAGCAAATTCCGACGATTCATTCCTTGTTCATTCCGGACCCGATTCTTAAGTGTAATTCACAATAACGGGGCCTTGAGCTTGAGAGCAAGGGTTTTTCGGGGTATAGACTTTTTTAGCGGACCTTCTACTCATATCAACCGAGAGAGCATAATCACTTCAAACTAATAAGGAACGGAAGGGTTATCGAACACCTGCTGGCAAACACCCGGCAGTTTTCCCTCCAGGGCGGCACACCTGGCTAATAGAAAAAAATATGGTCTTTAGTACTTTAAAATGATGCCCCGCGTACAAAACGACCTTGCATTGCCCGACCGGTATTCGATAACGTTAAGTACCTCGCGTCGAGATTGGGGCAAGAAGGGCATTTCAAATTGCAAATGACCGGTAATCTGAAAGATGGCGGCCGCCGTCGTGGCCTGAATATTACTCTACTTGTTCTCGGGTTGGTCCTTGTATTCAACGCCGCATACCTGGCTGCGTATGCAACGCCGAACCTCTTTTACGTTGCCAACGCGCTTCTGCATCCTTTTCTCGGCGTTGTCGCCGTCATTCTCTTTGCCATTTATCTCAAACGTCAGCGGGAATATCTCACCGGCTTCTCAGGGCGCATTTCCGTCCTGTGCGCCGCCATCGCGACCGGCCTTGGAGTTTATCTTTTCTTTGCCGGAATGACGGTACCCCACAGCCTTGCGCTTTATCTCCACGTGGGATTTGCGATTGCTGGACTTTTCTTCCTGCTGGTCCGTTTGCGCGCCTGGATGCGCGGTCGTGGTGAAGTTCCTTTTGCCAGCAATCCCTGGCAGATCGCCGGGGCCGGGTTTGTTGCGGCATTGGTTTTCTACGGCGCGGCCGCCCTTTATCATCACTACTTCCCCAATCCGGAATACATGGTGAAGAACCCGCTGACAGCTCCCACCAGCATGTACGGTGAAGGCGGGGGCAAGAATAGCCTGATGTTTCCAAGTTCAGCACAGACTTCAACCGGCGGGACCATCCCGAACCAGTTTTTCATGAATTCAAAGAGCTGCGAACCCTGCCACAAGGACATTTACGACCAGTGGAACGAGTCGATGCACCACTTCTCGTCCTTCAACAACCAGTGGTACCGCAAGGCCATTGAGTACATGCAGGACACGGTGGGGATCAAGCCGTCAATGTGGTGCGCGGGCTGCCATGACCATGCTCTGGCGTTCACCGACATGATGCAGAAGCACCCGATTCGAGACATCGAGTTCACGGCCGAAGGCCAGGCCGGCCTCGGCTGCATGTCGTGCCATTCCATCGCGCATGTTGATAACACCATGGGAAACGGCAGCTACTTGATGCATTATCCGGAGCTTGACCGTTTGGTAACCAGCAAGAACCCGGTGATTCGTTACATCGCCAACTTTTCCATCCTGTTGAATCCCAAGCCGCACCGGCATGCGTTCCTGAAGCCTTTTCACCGCGAGGAGACGGACGTGGCGGAATTCTGCTCCGCGTGCCACAAGGTCCACCTGGACGTTCCGGTGAATAACTACCGCTGGATTCGTGGCTTCGATGATTACGACAACTGGCAGGGGAGCGGCGTTTCAGGCAACAGCGCGCGATCGTTCTACTATCCGCCCAAACCGATGGTCTGCGTCGACTGCCACATGCCCATGGTCCCCTCGAAAGACTTCGCCAACATCGACGGCTACGTCCATTCGCACCGTTTTGTGGCGGCCAACACGGCCGTGCCAACTTCGCACGGCAACACACAGCAGGTCAAAGATGTTGATGAGTTCCTGAAAGACTCGGTCACGGTCGACCTGTTCGCCATCGCCGAGGAACCGAAGGGAAAATCGGAAGAAGAAGTCCGCAACAGGGCAATCGCAGGGGCTCCCCAGACATCGACGATGTTTGCCGTTGGTGAAGAATCAGCCCGCGGTTTTGAGGCTTCGGTCGTTTCGGCAGTGCCGCCCGCAAAGCTCATGGCGCCGCTCAACCGTGGCGCCGCCTATCTGCGCCGGGGCGAGACGGCCCGGGTTGAGGTGGTGGTGCGCACCCGGAAGGTTGGGCACTTTTTCCCCGGCGGCACGGTTGACGCCTTTGACTGCTGGGTGGAACTGAAGGGTGTGGACGACAAGGGCCACACGATCTTCTGGAGCGGCGAAGTTGCAGACAACGGGAAGGGGCCCGTGGATCCTGCAGCGCACTACTACCGCTCCGTCTCGCTCGACCAGCACGGAAACTGGATCAACAAACGCAACGCGTGGTCTGCGCATGCCACCGTTTACGCTCATCTGATTCCTCCCGGAGCGGCTGACACCGTACATTTCCGCATCAAAGTTCCGGAAGACTGCGGCGACAAGATCACCTTCACAGCCAAGCTGAATTACCGCAAGTTTGGATGGTGGAACACTCAATGGGCCTTTGCGGGACGCCGCGATCCGTACCAGAAGGACCGGAAGACGTCGCCTGATTACGACAACACGCACTGGCTCTTCAACGGTGACCTTTCCAATGTCTCGGCCAAAGTGAAGCAGATTCCTGACGTTCCCATCGTCGTGATGTCCCAGGACCTCGCCACTCTTCCCGTGCAGGCGGCCTCTGATAAGCCCTTTGAGGAGAATATCAGGACCCTTCCTGACGACATCTACCGCTGGAACGATTACGGAATCGGCCTGCTGCTGCAAGGCGACCTGAAAGGCGCTGCGCGGGCGTTCAAAATTGTTACGAAGATCAATCCCAAGTATGCCGACGGTTGGGTGAACGTCGCGCGTGCGCTTGTCCAGGAAGGCAACGTGGATGAGGCGGTTCCTTACCTGAAAACAGCGATCCAATTGGATCCCATGCTGGCAAGCGCTCATTTCTTTATGGGCCAGGTCTATCTGACCAAAGGCCAGTACCCGCAAGCTTACACCGAATACGCCAAGGCGCACGACATCCACCCGGGCGACCGCGTGGTTAGCAACGCGATGGGCCAAATCCTTTTCCTCCAGCGCAAGTACGAGCGGGCCGTCAAACAGTTCCAATACACGCTGAGTATCGATCCCGAAGACCTGGTTGCCCATTACAACCTGATGCTCTGCTACCGCGGCTTGCAGGAAAGTGCAAAGTCTGACCACGAGGCAAAGCTTTATCTGCGCTTCAAGGCGGACGAAAGCGCCACGGCCATTACCGGCCCTTACCAGTTGAGCCATCCGGAAGATAACATTGAGGCCCAGCCCATTCACGAGCACGTCTCGATCAATGACGAGAATATCGAAGGCTTACAGTTCTATTGGAATTATGGGCAGCAGTGGAACTGGCTGCCGGGCAGGCTGCAAAAATCGCAGCAGATCGCGCTCGCGCGCTACAAGAAAGATGGGAGCTACGGATATCTTGCCGCCATGAGGAAAGACAGGCTCAAAATGCACGCGGCTCATAAAGTCATGGCACAGCGTAAACCGCTCCGCCATACGCATAAGGCCGCCGCCGATGATAAGCTGCGTGCGCATTCCGCGCATAAGATTGTGGCGCAGGCACGGCCTTTTCGATGATGCTCAGGTCCAACCGGAAGGCAATGTAACTATCAAGGTCGGCTGCTGTTTCTCACTTCAGGGGCTGAATTCTCCGGAATGAAAGGTATTTGACTGACAATGATGAATCCATCTTCGCGCCGCGATTTTCTCAGGAATCTGATGATGTTCGCCGGCGCGTCGCAGATCATCGATCCCCGGATGCTTTCCGCCGCGGCTGCCACGCCCCCAAGGCGGTACGTGAACATCACGCCGCAGGCTGGAATCCGTTTCACCCACAACAACGGAGGGTTCGGCCAGAAGTTTCTGCCTGAAACGATGGGTTCGGGCTGTGCTTTCATCGATTACGACAATGACGGAAATCAGGACATCCTGCTGATCAACGGGAACGATTTCCCCGGCCACGTCCGGCGGCAGACAACCATGAAGCTCTACCGCAACAACGGCAACGGCACGTTTACGGACGTCACCGCACGCGCCGGCCTGAATATCCCGATGTATGGAATGGGCGTCGCCATTGGCGATTACGACAACGACGGATGGGACGACATTTACGTCACAGGACTCGGCGAAGCCCGCCTCTTCCACAACGAGCACAATGGGAGGTTCCGCGACGTTACCAAAGAGGCCGGAGTGAACAACCCCGGCTTCGGTACCAGCGCCGCCTGGGTGGATTACGATAAGGACGGAAAACTCGACCTGTTCGTCTGTAACTACGTCGAGTGGACTGAGAAGACAGACATCACGTGCATGTTGGATGGCCGACATAAGTCGTATTGCACTCCTGCGGCCTACAAGGGGCAAAGCTGCCGCCTGTTCCACAACGTGGGCGGCGGGCGGTTTGAGGACGTCACCAAAAAGGCAGGCATTTACGACCCCACGGGCAAGAACCTCGGCGTGGCCATCGTCGACTACGACATGGACGGCTGGCCGGACCTCGCCGTATCCAACGATACGGAGCCCAACAAGCTCTATCACAACAATCACGACGGCACCTTTACGCAGGATGCCGTCCAGGCCGGAATCGCTTACGACGCAAACGGCATTGCACGCGGCGCCATGGGTATCGACGCGTCTGACTTTGACCGCTCCGGCTATCCCAGCCTCGCCATCGGCAATTTCTCAAACCAGATGCTGGGGCTCTACCACAACGAGAAGCACAATTTCTTTATCGACGTCGCGCCACAATCGGCCATCGGGCAGGATAGCCGTCTGTCACTGACATTCGGCCTCTTCTTCTTTGACTACGACCTGGATGGGCTCCAGGACCTTTTTGTAGCCAACGGCCACATCGAGCCCGACATCGCGCGCATC
>DATLWV010000214.1:0-9962 GCA_035576145.1 Terriglobia bacterium
TTCGCTTTTCTTGTGAAATCTCAAATCTGCAACCTGCGATCCCGCGGTGCTCCACCGAGGGCCGCGTTTTTTCTCCGCCTTCAATAGCGAAATTTCTCTTTACAATCATGAGAGAATCCACCGATGTAGCGCCGGGCGTCAGGCCGGCATTCGGTCTTTGAGAGTCATCCGAAGGCGAGCAGGACTAACCGGAGGGGAGAAGGAAAGAGCCGTTCGATGATACAGGCCATCCGAGACACGCTCCCGATCATCGCCGCAGTCATGATCAGTCCCATACCCGTGGCAGGGCTGATCGTGGTCCTCACCTCGAAGAGAGGGCCGATCAAATCCGTCGCCTATGGCATGGGTTTTTTCGTTGCGCTCTGGCTCCCCACGTTTCTGCTGGCCTGGACCGGAAAGAAGACGATTGCAATTTCCGGCACCAGCGGAGCATCGTCAACGTGGAGCACGCTCATTCACGCCGGGATGGGCATCATCCTTCTGGTTGTGGCGCTCCTGGCGTTTCGCAATCATCTCAGGAGGGCGTCGCCGGCCACCGAACCCAGGTGGATGAAGACCCTCGACTCCGCCTCCATGCTCATGGTATTCGCTCTTGGTGGCGTCATTACTCTGAATCCCAAGAATGTCCCGCTCCTCATTTCGGCTGCAGTCGATTACGCCCAGGCAAGTCTCAGCACGGTTCAGCTTGCCATCGTCGTCACGGCGTTTGCCGCTGGAGGATCACTGCTGATTTTCCTGCCCATTGCGCTCGTCCATCTTGCTCGCAAATCCTCGGACAGGCTCTTTGCCAAGTTGCGCCCGTGGCTCGTAGCCCACAACGCCATCGTCCTCGCAGTCATCTGTTTCATCGCGGCCGCGGCCATGCTTGGCCGGGCCTTCACTGCCTTGTTCTGACCCCACTCAGCTTCGCCGTCCGTCCCCATCCATCGTGCCGCCAGCCGCGAGAGGCGTGTTTTGTAGCGCCGGGCTTCAGCCCGGCACCCGGGTTTTCTGCCTTCTAATCCCAGCCTTCTGTAGCGGGGGCTTTATCCCGCCAATAGAAGGCACCTGCCGTGACCAACCGCTCCAGCCGGGAAATCAACGGCCTCAGCTACATCTTTCAACCGGCAGCGGGACCGCAATGCCAGCAGAAGTCTTTTCTTACCATAGAGTTGCAGAACATTATCCAGATCACAAGCATGTGAGACCCAGCGCATAGACATTCTCCCTCAGGTGCGAAAAAGTAAATATGTTTAGGGAGTGTTGCTGCGTGCCAGCTGTGTTCGAGGCGCGCTGCGGCTCAAAACTCCCGGGCCGCGCGCGGCAGCTTGCAAGATGGAGGTGCTGCGATGAAAACGGTTCGAAGTTTGTTAGTTTCGATCTCAGTGCTGGTGATGTTTCTCGGTCTGGCCGCGACAGGAGCGAAGGCGCAAAGCCTCAAGCAAACCCATTTTGCCGGGAAATTTACCCTTCCGTTTATGATCCAGTGGGGAGGGATGATTTTACCCCCCGGCGACTACAATCTTTACATCGGGTACCTGACCTTGAGCGGGCCCCGCATGGTGGAAGTAGCCAATGAGGATATGGGAATCCAGCGCGGCTTCGTTCTCCCTGTGGCCAGTGAAAGCCGCAAAGCGACGCAGAGTGTCCTGGTTTGCGTTGTCGAGGGCGGCAGAGGATACGTCCGTTCGCTTGAGATCGCAGAGCTTGGCCAGTCGATTGGCTTTGCAAGGCCACACGGCGTGAGCGTTCAGGCGTGGATCGTGGGAAGCAACAAGAGCCACAATGTAAACACTCAACTTGCCGAAACACGCATACCCGTTGTACCGCGGAAATAAGGAGTGAAATTCCAGACAGATCTCTTCGCTCACAGGGACGGGCCAGATCACAGAGTTCGCTCAGATGAATCCGGCCCGTCCGCCTCCTCCTGCTTTTCTCAAATCTGCAATCTTAGATCCACGGAGCCCGCGCCGCGCGGCCGGTCATTCGCAATTTGTAATTCGTAATTTCTGTATTTCCAATCGCAAATCACAAATTCCCTGCTCATCACTTCCCACTGTGCTTTTCATCCTGCATCTACCGTAGCGGCTGGAGCTTGATGTTGCGGTAATAGATTTCCGCGCCCTCGGACTGGAACACGATCTTGCCGTGGTCCGGGTTGGCGTTGTAACCTTCGTTAACGAGTTTGCCGTTCACGTAGTGTTTGGCGATATTGCCGTAGGTTTCCAACACCAGCGTGTTCCACTGGCCGTGGGGCTTTTCCACTTCCCCGTTCGGATCGCGATACCCCGTCACATCCTTCCAGGGACCTTTGTTGAAGCGGGCAAGGATTTTGGCGCTGTCAGGCGGGCCGGTCACGGTGATTCCGTCGCGAGAGACCGAGGCCCTGTCGGTCATATAGAAATCCCCGACGCCGCCTTCGGTGATCTGGAACTCGAGGGATTTCGGCCAGACCTTGTCGGGACCGATAAAGTGATAAAGGATGCCCGCGTCGCGCGCCTTGCCCACCATCTCTCCATGTTCCGCTTCGCCCCACTTGAATTGGCAGGTGAGGCGATAATTTTTGTATTCCTTGTCCGTGGCGATGTAGCCGAACTCGGCGCCCGAAACGTGAATCACGCCGTTTTCCACGGTGAAGACGTGGTCGGGATCGTTGTTCTTCCCGTGATTCTTCAGGAAAACGTAGAAGCCGGAAAGATCTTTGCCGTTGAAGAGCTCGATGGCGGTGCCACGCGGCGCGAGGTCCTGACCGGGCAGAGTTGCCGGCGCGACAAACAGGACGAGCAACACGGATAGCAGCATGCGTTGGGTGTTCATAGTGGCAGCAGTATACCCTAATATTGATTTTCACGGGTGCCGCATACACGTCGCGTTTCGCCATGTATGCGCTCAGAAGCTTCGGTCCGTCAGCAGGTCAGGAACGCGGCCCGAAGTCTTACCGGGCAAATCACCCAGCCATTCTCCAAGTGCCGAATTGCCGTATACATTCCGCACTTCGGAACGTGTGCGCCACCCCTGCATCACTCAGGGAACCTCATTCCACACAAGACACTGGCAACCAGACTGGCCCAGAGCGCAATATACGCTAGCCTGTGTCGATGCTCCCTCCAGATCGCAAGAGCGGAAAAGAGAAGGGCTAATCCATCGAGCACAACGTATGTCCACCCGAGCCGCTGCACCTGCGGTGAATATGGCGTTAGCGCGGGGCCCAAGTACCCCCGGCTCATGAATACATAGGAGACCGCAAAGTTCGCGGCGACAAGCGTCAAAGCCACTAGCGAATAAACATGCACCCGGGCTTGCTTGAACCTGGACAAAGCCTCCCTCCTCCTTAGCGCAGGTATCATGGTAAGGGCTTGGTGCCGACCTCAAGGCTGGCGAAGATGCTCGCCTTGTAGTGTCTGCGGTGTCGCAAAGCGAGAGGCTCTTGCCAGAGTCTATTTCCGCCTGTCTGTTCTGGCCGCTGAAGTCGAAAGTGGCGAAGCAGTTCCTTTACCCCGCCATTCCAGCCCCAATCAGCTTGGCTGGCTCCCCCGACCCATGGGGGCGCCACCCGCCCGCAAAATTAAAACCGCTTAAATAAGGATCCTGCACATACGAAACAACTTAGCGAGAATTGACTCATTTTGGCGTACTCGGAATTTAAATAACACTTATGCCCAAAACGGCACATACCGTGCATACTTCCTTGAGCCCCCTACTGTCTCGGGCCGGATCAACGCTGATTCGATGGTCTGGGAGATGATTTGAGAGGCAATCGATGTCTTCGCCTTTGGCAGCTTGAAGCGCTCTCGCAGTGTTTCGTTAGTCATCCTTTCAGACATAACCCACTTAAGGGCGCAATGCTGATAGCAGGCGCGCACTCGGTCCTGCCGGTCCATCTGCTCGAATTTTCTTCCGCCAAAAATCGTAACGATAGTGCTGTTAAATCCAGTGCGAAAGTCAGGCGCGGGCAACTGGTAAATCTCGGCCATAGTTACGACGCGGTCAATTCCGCTGCCTTTTTCCTCGCATGCTCCGAATCGGCGCATCAAGCTGGCAAAGCGTTCGTTTCGCGACTGGCACCCGTCAATGAATCGTTCGACCGCAACAATCGGCTCTCCCGGATTCGAAATGTCTACTCGATTGGCATAGATTTCCACAGTCATAGATGTTCCCCTGAAGGTGAAATCCTGGTGGATCAGCGCATTGGCAAGAAGTTCCCGAATGGCATCGTCGGGAACCAATTTCACGGAGACGCGTAGCGCACCTTCCATTGTTTCATTCTGTGGCAGCCGGCTGGAAACAAACTCTACTAGCCCATTAAATCCCACGGCATATCCTTTGTTTCCGGGAAAGTCGGCGTTGGTCTCCATTTTGGAAGTTCCAGCGTACGTAATAACTCGTGGCGCTTTCCTGGCTAATTCAGGGAACCGATCCAGGCGCTTTGCGAGCAACAACGCGCCCATCCTTCGAATCGCGTAGCCGCCATCTAGGCGATCCACAAGTTTCATTTCCATGAGCCGCTGAATGACGCCAGCACGATCTGTCGGATACGGAAGCCGAATCAGTTCAAAAAATGTTTGCGTATCAAGCAAATCGACTACCTGGCCATCGTCCAGACCGCTTTTAGAATGCTCCTCTAACCAATCCGGCTTACCTTCGTCAAAGATAGCTCGAAGATGGTCTGGGGTCATCGCTACCAAGCTCTCGCCGCTTCTCATCAGGAAGGCCCCGTCTAGGCTGCATGGCGTTCCTACAGGCCGAGGCGGAATATGGAACACCAGGACTCTTCCCTGAGGATGATTTACTTCCTCGATGTCCACCCGAAAATGAAGCTTGTCCAATATTTGGTGAGCGGTTTTGACCGGATTCCCGAACGCACTGCTCCCAACAATCTTGCGGGGATGTTTGTCAGATATACCAAGTACTAATTTGCCGCCTCGCTCGTTATGAATTGCGGCGCAGTATTCGAATAGCTTCTCTAAGCTGAAAGACTCCTTGGCCTCTTTAAATTCAAGCTCTGGAAGCTCGCTCGTAGAAGACAGCCAATCGTCAATTTGCGAGGATGTCGTGGCCATTTGCTGAAATAACACCCATCTTCGGAAAGTTTACGTCTGTACTCTCTTGCCACCCGCTGATAACGGCAATCTAACGTGCAAATATATAAACGCTATCGGCCTGAAAAGCAAAGAAATTTACGAAAAGTTAAAGGCAGGGGGTAGCGAGCAGGAAGTAGGAAATAGGGGGGGAAGGCAATTACGAATTACAAATTACGAATGACAGGGCAGGGTAAAATGCAGGGATTCTTCTCCCGCACTGCGGGCTCAGAATGACGGGGCGTGGGACAGAAGAAATTGGCGATTTGCGATTGGTGAATGGCGATTGGAAGAACGGAAATTACGAATTGCAAATTACGAATGACGAACCAGGCGGCGCACGCTCCGTGGAATCTCAGATTGGAGATATGGGATCTCAGAGCAAGGCCCGGCCGGCGGGAACGGTTTGTAGGGGAGTCCTCCGGGCTCCCGCGCAGTCCGGCCCAGGCAAAAAAAGGAGGGCAAAACCCTCCCCTACGAAAGGCCTTCCCTTCAATCACCCAATTACAATTCGGTGATTCGCTAATTTCTCAAAACATTCCTCACCCGCCGTCGTATCCCGCGCGGCGGGACACCCTCCCCACGGGACAGGGCTCGACCCAACCGGGGTCAAACGACCACGGCACAGCCGGGCGCCGTGGCTGCTGGTTCTAATCGGCACGGGAAAAAAGCGCCCTCGGTTCTTCCGGGGAATACTTTCCCGTTGCGGCCGCTTGCGTTGGGGCGTACGATTGGTGCAACGAGGGGTTCTTAACCGATTCTGGGTTAATTCAAATTCACGGGGACACTTCAACATAATATTGGAGGGAATCCTATGCCAACCACCTACTCCGTCGCATGGTGGAACCTTGAGAACTTGTTCGATCATCGCGACGCCCCCAGGACAGAAAAACTTCAGCGCGTAATCGGAAACGACCTGGCCAACTGGACCCCGGAGCTTCGCGACCGCAAAATGGAGCAGCTCACATCCATCATCCGGCAACTTGGCGGCGCCCAGGGGCCGGACTTGATGGGTGTGTGCGAAATTGAAAACGCCACAGTGTTGGAACTCCTGGTCGACCGGGTGAAGGCGGCAACGGGCCGGCAGTACGATTTCGTCCACTTTGACACCAGTGATCAGCGCGGAATCGACATTGCCTTCATCTTCGACCCTGCACGGTTCACGGCGCCTGCTGATCAGCGTTTCCAGTTTGTGGTGATGCGGCGCACGGCCACCCGGGAGATCTTGCAGGTGAATTTTCAGACGCACCAGGGGCGAACCTGGGCCGTGTTTGGAAACCACTGGCCTTCGCGGAGCGGCGGACAGCTGGAATCAGAAGGTTACCGGCAGATCGCCGGAGAAACCCTTTCTTACTTCCATCAACGTGTGCTTGAGGTCCATGGCGAAGACACTCCGGTGCTGGCGATGGGTGACTTCAACGACGAGCCGTGGAACCGGTCACTGGTGAACCACGCGCTTAGCGTGCAACAAAAAGCCAAGGCGCTGAACGCGGTCAGCCGGCCGCTGCTGGTCAATATGATGTGGGAAGCAGCCGGGCGGCGGGAGGGAAGCTTGTACTTTGACAACATGCCGAACCTGCTTGACCAGTTTTTGGTGAACCGCAATATGGTTCGGGCCAACTCAACCGTTCGTGCGGTTGAGGGGTCGGCGCAAATTCGTGCCTTCCAGGAGATGCGGAACGCCGGCGATTATCCAAGCCCTATCGGGTTCGGGGGAATAGGGAAGAATAAACCAGCAAACGAGAATGGGTTTTCAGATCACTTCCCGGTCGAAATGCAGGTGGTAGAGGCGGATTGACCGGGTTTCATATCGGCGAACCTGCCAGCGAGACCGCGCGGCATCAACCAGGGAGGCGGGTGGCGATGTCCTCCGGTTTCTGAGGTTCGCGACCCTTTTCATGAATGAAGGCAGAAGCCGCAGATCCCGCCGCGCGGGACGGTCTGCGCTGCCAGCTTGGGAGGCCGAAACCCAAAACGCCAATCAGCTCCGGGCGGGGCGAAGGAATCAAGGCTTGGGCATCGCGGGTGCGGGTTTGTCGGGGTATTCGGCGGCCTTCGAAATTGCCATCGATGCGGCGGGCGGGTTCTTCCAGCCGCGAAATCGCAAATTGGGCAGTGATTCAATGCTCTTAAAGCCCCTTTACCCGCCCGCCAGGCTGGATTTCGGGCCTCACCATAGCCCCTCAAACTAGGCTAGTAACAGCTCCTGAAGCGCCCCAAATGGGACGTATGGGATTTTCAGGCGATCAAAAATCGAAATTTCAATCAATTGATAATAAAACACTTATAATGATTTTAACTTTGAAAATCGAGAGACTTCAAAAAAACTGTTCAATTTCTGCACAGTGGGTAAAAATTGCAGTTGCCCGCTTCGAAAACGAAAAACCTCACTTCACGCCGGCAAGTTTGAAGACATAAGTCCCGGCCGGCGAGCCCATCAAGTCAGCGCCTGGCTGCGGCAGTTGGATGCGCATCTTGCCATCGACCTCATCCCACTTGAGCTCGGTGCCCGGCCCCAGCAGAGTAACCGTGGTTCCGTCGCCGGGCTTGGGAGCGGCAAGCGTCAGCTCGCTTCCCGGCCAGCCTTCCACGATGGCGTAGACGTTGCCGTCGCGCGTGGTGTAGCGGACGGTCCCCTCTTCAGCCTGGCGCCACGGCCGGCTGCCGTAGATGGCCTCGCCGTTCACCTTGAGCCACTGACCAATCTGCAGCAGCCGCTCCTGCATGATGACCGGGATGCGGCCGTCTGCAGTGGGCCCGATGTCGAGCAGCAGGTTGCCACCCTTTGAGACCGTATCGACGAGCAGATGGATGAGTTGCCCGGCGCTCTTGTAATCGGAGGCCGTTTCCATGCGGTTGTACCCGAACGATTTTCCGATGCCCTGGCATTCTTCCCACTTGTGCACGCTGGTGTACGCTACTTCCTGGCCGTGGCGCAGGCCGTACTCGGAAGTGTAGAAGCCGCCGTCCACGCCGCGCGTCTCTTTGCCCCAGCGGTCGTTGATGACAACGTCATCTTTCACCGGTGAATCATTGAACAGCCAGGCGAGGAAATCGGTGGAATGCCAGTAAGAGCTCGGCTGTTCCCATTCGCCGTCGGTCCACAGAATGGAAGGATGGTAGCGTTCCACCAGGTCCTTCATCTGCGGAATCATGTGCTGGGTGACATAGCTCTCTGAGTGCTGAAGGTAGAGCGGGTTGTACCATTCGTAGAGCGAATAGTAGAAGCCCATCTTCAGCCCGTGCGCCACGACGGCCTTGCTGAGTTCGCCGGCCAGGTCCTGGTGCGGACCTACATCCACGCTATTCCAGTTCCAGCTGGCAGGACACGGCCACAGGCAGAAGCCTTCATGATGCTTTGATGTCAGCACAATGTACTTTGCGCCCGACTCGGCAAACAGCTCAGCCCACTGGTCAGGATTGTACACTTCGGCTTTGAACTGGCCGGCAAAATCCTGGTAGCGAAAGTTCTCACCGTAATTGCGCACGTGGAACGCCCACGTCGGGCCGTTCTTGTTGTGCATGTGGTTCCAGTACCACTCGGCGTAGGCCTCGCCGCCTTGGGCGTGCGGATCCGCGAAGGCCGGCACGGAATAAACTCCCCAGTGGATGAAGATGCCGAACTTGGCCTGGTCAAACCATTGCGGAGTGTGCCGCTTGTTCAGCGAGGGCCAGTTGGGCTGGTAATGAACCTCCTGCGCCCATGCGGCAAACGGCATGGCGCACAAAAAGGCAAGAGCAAGAAGTTTGTTTTTCATGCCGGGGATTCTACACCATTCCCCGAAAGAGGCTGCATCAAAATTGCAGGGCCTGGTCGAGGTCGGCGATGAGGTCGGCGGCGGCTTCAACGCCCACGGACATTCGCACCAGGCCGTCGGTGATGCCGATGGCGCGGCGATCTTCCGGCGGCACGGCGCGATGGCTGGTGGAAGCCGGATGCACCATCAGCGAGCGCGTATCGCCCAGGCTGGCGGCGCGCGCGAACAGCTTGACGCCATCCATCACACGCTTGCCGCCTTCGTAGCCGCCCTTCGCTTCAAAACTGATCATGGCTCCAAAAGCGCTCATTTGCTTCTTCGCCACCTCGTGGCCGGGATGATGCGGCAATCCCGGATAGTAGACACGTTCAACATTGGAATGCGCAGCGAGAAATTCCGCAATCTGCTGTGCGTTGGAGCAGTGCGCGGGCATGCGCAGATGGAGCGTGCGGATGCCGCGCAAAATCAGCCAGGCGTTGAAGGGGCTGATCACGCCTCCGTAGTCGCGGATGACTTCATGCACCAGCAGCGAAATGTAATCACGCGGTCCGATGATGGCTCCGCCCATCGCGTCGCCGTGCCCGCAGAGATACTTGGTGGCCGAATGAACCGACACCGTAACACCCAGGCACAGCGGCTGCTGAAGAGCGGGCGATGCGAATGTGTTGTCTATCATCGTAGGGATTCCACGGGCACGCCCGAGTGCGGCGATGTCAGCAATGTCCACTACCTCCAGCACAGGATTGCTGGGTGTTTCAAAATAGATCAGGCGCGTGTTCGGCTGGATCGCTTTCTCAAAGTCTTCCACGCGGGACGATCCCACAAATGTCGCCGAGGCGCCCATACGAGGCAGTTTCCTGTTCAGGAAGTTGTATGTGGCGCCGTAAAGCGAGCGCGCCGCCACCACATGATCGCCCGTCTTCACATAACCGAGAATGGCCGTTGAAACAGCCGCCATGCCGGAAGCCGTGGCCAGTGCCAACTCGCCGCCTTCCAGCGCCGCCAGCTTGGATTCCAGCGCATGGATGGTGGGGTTGCCGTAGCGCGTGTACATGTAGCCGGGCTTCTGCTCGCCATACACCGCGGCCATCTCGTCAGCATCGGCGGAAACAAAGGTGGTGGATTGATAGATCGGCGTGTCCAGCGC
>DATLWV010000215.1:0-2621 GCA_035576145.1 Terriglobia bacterium
CCGAGAATCTCGTGGCAGCCAACATGGAAGGAAACTCCGTCCACTGCCACGGTATCGGCGTACTGCTTGCGGAGGCCCTCCACAGCCAGGATGGCTGGAGACGCCCCAGTTCCGGGATTGTTTCGATTGGGATCCATATGCCGGGCCGCCTGAATCGAACCCTGCCAGTCTGGCACGCTCCAGCGTCCGCCTGCAAGGGACGCGATGTGGGCAACTATGGATAAAACGGAAATTTTTGCCGCATCGAGCAAGGCCTTCTCGATCTCGCCGGGCGGCGCAAGAACTTGCTTCTGACGCCGGCGGCTTGGGTAGCCGACAGGAGGATTTCATGAATTGTCCCTCGCTCTCGAAATCACCGGCGTTACAATGCAAGCGTGCGTGCCGCCTGGGGCTGCGTAAAGGGGAATTAGCTATGAGTTCACGAAGGGATTTCATCAGAAACGCCGGAGCCATGTTCGCAGCCCCGTTCGTCGCCGGTGGGTTTCCATTCAGACAGCAGGAGCGTCGAGCAAGCTCCTCACCTGCAACGGCTGCCCAAAAGGCCGCGCGCGGCACACTCACGGTGAGCAGCAACAATCGGTACCTGGCGGATGCTGATAACATTCCGTTTCTGCTGCAAGGTGATGCCGCCTGGTCATTGATCGTAACGCTGGGGAAAGCCGAAGCGAGCGAATACCTGCAGAACCGGCGCGAGAAAGGTTTTAACACCATCCTGGTGAACCTGATCGAGTACAAGTTCTCCAAAAATCCTCCCCGGAACCGAGAGGGCGAAGCGCCCTTTACGACAACCGGCGATTTCAGCACACCCAACGAGCGTTACTTTGCGCATGCAGACTGGATTCTCCGGGAAGCTTCAGAGAACGGCATCTACGTCCTTCTGGCGCCCATCTATCTTGGCTACAAAGGAACGGACGAGGGGTGGATGGAAGAACTGATGGCCTTGAGCCTGGAAAAATGCCTGGAATATGGCAGATACCTTGGCCGGCGCTATAGTGATTTTGACAACATCATCTGGGTGATGGGCGGCGACCGGAATCCGGAATCGGCCCTGGAGCGTGTTGACCTGATCGCCATGGGCGTCAAGGAACATGACAGCAGGCACCTGTTTACGGCGCACTGCGCTCCTGAAAACGACGCCGCGGAACGGTACGGCGAAGGAGGCTGGCTCAACTTCAACACCGTGTATACCTATGAGCTTGTTCACCCTCGCCTCTACGAGGCCTACCACAGAAACCCTGCCGAGCCCTTCATCCTGATCGAGTCTTCGTATGAGGGCGAGCATAACGCATCCGAAGTGCAGATCCGGCGGCAGGCCTACTGGTCCATCCTTTGCGGTGGTTTCGGCCACGTCTTTGGCAACAACCCTATCTGGCACTTCGACGGCCCCGGGTTGTTTCCAGTAAAGGAAACCTGGCGGCAGGCAATGGACCTTCCGGGTTCCGTGGGGATGAAGCATTGGGGAAATCTGTTCCGCTCACGGAAGTGGCATGAACTGATTCCTGACGAAAAACACGAGGTTGTAGTAAAGGGGCTGGGGGAGTTCAGGGGTCTCGACTATCTTGCCGCGGCTAACACAGCAGACGGCAGCACGGTGATCGTGTATATGCCCACCAGCCGAGCGATTACAGTGGATATGTCCAAATTATCCGGAAGCAAGGCCACGGCGTGGTGGTTCGATCCACGATCGGGAGGAGCCAGTGATGCGGGCGCATTCGCAACACAGGGACTTCACGCGTTTTCACCGCCTGGCCCAGGCGATTGGGTGCTGGTTGTGGATGACGCCTCGAAGCAGTTGCCGAAACCGGGCGTAGGATTTGTCTGATAGGTGGCTGTCAACTTTGTCAACTCAGTACAAGCGGACGATGCCGGGGAATCCGTCAAAGCCAGCGTCGAAGCTTAGGATTTGATCGATCCCGTGCTGCTCCATCAGTCAATATCACCCGTTGGAAAATCGAATCGCGCAGCGGTGCGGATGACTTCGAGCTTCTTGTCTGCCGTGCCCACCGGTTCATGCTGCTGTGCCTGGGCAAGCGCCTGCCGCACCCACTCGGCCACCGACATGTGGCGCGACCGCGCGGCGCGCTGAACGTCTCGGTACTCGGCGTCTTTTAGAATAACCTGCAGCCGTTTAGCCATCCTCTGAGTATGTTTGATCCAAGTAACTGAGTCAAAATTTTGAAGATTGTGCCAGATTCTGGTTCTTGCGCCCTCCGGTTTCCCACCCAAGAATTCGTTCCTGAGTGTAATAACCCTCTCGCTTCATGTTATTGCCGGCGCTACAATGCAGGGAGTCAGCGGGGCAATCGGCATCCTAATTTCACACGGGAGGAAGTGCCATGAACGGCTCAGGCCAAAAGGCGACCGGCGGCCGGCAGCCATCGAGCGAAGAGCTCTGGCCGGCGTTACCGCTGGCTGAGTGGGAGGACACCTATCACACGCTGCACATGTGGACCCAGATTGTGGGAAAGGTCCGGCTGGGCCTGGCGCCGCTGCAGAACCACTGGTGGAATGGCGCCCTCTATGTGACGACGCGCGGTTTGACCACCTCGCCGATTCCCTATAAGGGCGAGGCGTTCGAAATCCAGTTTGACTTTGTGGATCACCGGCTTGAGATCCTGAGT
>DATLWV010000216.1:0-4103 GCA_035576145.1 Terriglobia bacterium
GCTCGCCAGGGCGCGGAATGGTATGAAAGCTCCAGCGCATTTTTCCACTGCGCACGTCATAGGCGCGAATGTCGCCGGGAGGGGCGGGAAGATCTTCGGGCAGGCTGCTGCCCATGATGATGAGGTCCTTGTAAACGACTACAGGACTCGTGTTAGAAACCGTAAGGTTCTCGGGATCGCGACCCAGCCCTTCACGAAGGTCGATGTGCCCTGCCTGGCCGTAGGAGGGAACCGGCTTCCCGGTTGAGGCGTTCAGGGCGTAAAGGTCATGGCCGGAGACAAAGAAAATCCGCTGATCATTGCCGTCGCCCCAGTAGGTCAGTCCACGATAGTGCATCGTGTGTATGGGGCCTTCCGCGGGCGGGCTGAAACTCCAGATGAGTTTGCCCGTGGCAGCGTTGAGGGCAAACACACGAAGCTTGGGTGAGGTGGCATAGAGGACACCGTTAACCACGATGGGGTTGCACTCCATGTCCGATTGCTTAAATCCATCGCCGGTGTCGTATTCCCAAGCCACTTTCAGTTGGCTTACGTTGCTGCGGTTGATCTGATCGAGCGTGGAATAGTGGACATTGTCAGGAGTACCGCCCACCACGCGCCAGGTGTTATAGTTCTCGACGCCCGCGGTTTTACTTTCCTGCTTTGCACACTGGGTCAGAAAGGTGGCAGCAAACAAGAGGAGCGCGATTTGAATTACCCGCCACGTCCACGTATGATGGGTAGCTTGACTTTGCGCAGTGGGGATGGGGCTTGTCAACTCAGGCATTCCGATAATCCTTCGCAGGGATTCGCTCCCGGAACATACAGGGCTTTCCAGGGAACGGAACTGAGATAATGCGCCGCCCAATGTACCAGAGATTGAGGCGCCGGCGGTAGATTTTTCTGTGGGTTCGTTCTGTGGCATTCGCTGTCTGTGGAAACCCAGAGCCCATACGTCTTTGAGTGCGCAAACGTGTGTCCGTATTGTTGCATCCAACAACAGGTCAGCCATTTTTCGCGGTTCCACGAATAGTGTTAACCTGCCTGACTCATAACGTACGAAGCAAGCATCGAATCGAGGGAATGATAAATATGGAAATGATGCAAGATGATTTTATGGGGCCTTCGGAAGGCGGACAGCTCGGAAGTCTGCCCGCAGGCCGTAATCGTAAACCCCGCCTCACGGCCGTCCTGGTAGCTGCATTTTTGCCCGTCCTGTTTCTCCTGGCTGGACTCACGCCTGCAAAAGCTGCCAACAGCAAGGATGTGCTGCGGGCCACACTGCCGAACGGCCTGCGGGTTGTGATTGTCCGCAACACTCTGGCCCCGGTTGTCACCACGGTGATGAATTACAAGGTCGGCTCGGACCAGGCGCCGGAAGGCTTCCCGGGTATGGCCCACGCCGAGGAGCACATGATGTTCCGCGGCAGCCCCGGCCTTTCCGCCAATCAGTTGGCGGACATTGCGGCCGCGATGGGCGGCGAGTTCGACGCCGACACTCAGCAGACCGTCACGCAGTATTTTTTCACGGTGCCTGTGGCCGATCTTGATGTGGCGCTCCATGTTGAATCCATCCGCATGCGCGGAGTTCTGAACACTGCCAAGCTGTGGGAGCAGGAACGCGGAGCCATTGAGCAGGAGGTGGCGCAGGATCTCTCCAATCCCGAATACGTCTTTTACACCAGGCTGTTGGCCGCCATGTTTCGCGGAACGCCTTATGCGCACGACGCCCTCGGCTCGCGACCTTCTTTCAACAAGACCACTGGCGCGATGCTGAACAAGTTTTACAGCGACTGGTATGCCCCCAACAACGCCATCCTGGTGATTGTGGGTGACGTCAACCCGCAGGCCGCGCTCGCTGAAGTGAAGAGCCTGTTTGCTCCGATCGCTTCGAAAAAACTTCCTTCAAAACCGGCATTCTCCTTCCAGCCGGTCAGTGCCCAGACGCTCAATCTGGATACAGACCTGCCTTACGGGCTTTCATTGATTTCCTTCCGCATGCCCGGGTCGAGCAGTCCTGATTTTGCCGCAGCGGAAGTGCTGGCTGACGTTCTCAGCAGCCAGCGGGGGAGCCTCTATGCCCTGGTTCCGGCGGGCAAGGCCCTCTATGCAGGCTTTTCTCTGGAGCCACTGCCAGGCGCAAGCGTTGGCTACGCTGTCGGGGCTTTTACCCATGAAACCACGGGTGCCCAACTTGCCGACGAAATGCGCAAGGTGCTGGAGGATGACCTCAGGAACGGCGTGCCTGCGGACCTGGTTGCCGCCGCCAAGCGGCACGAATTGGCCGGCGTGGAATTGCAGAAGAACTCAGTTTCAGGGTTGGCCATGGCGTGGTCGGATGCGCTGGCTGTGGAAGGACGGCAGTCGCCTGAAGACGACGTGAACGCCATCCAGAAGGTGACAGTGGCAGACGTCAACCGTGTTGCCCGCGAGTACCTTGTGCAGTCAAAGGCGATTACGGCGGTGCTGACGCCGCAGTCGTCCGGCAAGCCGGTCTCGTCAAAATCGTTTGGAGGCAGGGAATCATTTGCTCCCGAACACACAAAGAACGTCAAGCTGCCGCCCTGGGCCGAAGCGGCTTTGAAGAAGCTCTCCATTCCCGAACCGACAATACACCCGGTGGTGAGCATGCTGCCCAATGGATTGAAACTGATTGTGCAGCCGGAGTCCATCAGCGATACGGTGAGCATCTACGGAAGCATCAAGAACAATGCCGACCTTGAAACGCCCAAGGGCCAGGAAGGCGTTGCCGATGAACTGGGGCAACTGTTCTCCTACGGGACCACAACTCTCGACCGCATCGCCTTCCAGAAAGCGCTCGATGATATCGGCGCTGATGAATCTGCCGGGACGCGTTTTTCACTCAATGTTCTTTCGAGCCACCTTGACCGCGGCGTCGAATTGCTGGCGCAGAACGAACTCCAGCCGGCGCTGCCCGAGGGGGCGTTCAGGATCACCCAGAGGCAGCTCGCTGCTACGGTGGCGCAGCAGCTTCAAAGCCCTGACTACCTGACAGGCCGCGCCATCCACGTTTCTCTGTTCCCGAAGACCGATCCCACTCTGCGACAAGCGACTCCGGGAACGGTTTCTTCGCTCACCCTCGGCGATGTCAAAGGCTATTACCGACACGTGTTCAGGCCCGACCTGAGCACCATTGTCGTGATCGGCAAGGTAACGCCGGCTGAAGCAAAGGCGGTGATCGAAAGATATTTTGGCGGCTGGAAAGCCACCGGTTCCAAACCGCCCACTGATCTTCCGGCGGTTCCGAACAATTCCCCGGCAACCACTGCCGTCCCCGACAAGAGCCGCGTGCAGGACAACGTGACGCTGGCCGAAACGCTCAAGCTAACCCGGTTCAGCCCGGACTTTTATCCGCTGGAAGTGGGCAATCACGTTCTCGGTGGAGGCTTCTATGCCACGCGTCTTTACCAGGACCTTCGGGAAAACGCCGGGCTGGTGTACTACGTCGGCTCCTCTTTCAACTTTGGAAAGACCCGTTCCGTTTACCAGGTGAGTTATGCCTGCGACCCGCCCAACGTTTCCAAGGCGCGCGCCATCATTGTCCGCGACCTGAAAGAAATGCAGACTCGACCGGTCAGCGCAGACGACCTGCGCCAGGCCAAGACCATGCTGCTGCGCGAAATTCCGCTTTCAGAGTCAAGCGTGGGCCGGATTGCCGGTGGGCTTATCCACCGCTCCTCGATGGGATTGCCGCTCGATGAGCCGGTGCAGTCGGCACGCCGCTACGTGAAGATAACCGCGCCGGAAGTCCAGAAAGCCTTTGCCAGGTGGATTCGTCCCGAGGACCTTGTTCAGGTGAGCGAAGGGCCTGCACCGAAATAGGCGATCGTGAGCATTGGATAGCAGATTCTTCGGCCTGAATGCCCCTCGAAATGATGAGGTCGGGGCATGGTTCCTGGGAACGAAAAATGGGGTTCGGTCCCCAGCGATCCAACGGAAAGGCCGGCGGTTTCAAGCATTTCGCGGGGTGATGTAAATTTGAGTGTGTAAAAGGGAGGGGGGTGTAAGTTGGTATCGCCTGCAAGCGAGACCGAATCCTTAAAGAAGGAGACTTACACCCTGATGAGAAGAGTAATCGAGTGGACGGAGCAGTTTCAACATTA
>DATLWV010000217.1:0-22908 GCA_035576145.1 Terriglobia bacterium
ATCCAGTTGCGGCTGGGCAGGCTGGAAGTGGACAGCTCGCGCGGCGAGAGTGAAACCTGGCGGTAGACTCCACCGATGTGGTAGCGGTCATTATCCACGTTGACAAAGTCGTAGTAAGTGCGAATTTCCTGAAGCTGTCCGAAAGTGGTGAGCAGCGGCTTATGGTCCCACAGCCGGACGTTCCGCATGGTGGCTTCGTTCTGCATCACAGTGGCAGCCGTCAGATCGCTCGCGGCCGTAAAGTGGTGCTCCTGGAAGCGGTCGAGCGCGTAGGCCTTGCGCGTGAACTCGATGGCGTTTGCGATGAACGGCCGCTCTTTGTCGAGCTCATTGGGCGTCACCACAAAGTGCTGGACGATTCCGGGATAGACGTTTACGCCCACAATTCCCACCAGCGCCAGTCCCAGAACGCTGTAAACTGCCGGCCTGATCCGCCCGCGAACTGCGCCGAATGCAAGCGCCAGCGCCGTCACTACGCAGAGTCCCAGCATGATCTTGAGGACGGGCAGCGTAGCATGAACGTCTGTGTAACCGGCGCCGTAAACCAGGCCGCGCGATGAATAGAGCAGGCTGTACATCGCCAGGCGAGCCCGGTACGCCAGCAGCAGGAACAGCAACGCTCCCAGAACCATCAGGTGCGAGCGCGCCGCCGGGGCCACATTTGGGCCGCGAGGCGTTACCCACACGCCGCCTTCCAGCAGATAAACCGCCGTAGCGCTAATCAGGCAGAAAATCACAATTACCAGGCCCATGTGATAGAGGAACCAGTAATAATCCAGGTGAAAAACGTAAAAGCCGAGGTCAATGTGAAAAATCGGGTCGACCTGCTGCATGGGGACCGCATGTTCGGCCAGCAGGTAATCCTGCCAGTGGAACGACGCCCACTGTCCCACGGCATAACCCACCAGCAGGACGCCCAGCCACACTACCCAGCGGAAGGCCTCTGCAAAGCGGTCGAGCCCGGGCAGTTCGATAGCGCCGTGGAAAACGCGGTAACCGTAACGCTCCGCCATCGCCCGCGCCACAAAAACGTTCGCTCCCACCAGCACGATGAAACCGATGCCGCCCAGCCCGCTCAGCCCGATCTGGGAAAAAAGAATGTTCTTGTAAACAACGCGGTAACCCTGAGCGCCAAACCAAAGCCAGTCGACCAGCAGGTTGACGCCGTCGGTGAATAGGGGGGCAACCACAAGGAGCAGCAGAATACCCGCCACGATATAGCGTTGAACGCGGTCCTGTTTCAAGAGAGTTCTCCGCCGTTATCTTCACACACCAAGGGGCTTGTGTCAAAAGGGTTGGCACAGGCAGCCTGAAATCTCGAACTTGTCATCTCAAATTGCATGGGGTGCGAAATGGAAGGGAAAAACCACTTGACAATACTAATTAATTAGTACTATCTTTTGCGTATGAGAACGACAAGCCGCACTCTTACAGGGCAGGAATTGGAAATTATGAAGGTCGTCTGGGAACTTCGCCAGGCTACTGTTCGCGGGGTCTACGAAAAGCTGCGAGAGCACCGCCCCATCGCCTACACCACCGTCATGACCATGATGAACATCCTGGAGCAGAAGGGATTCCTGAAAAAGCTCCCGGCAGAAGGCCGCGCCTACATTTACCAATCCGCGCGCCCCCGCAAGCAGGTAATCCGCAGCATGGTCCGCGAATTTGTTGACCGCGTCTTCAACGGCTCTGCCGAGCCGCTGGTGGTCCACCTGGTTGAGGACCGCCGCCTGTCCGAAAAAGAACTGAAGGAAATTGCCCGCATGATCGAGGAGGAGGAATAAGCATGCCGCTCTGGTTTTATAACCTCGCCGTTTATTGCGCACAACTCGCTTTGCTGATTGCAACCGGCGCGCTGATGGTGGCTGCAACGCGGCTACGCGAGCCCCGGCTCCGGCTCATCTACTGGCAGGTTCTCCTCGCTATGGGCGTGTTGCTTCCAGTCATTGAGCCCTGGCAGACTGCTCCCAAAATCGAGCAGGTTGTGGTTGAAACCGGGGGAAGCGCGATTCATGCCGGAAGTGCAGGGATCGAGGCGGCGGCAGCATTACCTGTGCATGCCGCCTCCTCTTTCACTATTTATGAGATCGTGGCCATACTGCTTGTGTCGGGTTTCCTGCTCCGCTTATTTTGGCTGGCGGCAGGGCTGGTCCGCCTGCGCCGATCACGCCTTCACGCAAGCCCGCTTGGGCAGCATGCCGCCGTAGAACAATTCAAGACAGCACTCGGCATTTCACCCGCCGTTCTGATTTCCGACCGGAATTCATCACCTGTCACTTTCGGCTGGCGAACTCCACGCATCCTGCTGCCCCGAAAATTCATCGAGATGGACGAAGTCCGCCAGCGCGTGATCCTCTGCCATGAGTTCCTGCACGTCCGGCGCCGCGACTGGGTCTGGCACGTAGCTGAAGAAATTCTCCGGTCATTGTTCTGGTTCCATCTTGCCGTGGCATGGCTCATCGCACAGATTCGCCTTTGCCGTGAGCAGCTTGTTGATCGCGAAGTTGTCATCCTGACCGGTTCGCGCCGTGATTATCTCGACGCGTTGTTCGAGATTGCCTCGTCTTCCCGCACTTCCCGCTACGCGCCCGCGTTGCTGTTCCTGAGCGAGCGCCACCTCAAACGGCGTGTGACGCTTATCCTGAAGGAGGTCACTATGTCCCGTAAGAAGCTCGTCCTTGCGCTCACCGCCAGCCTGGGCGGTTTGTTCCTGACAGGAGCGATTGCAGTGACCCTACTGCCGCTCAGGACTACCGCCGCCCAAACCCCCTCTTCGGTTACCCCTAAGACGCCAACAGTGGGGTCTGATACGCATTTCTACGGCAATCCCAATGCCAAGGTCACGGTGGTGGAATTCGGCGACTTCCAGTGCCCCGCCTGCCGGAAGGCGGAATCGGTGGCCGAACAGGTGCGAAAGAATTTGGGCGGCCAGGTCCGTTTTGCCTATCGACAGTTTCCTCTCACAAGGATTCATCACGACGCCGAGAAGGCGGCCGAGGCCGCTGAGTGTGCCGCCGAGCAGGGCAAATTCTGGCAGGCAGTTGGTTATCTTTCCGATCACCCGCTCGACTTCACGGCGGGAGGAATCCAGGAATTCGCCACTACGCTTGGCCTTGACCAGAGCCGAACCATGCAGTGCCTTTCGAGCGGCGAAATGGCCGCTCGAGTGCAACAGGATATCCAGGATGGGCAGGCATTGGGCGTCCACAGCGTCCCCACTCTCTTTATCGGAAACGCCAAACTGGTAGGCATGCCGTCCTATTCACGCCTTCATGCGCTCATCGAAGGGCAACTCCACACAGAAGGCGCCGCTCAAACGTCAATGCCAAGTGGATCGGCTCTGCTCTCTGCTGCATCTCTGGCACCGACCTTCGCCGAAGGGTTGAACGGACAGGAAACGAGTAGTGTTCCTCAGAGGTCGGATTCTGCGATCGACCCACCGGCCAAAGGCCAACAGACCGGTTCCGCCAGTTCACATACTACTGGCAGCGCGAACCTCAACCAGGGAGAAATCCAGCACCAGATCGACGAGGCAATGAAGCAGGCCAAGGTTGCTCAGGAGGCTGCCTCAAAGATTGATCAGAAGAAGCTTCAGGAACAAATCGATCAGGCCATGATGCAGTTGAAGATGGCGGAGGTGCACACTCCCAAAATCGACGAGGCGAAAATCAAACAGGAAATTGAGCAGGCCATGAAACAAGCGCAAACGGCCCAGGGTGCCGTCCCAAAGATTGATCAGAAAAAGCTTCAGGAGCAAATTGAGCAGTCTATGAAGCAGTTTGAAAAAATGAACACACCCGAAATGCGCCAGAAGATGCATGAACAAATGAGGCAGCTTGAGAAAATGAACACGCCGGAAATGCGTAAGCACATGCAGGAGCAAATGGAGCAGCTCAAGAAGATGAATACGCCTGAAATGAGGCAACAGCTAAAGCAAGCCATGGAGCAGGCGATGATGGTGCAGGAATCGGTTTCAAAGATGAACAAAGACGAAGTCCAGCGCCAACTTGAGCAAGCCAGGAAGGAAGTCGAGCAGGCCAAAAAGGAGGCGCAAGCCGCCAGAAAAGAAGCTGAAAAGGCACGTCAGGACGCAATGGAGGCCCGGCGGGAAGCGGAAGAGCAACGCAAAGCAGCCAAGCCCGCTCCCTCTGCGGTGCCCAAACCAGCCCCAGCTCCGCCAAAAGAAGCTGCGCCTGCACCGCCGGCGCCTCCAGCCCCGCCGGCGAAACCTAAGACACCTGAATCAGCCGGGATTGGTGGCGGAGTGCCGGGAGGCGTAGTGGGGGGTGTGCCGGGTGGAAAAATCGGTGGCATTCAGGGAGGCCAGATAACCGGCGTGCCGGGGGGAATCACCGGCGGCGTGATCACCGCGCCAGACCCACCTGTGCCGCCTTCACCTCCACCGAAAGAGGCAGTGGCGCCTCCGGCACCGGCTTCACCAACTCCCCCGCCACCGCAGAACTGATCGACCAGGCCTGAGCGTCCCATACACAAATGCTGGGCGATTCCTCCCGAAAAGATTTCACACAGAGAGCACAGAGATTCGCGAAGTCCGACGCGTAGAGAGTCTCCTTGCCACATAGGATACAGAGGAAAATCTTGACCACGGAACCGGCGGTGGTGACCACTACTACAAGCTCACCGCACGGAACCGGTGCCGTAATTATCTCCGTCGCTGCAGCACAGCCGGGACGGCAATTGACCGCGCGCCGTTTTTCCCCACCGAGCGCACCGCGAAGAAGTGATTGTCTGTCGAAATTTCTTTGAAAACGAACTCGCCCGGAGCTTCTGTAAAGTCAAATACGGACCATCTGGGGCTGGTCGTTTCCCGCCAAAGCACTTCAAAGCCCGCGCGTTTGGCATCCTCGGCCGCCGTCCAACTGACTTTGGCACTGGGCATCACCGCGCCAGCAAGCGCGACGTCATGGGGCGGCGCAGGAGCCATGGCAAATTGCCGCAATGCTTCGGCGTTGTCGCGCGCCACGCCCGCCATGAAATCGAAATTCAGAAATTTCATGAGGTCGCCATACTCGTTGCCGTTCTCGATGCGCGGCGTCTGGTGTTCGTGGTGGTAATTCTCAAGCGGCTCGGTAAAGCGCACGGCAGGCAGCCCCGCTTCAACAAACGGCCTGTGGTCGCCTCCGCGGCCGAGCCGGTCCAGGCGAAAAATCAGGCGGATGTTGTGCCGTCCGTCGATTTCTTCAATGCGCCTTGCGAGTTCGCGAGAGGGCGAGTCGCAATCGTCGACTTTCCCGCCGCCTGAAAACAGCCGCACACGGTGTGGACCGCCTGGCACAAAGTCGGCTCCTACAATGTCGTTGTCGAGCATGCCGCCCACCGTATAGCCCTGCTGTTCGAGATATTGCAGCAACCGCGTGCCGCCCAGCAGTCCCTGCTCCTCGCCCGAAACCGTGGCAAACACCAGGGTTGAGCGGTAATGGCCGCGGGCCAGCAGGCGCGCGCATTCAATGGACACCGCGGTGCCGGAACCGTCATCATCGGCGCCGGGTGCATCGGATTCCGGATCCATGATGTTCGAGGGCATGGAATCGAAGTGGCCCGAAACAACAAAAGCCGTCTTTGCAAGCTCGGGATCGTCACCCGGCAGAATGGCATAGACATTTTCCATCGGAACCGGCTTGTTGTCCGTTCGCGGCGCTGTCACTTCAAAATGGTCCTCCACCACGCGCAGGCGCCGGTCGGAATCCGCGGCGATTCTTCTGAACTCTGCCACAATGTGATCACGGCCGCACCCGATGCCGCGCGCGGGATCAGTCCAGGATGAAAGCGAATGCCGTGTGCCGCAGGAAACCAACTCCTTGATGGTCGTGCGCAGGTCACTCTGTCGCACTTCGCCGAGCGGGATCGCTCCGGATGGAGAAGGCAGCAGAATGGGCCTCGGAGGTGTAGATTGTGGCACGGGATCCTGCCCTGCAGCTGAGCCGGCTGCAACGAAACCTGCCAATACGCCCACCCTCAGCCATTTAGTTGCTTGTAGGAAAAATTGATTGTGTGAGCGCATCGCCATCGCTCCTCCTTGCTTGTTAAGAACGGGCAAAGTATATCGCGCGAGGGATTACCGAGGGAAACATGTACACGGCCACCGTCAGCCTAATCAAAAACGGCGGTCTTGTTGCTGTAAACCAGGACTCGGTGTTCCAAGTGGGCACGCACGGCCTGTGCCAGAACCACCCTTTCCAGATCGCGCCCTTTGCGGATAAGGTCCTGCACTGAATCGCGATGGCTGATTCGGACGGCGTCCTGGGAAATGATGGGGCCGCCATCGAGTTCCGCTGTGACGTAATGACTGGTAGCCCCAATCAGCTTGACTCCGCGCCGGTAAGCCTGGTGGTAAGGCCGGGGTCCGGCAAAGGCCGGGAGGAAAGAATGGTGAATGTTGATGATCCGGTAGCGGTAGTGGCTCACAAAATCTTCGGTAAGGATTTGCATATAGCGGGCCAGCACGACCAGGCCGATTTGCCGCCGCTCCAGTTCCGCGCGGACAGTCTTTTCCTGGTCGTTTTTGGTTTCGGTGGTTACAGGGAAAACCAGATACTCGAGTCCCTGGCTCTCTACCTGGTTTCGCAGGTCAGGATGGTTGCTAACCACCAACGAGAAATCAGCCGCCAACTCGCCCGCCCGATAGCGGTAAAGCAGGTCCTGCAGGCAGTGATCATACTTCGAGACAAAAATGGCCGTGCGCGGCCGCTCATCGGAGAAATGCAGTTGCCAGTCGAAGGCGAGTTCGTGCGCCAACGGCTGCAGAGCGTCCTGAATGGCGTCGCGCGCCAGGCTAAAACCCGCCAAATCCCATTCGATGCGCATCAGAAACAGGCCCACTTCGTCGTCAATGTGCTCATCGGCATGCAGAATGTTTCCGTGGTTTCTGAAGACAAAATCCGAAATGCGCGCCACCAGCCCTTTCCGGTCCGGGCAGGAAATCAACAGAATTGCGTGTGGGCTCCGCGACGGCATCGCATAGATCTTATCACGCTAGACTATGCCGCCAAACTTGGCACAGCGTCAGGGAGCACCTGACGCTGGCCCTTTCGGCACGGACAACTCCAGGGACGTTCGCCGGAAGCCGCCGGGAACGGTTGGCGCACAAGCGGCGTATAATAAATTGCAAAGGCAGTCACATTCAAAGAACAGGAGGCTGGACGCGCATCGTTCCGGGAATTTTTCATCCACATGAAGCAGCGGATTAAAGACTTCTGGCAGCGGGTGAGTGAAGGGCTGGAGATCCGGGTCCTGTGGACTCAGTTCTTTTCCGAGGCCAAAGACAGCTACAGCCTATACGGCCGCGAGGTGGACTGGGACGCGCTGAAGAGCGAGTCGCGCTTCCGGCGGATCTGCAAGACCTGCAGTGCGCTGTTCTGGGCGATGCTGCTGAAGCTTTCTCCGGCGCGGCGGGTTTTTCTGCTGATTGCTCTGGTCCTTGGAATCCTTTCACTGACGAGCACCGCAACAGTTTCGGACGGCGCGGTCGTCCAGAGCCGGCCCGTTTCTCCTCTGCTCCCGATGGCCATGCTGATTTTTCTGCTCGCACTCGAACTGGCCGATCGCGTGATCATGAAGCGGGACCTCGAGATCGCGCGCGAAATCCAGCGCTGGCTGGTTCCTGAAACTCCGCCAACCGTGCCGGGACTTGACCTCGCCTTCAGTTCCAGGCCGGCCAATACGGTGGGCGGAGATTACTACGATGCCTTTCCTCTTAACCCGGAGCAACTGCCCGGCATGGAGAATCGAGTCATGCTGGTGGTGGCGGACGTGGCCGGAAAGAGCGTTCCGGCAGCACTACTGATGGCAACATTTCACGCCAGCCTGCGGTCGGTCGCGCCGGCAGCAACTTCACTGACCGATATTGTCACCCGCATGAACCGCTATTGCTGCGCCCATAGTCTGGATGGCCGCCGCTTCACCACGGCTTTTTTTGCGGAGTACGATCCCACAACACGATCGCTGACCTACGTGCGAGCGGGCCACAATGAGCCTTACCTCGTGCGCGCGACGGGGCAGTTCGAGCGCCTTGACACAGGCGACCTTCCCCTGGGAATTGACCCGAATGCAGCCTATCTCGCCACGGAGATCATTCTGGCCCCCGGCGACCTGCTGCTGATTTATTCCGACGGACTGATCGAAGCTGTGAACGAACGCGAAGAAGACTTCGGCGCACAACGGGTAATTGATCTTTTGAAAACCGCCCCACGCGAGAGCGCCGAACAGACCCTGCAGAGGCTGCTCACAAGCGTGCACTCCTTTACCGGCCAGCGCCGCCAATACGACGACCTGACGGCATTCGTCGTGCGCGCAACATGACGTGTTCCATTTGAAACGCTGAGAAGGCGCAACTGCAAGACCGCTTGCATCCGCCCGCTGATGTTATATCATCCGGGCTTAACGTAATTCACAAGGTCCGGTACCACACGCAGTCCGTACATTCCATAACGGACCCTGGGACGGCGTGGAAGGGGCCAAGTACCTCTACAAGGAAGTCCTGGCCGCCCTTTAACCCTGCCGGCATGCCCTGACGCCTGCAGACCTATTGCAAAAAGGGACGGAAGCCGGCCACTGAGGCTTCCGTTCCCTGCCCGCTCAGCATCAAATAAGTATAGAAAGGTTTGCTGCTGCCCGAGCCGGCAGTTAGCGATAACGCGTGCGGAAGCTGGAGTTTGCCATGAGGGTACCCAGCTGGCCAGCACTGGGGAGGGGGCTGCTTCTGGCAGTCCTTTCGGGGACGGTCGCCGCGGGACATCCGTCACCGTCATCAAGCTCAATGGCGGGTGGTCCGGCTATCTACGCGGCACGCTGGGGAGATTCTTTGTCCAGCGTGGCAGCGCGGTTCGGGATGGACGTACCGGCGCTGGCGGAACTCAACGGCCTGAAACCCACGGTGCGGTTAAAACTGGGCCAGGAACTGCGCATCGACAATCCCCATATTGTTCCCGACTCTCTCGTTGACGGAATCCTCATCAACGTCCCTCAGCGGATGCTCTTCTATTTCAAGTTCGGAAAGTTGCAGGCAGCCTACCCTGTATCAGTGGGCCGGCGAACCTGGCCCACCCCGCGCGGCGATTTTGAAGTGCTTGAAAAGGAAGAGGACAAGACCTGGATTGTACCTGTATCGATCCAGGAAGAGATGCTGGCGACCGGGAAACCAGTCAGGGAGAAGGTCCCCCCGGGGCCTGACAATCCTCTCGGCCGGCACTGGATGCGTATTTCGACTAGCGAGGGTATCCACGGCACCAATGCCCCGGCAAGCATCTATAAGTTCCAGACGCACGGCTGCATTCGGCTTGTTCCGGAAGATATCGGTCGGCTCTTTAAAGAAGTCCCGATCGGGACGGCCGTCAAGGTTGTGTACGAACCCGTCCTGCTTGCCCGTCTGCCAGACGGCCAATATTACCTGGAAGTCCACCCGGACATTTACAGGAAAGCGGGTGACCCGCTCGAAACGGTCAGGGAGATGGCAGAAGCAGCTGGCGCGGTTTCCATGATAGACTGGCAGGAAGTCCGTAAGGCAATTCGGGAGAAGCGCGGACTGGCTGAGAATGTAACCCTGCCCCCAGCCGACACTCCCTGAGGGACTTCATGAAGCATCCGGAGCACCGGGCGCCATCCGTACGCAGCAAGGGCCTCAGCCGTCGTGAATTTTTCCGGTTTGGATCGGTTGCAACGGCCGCCGCTGTTTCCCCACGTCTGCTATTGGGGCGCACGTACTCCGCCCATCCAACCGAAAAACGGCTGTCCTTTTACAACCTGCACACCGGTGAGCGACTGAAAACAGTCTACTGGGCCCAAGGACGCTACGTGCCGGGCGCCCTGAAAGAAATTAACTGGATCCTGCGCGATTACCGCCGCAACAAGGTCAAGTCCATTGATCTGAGGCTTCTCGACCTGCTGTATGCCCTCGGCAGGAAGCTTGAAACGCGCCAGCCGTTCCACATTATCTGCGGGTATCGATCTCCCGCCACAAACCAGTACTTGCGGGAACACTCAGCGGGCGTCGCCAGGCACAGCATGCACATCGAGGCCAAAGCCGTGGACATTCGCATTCTGGGCTGCCGCCTGGTAGCTTTGCAACGCGCGGCCCTGGCGCTACACGACGGCGGAGTTGGAATCTATCCTGTCTCGGATTTTGTTCACGTCGATGTCGGCCGTGTGCGGCACTGGAGATTTCCGCCGACTGCGCGGCAAACACGGCCTTCTTAACAACCAGCCACAGACTCTACAAAGGCAAGACGTCCGGAATCGTCAAACTCCCAACTCACCTGGACTTACGCGGGTAACGCGCCTCCACCGTAGTGTGCATGCCGCCGCGAGTTGTGAACTCTCCACGGACTACCGCCCACTTGGGTCGGCACGCCCGGGCAACGTCATCGAGGATTCGATTCACCGCGTTCTCGTAGAAAATGCCCAGATTGCGGTAGGCAAGGATGTAATACTTGAGCGATTTGAGCTCCAGGCAAAGCTTGTCGGGAAGGTAATGAATGGTAATGGTGCCGAAGTCGGGCAGGTGGGTGCGGGGGCAGATGGAAGTATACTCCGGAATCGTGATCGTGATTTCATAGCCGCGGTATTTGTTCTCCCAGGTTTCGATCTCAGGCAGGTCTAAGTACACTCCTGAAGCAGCGTGTTGCGGCGTATACTCCCGTGTGATCTTCTTCTTGGGCATTATGAAGCGTCTCCCATCGGAAAAGACGGTGTTTAAGCCATTAGTTTACTACAGGATGAGGTTTTGGAGCAGGCTCGGTTGTGAAGGAAGCCCGTTGAAAGCCCATTACGGGACCTAAGGAAGCTGTTGAGTGGCGAGCCATCAAGAATTAGGAAGCAGCCAAGTCTTTATACGAGATAGGCTTATAAATTTATATTGACAATAATACACTAAGACTTTATTATATGAAAGAACTAAAGCATGGATCGAGCATTTAAACTTCTTGGAGAGATTGAGATATAGCGGGGCTTTGAAGGGGTTAGACAGACTTTTCAAGCTTCTTATCGGAGGCATTAGCAATGGGAAAGATTATTGGCATTGACCTGGGCACGACCAATTCGGTGGTTGCAGTGATGGAGGGCGGGGACCCCGCGGTTATCACGAACCCGGAAGGTGGCCGCACCACCCCGTCGGTGGTGGCATTTACAAAGAGCGGTGAGCGATTGGTGGGCCAGGTGGCCAAACGCCAGGCGATAACGAACCCGGAGAACACTGTCTATTCAATCAAGCGTTTTATGGGGCGCCGTTACAACGAGATTCCAAACGAGATCAAGACGGTTCCCTACAAGGTGGTTTCCGCCACCAATGGGGACTGCCGGGTGGTAGCGCAGGGCAAAGAGTACTCCCCGCCGGAAATTTCGGCGATGATCCTGCAAAAGATGCGGGACGCTGCAGCAGCGTACCTGGGGGAAACCGTGACCCAGGCTGTGGTGACGGTCCCGGCCTATTTCAATGACAGCCAACGCCAGGCCACCAAGGACGCAGGCAAGATTGCGGGCCTGGAAGTGCTGCGGATTGTGAACGAGCCGACCGCGGCGGCGCTGGCCTATGGCTTGGACAAGAAGAAGGACGAAACCATCGCAGTCTATGATTTCGGCGGCGGCACATTCGACATCTCGATCCTTGAGGTGGGCGAAGGCGTGGTTGAGGTGAAATCGACCAACGGCGACACCCACCTGGGCGGCGACGACATTGACAAGCGCGTGATTGACTGGATTGTGGACGAGTTCCGCAAGGATCAGGGCATCGACCTTTCAAAGGACCGCATGGCACTGCAGCGCCTAAAGGAAGCAGCTGAGAAGGCCAAGATGGAGCTTTCCACGGTGCTGGAAACGGAAATCAACCTTCCGTTTATTACGGCGGACGCTTCCGGCCCCAAACACCTGAGTCTGAAGCTGACGCGGGCGCGTTTTGAGCAGATGTGCGAGGACATTTTCCAGCGCTCGGTAGGACCGGTGAAGCAGGCGCTGAAGGACGCCGGAGTCGATCCGGGCAAGATCGACGAAGTGGTGCTGGTAGGCGGATCCACGCGCATTCCGCGCGTCCAGCAGATTGTGAAAGACCTGTTCAACGGCAAGGAGCCCCACAAGGGCGTGAACCCTGACGAGGTGGTAGCCATCGGCGCCGCGGTGCAAGCCGGCGTGCTGGGCGGCGAAGTGAAGGACCTGCTGCTGCTCGACGTGACGCCGCTGACGCTGGGCGTTGAGACGTATGGCGGGGTGATGACACCTTTGATTCAGCGCAACACCACGATTCCAACGCGGAAGACCGAGACGTTTTCAACCGCGGCGGACAACCAGACCTCGGTTGAAATCCACGTGCTGCAGGGTGAACGCCCCGCCGCCAAGGACAACCGGACGCTCGGCAAGTTCCACCTGGTGGGAATTCCTCCCGCGCCTCGTGGAATTCCACAGATTGAAGTGACGTTCGACATTGATGCCAATGGCATCTTGAACGTGGCGGCCAAGGACCTGGGTACAAACCGGGAGCAGAAGATCACCATCACCTCTTCCAGCGGTCTCTCCAAGGAAGAAGTTGAGCGGATGAACAAGGAAGCCGAACTCCACGCCGAAGAAGACCGCCGCTACAAGGAGGAAGTGGAGGTGAAGAACCGGGCTGATTCTCTGGTCTACTCCGTCGAGAAAACGCTTAAGGAGAACCGCGAGAAGATTTCAGAAGCCGATGCCAAGAACATCGAAGCGGCCGTGGATGAGGCGAAGAAGGCCATTCAGGAAGGCAAGGTGGAAGCCATCAATCCTGCTGTGGAGCGCCTGACCCAGGCCTCTCACAAACTGGCCGAGGCTATGTATAAGCAGCAGGCCGGTGGGACTGCTGAGCCACCGCCGGGAGGTGACACCGGGGCAGGACAGGCCGGCGCGGCCAGTGGCAACAGTGAAGACAAATCCAAGGACGGAGGTGAAGTGATCGACGCTGAAGTTGTGGATGGAGACGACAAGAACAAAAAGTAAACGTGACGCCAAAAAGCGCATCTAAGTAAGTAAGGGCCGATCTGGAAAGAAAGGGGGCGATCCGATGGAACCGCAAACGGAGCAAAAGCAGGAAAAGGTATTAGGACACCGGGCACAGGTGGGCGTCGAATGCCCGACTTGCCATACCAAGCAATTCATGGAAATTGAGCTTGACAGCCCGGTGATGAGTTCTCCGGCCGCCGAGGAAATCCGACGGCAGCTTGAGTCCTGGATCGCATCTCGATGTCCCGATCACCTGGGGCCCATACTGAAGACAAGTATGAACTGATGCGCCAGGTTATTGGCTTCAGCGCGGCTGGGGCGGGGATATGAAATTCACTCGTCCCGCTCCACCGCACCAACCCGTTGGCACTGGCCACTGATCTTTCGTCAACCTCCTTCCGCACAAAAAAATCCTGCCGCAACCAGGCGTGTGGCAGGGTAGCCTTACAAAAGGGAAACAAGCATGCCCGTGGGAACCAAACAGAAGGATTACTATGGCGCTTTGGGAGTAGACCGCAAAGCCAAGGCCGACCAGATTCGAAAAGCCTATCGGCGGCTTGCCAGGAAGTACCATCCCGACGTTAACCCGGGCAACAAGCAAGCGGAAGAAAAGTTCAAGGAAATTCAGGAAGCGTACAATGTTCTGAGCGACGACAAGAAGCGGAAGATTTACGACCAGTACGGATTCTACTCCGACAACATTCCTGCCGCCGCCTACGAGGCTTACGCGCGGGGGCAAGGCGAGGCCCCGGGTGGAGGTCCCAGTGTTGACTTCTCCGGCTTCGATTTTTCCGACTTCATGGCCCAGGAAGAACGTCAGGCAGGAGTCGGTTCGACATTCCGCGACATCTTCTCGCAGATTTTCGCCCGTAGTGACGAAGGCCGGGAGGCGGCAGTGGGGCGCGGGCGCGACATCGAGCACCACATGCACCTGGGATTCTGGGACGCCATCCGGGGAACCCAGGTTCGGATCACTATTGGGAGAGAAGAGGTTTGCGGCTCCTGCAAGGGCAAAGGCACTCATGGTGGACCTGCGGTGACATGTCCGGCTTGCGGCGGCAGCGGAAAAGCCCAGCGGACCGCCGGGGTTATGCGTTTTTCCATGACCTGCGCCCAATGCGGCGGCACAGGCCGGCAGCACGGCCGGTGTCCATCATGCAACGGGACAGGCCACATTCGCAAGCCGGAGACGTTCGACGTGAGAATCCCGCCGGGTGTTGATACGGGATCGCGGGTTCGAGTTCCCGGAAAAGGCAATGCCGGCCGCCACGGCGGACCGCCAGGCGACCTGTACATCCTGACCGACGTTGAGGCCCACCCGTATTTCGAACGCAAAGGGGACAATTTCTATGTGAAGGTTCCGATCAGCGTCACCGAGGCTGCGCTGGGGACAAAAGTCGAAGTACCTACCATCGACGGACCCACAACGATTCGAATTCCACCCGGTACTCAGGGCGGACAGAAACTCCGAATCCGGGGGAAGGGCGCGCCCTCGCTCAGGGCAAACCAGCGTGGTGACCAATTCGTGGAAGTTGAAATCAAAGTTCCGCGAGTGGCCGACGAGCGCAGCAAGGAAATTCTTCGGGAACTTGACCGGTTGAATCCTGCAGATCTTCGCAGCGACCTGCGAAAGTATTTCAAGATCCGGTTGTAGAGGCGGGCTTCCTGGACGTGGAGGCTCGAAGAACACATGGCAAAACGTGGCCGAAAAACCAAAGGCAAAGCGGGCTACATGATCAGCGCCGTGGCTGAGATGTATAACATTCACCCGCAAACTCTGCGGCTTTATGAGCGCGAAGGCCTGCTGATCCCGTCGCGGAGCGAGGGGAACACGCGCTTTTACACCGACGAAGATCTGGAAGCACTCGAAACCATCCTGAGCCTGACCCGTGACCTGGGCGTAAATCTGGCCGGAGTGGAAATCATTCTGAACATGCGAAAGCGCATGGAAGAAATGCAGAAAGAGATGCAGGCGTTCGTCAAATACGTGGAAAAGGAAGTTATGACCCGTGTTAGCGAGCCGCCCGAAGAAATGCAGAATGCGCTTGTCCGGGTTATCCCGCCTTACCTGATTCGGATGCAGCGCTCAAAAGAAAAACTCTGATCTGCAATCTCTCTGAATGAGTTCTGAAGCGCAAACCGGCCCGACAACCCACGGGTCCAATACGCTAACCTTGCCCCAAGCCATATTCCCTTCCGGTTTTAGCCCCAAGTGATTTAGAATCAGCTACAGGTTGGTCAATGGCGAGAAAGGACTGCCCCCACTGCGAAGGAACCGGCTGGAGGCCGGTGGAAGCCGACGGCGTTCGGCGTGTGGCGCGGTGCGAGTGCGAGCAGTTTCAACATGCCGAGTCGTTGTTGAAGGCGGCACAAATCCCGCGCCGCTATGAGCATTGCGCTTTCGAAAACTTTGACATCCGCAAGGACCCGCGCACCGGCCAGCCTAACCGCAGCCTGGTGGCGGCCAAGCTCTATTCGCAGAAGCTGGTGGAGGAGTATCCCACGGACTTCGGCCTGTTATTTGCTGGACCCACGGGTGTTGGGAAAACCCACCTGGGTGTCGCAGTGCTGCGTGAGTTGATGGTACGAAAAAGCGTTCCGTGCCTGTATTACGACTTTTTGAAGCTGCTGAAAGACATCCGGGACAGCTATAACCCGGTTTCACATACTTCGGAGCTGCGGGTGCTGGGACCGGTCCTGGATGTGGAAGTCCTGATGCTTGATGACCTAGCGGCATCGGACCCGACTGACTGGGTCCGGGAAACGCTTGCCCATATCATCAGTTCACGCTACAACGAAAAGAGAGTTACGCTGATCACCACGACGCTTGCATCCGGGAATTCAAAGCGGCGCGAAGTCCGCGCGCCATCGGGTGACTCGATCCCGGAAATCGACCGTTCCCTGGCTCAGTTGGGACCCACACTTTCGTCGCGGCTCTATGAAATGTGCAAGGTCGTTGAAATGAAGTCGGATGATTACCGCAAGGCCATCAAGCAGGCGGGATTCCGGTTCCATATCGAATAGAAAATAGTTCCTGGCAAGTCTATTGATTGGTTTGACTTCGCTTTTCAGGGGACGGTAAAATACAGTCTCAGTCAGTATTTGCGTTGGGTAAGGGCAGGGAGGTAAGTTAATGTCGTCGCAAGAGAATCACCTCAACTCAGGTGAGGTCATCGTCTCACCAGAGGCGCAGAGCAGTTCAGAAGCTGCCGCGCACAAGGATGCGGCTGAACCCGCCGACACCCCGCTCCAGGCCCAACCCACAGAAGAGAATTTACAAACACCGGCGGCGAATGATGAAGACCCTCCTGCCGCTTCTTCCCCCGAGGTTGCCAGCGAACGACTGGCGGAAGCCGAGGAAGTGGCCGCAACTCCGCCAGCTGAGGGCGCCGATGAATCTGCGGCTGCCTCCGGATTGGCGGCGACTGCTGCCAGCGCGGAAGAAGCACCCTTCAGCGAACAGCCTGAACTCCCCGCCGAGGAGTCTGAAGACGAAACCCTCGGAATGGCCGAGGTTGAGAGCCTGATGGAAAGCATGGAAGCAGCTCCCACTTTGACCGTTGGCGAGATTGTGCAGGGTCATGTTCTAAACGTCACCAGCGAAGAAGTGGTGGTTGACTTGGGCTTAAAATGCGAGGCCGTTATCCCTCGCATCGAGTTCACCTCCCAAGACGGTGAAGTAAACGTCCAACCCGGCCAGACCGTCGGAGTCATGGTTGAAAAGTTTGACGAGCTGACGGGGACGGCAGTGGTATCGCGCCGCAGGGCGGTCCAGGAAGAGTTGTGGGAAGAGATCGAACGCGCATTCTATGAGGAAAAGCCCATCCGGGGTCGCGTGGTGCAGCGAGTTAAAGGCGGGCTCGAGGTCAACATCGGCGTGCATGCTTTTATGCCGGCCTCGCAGGCGGACCTGAAACCTCATCCGAATCTGGACGAGTGGATCGGCCAGGAAATCGAATGCAAAGTTATTAAGCTGAACCGCAAACGGGACAACGTTGTAGTCAGCCGCCGCAAGGCCCTGGAGGAAGAAAACAATCAGCGGAAAGCGGTGTTGCTGGACCATCTTGTTGAAGGCGCTGTGCTGACTGGCCGCGTGAAAAACCTGACTGATTACGGAGCATTCGTTGATCTCGGTGGAATCGATGGTCTGCTGCATATGACCGACCTCTCGTGGACGCGCGTGGCGCATCCTTCAGAAGTCGTGCAGGCGGGCCAGGAAGTGGAAGTGAAGGTCCTTAAGTTTGACAGAGAGAAGGAGCGTGTTTCCCTGGGGATGAAACAACTGGCGCCGGACCCTTGGGAAGCCGTCACTTCCCAGTTCCATCCCGGAGACCACGTCACCGGAAAAGTTGTAAGCGTGACGGATTACGGCGCCTTTGTGGAACTGCAACCAGGGGTCGAGGGGCTGATCCATATTTCGGAGATGAGCTGGACAAGGCGACTTCGCCACCCTTCGAAGATCCTGAAGCCTGGCGAGATGGCGGAGGTCGCAATCCTGGATGTCAATCTTGAACAGCGGCGCATATCCCTCAGCCTGCGGCAGGCACTGCCTGATCCGTGGGAAGGACTCAGCGAGCGGATGGGCACGGGGACCGTTGTAAGAGGCCGCGTGCGCCACTTTACGGATTTCGGAGCTTTTATCGAGGTGGAAGAAGGCGTGGATGGATTAATCCACGTTTCGAACCTTTCCTGGACGCGGAATGTGAAGCATCCTTCGGAGATGCTGCGCAAGGGCCAGGAAATTGAGGCCGTAGTTCTGAATGTGGACACCGAAAACCGCCGACTGTCGCTGGGGCTTAAACAGCTCCAGCCTGACGCGTGGGAAAGCTTCTTTGCCAAGACGAATGTAGGTGACAAGGTGCATGCCAAAGTCACGCGCCGGACTTCATTCGGTGTCTTTGCTGAAATCGATGAAGGTATCGAAGGGCTTTGCCACATTTCGGAAATCGAAGGAAGCCACACCGGCAAAGATGAGGGAATGCCAAAAGTTGGCGATGAACTCGAGTTTCGTGTCATCCGGCTGAATCCGGAAGAAAAGAAGATCAGCCTGAGCATGCGAGCCGAGAACTGGAAAGCTACACGCGAGCGGGAAAAGGCTCCCGAACCCATCGGCCTTTCCAGGATGGCTGAAGCTTTCTCTTCTGCGGGCATTACGACCCCGGCGATGGCGCGTGCAAGCGCATCGGGGGACCGTAATAATTCGCGCTAAAAGCAACCGGCGGCGCAGTGCCCTTTCGGGTAGAGGAAAGCTGCTGGTTGGAAACACCCGGGTCAAAATCTTAGCCTGAGGAGTCGAGCATGACAAAAGCGGACTTGATTGAAGATGTTGCTCGAAAGACGGAGTTGAGCCGGAAGGATTCTGAAGTAATTGTCGATACTATTTTCGAAGGTATCGTCAAGTCCCTCCGGGGTGGAGACAAGATCGAAATCCGGGGATTTGGAAGCTTCAGGACACGACACCGGAACTCCCGTGTGGGAAGAAACCCGAAGACCGGGGAGCGCGTGGACGTGCCCGCCAAGGACATCCCCTACTTTAAACCCAGCAAAGAGCTGAAGGACCTTGTAAACAGTGGCCACGAGGCGCCACAGCCGGTTCCGACAGCTTCTCCGGCGGAGCAGCCAGCGACCGACGCGCCTCCCAAGCCGGCCTTTCCTGAAGGATGATCCTTCTGCCAGCAGGTCAATAATAATGGACTATTTGTGGACCCCGTGGCGGTTTCAATACGTCAGCGAGGGAACCCGGAACGAGGGGTGTATTTTCTGCGAAAAGGCATCTGCGGATCCCACAAGCGACAGGGAGCACCTCATTCTTTACCGCGGTCGGTCGAACTTCCTCCTGCTGAACCTGTATCCCTACACGGTGGGTCACGCAATGATCGTCCCCTACGCGCATGTCGCAGAACTGATTGAAGCCCCGGCCGAAACACTGGCGGAGATGATGACGCTGGCTCAGAAGTTCCAGCTTGCGCTCAGGGAAGTCTACCATCCGGAAGGATATAACCTGGGGCTGAATATGGGGCGGTGTGCAGGAGCTGGGGTTGAGCATCACGTCCACATGCACGTCCTTCCGCGATGGACCGGCGATTCGAATTTCATGACCGTCGTGGGAGAAACACGCGTCGAACCCGAGGATCTAGCAACCACCTACGACAAGCTGGTTGGGCACTTCCACAAGTAGCACAGCTTCTTCAAGTCACGAAAATCCCAAACTTCCTCCTCAAACCAGGTCACGACAAAGAGCTGGTTCGCACCAGGAGTTCATTCGCCGCGATTTGAGAACCCGGAGCGTCGTCGAATTTCAGGGCTTCGGAACTGCACGCTGGCGAATCCGAACGACCATCATGGTGGAAGTTTTTACACAGTGTGGCAGGATGAAACAACTTTTGAAAATTATCGAATCGAGAAACTTCTTAACTCATTGATAATAAATAATAAACTCAAACTTGAAGATGGCCTTTGGAACGTCCCATTCGTCTCATCGGTTGTGGTTGGCGAACGCTACGCCACAAAATGGTGTGTGTGTTGGCAGGGCGTATTTGGACGAAGCCAAGGCGTTCCAACCTTCCCAAACATCGCCGAAGGTGGGTTGGAGTGGTGCGCCTCGCCACGTTGTTTGAGCAGCACACCACTCCTGTGAATGGTTAATTTAACACGTCAGAGCAGCCTCGATGGAGCCAACTCGGTTGAAGCGTCAGCTCACCAAGGGATCAGAACGTCAGGCGGAGCCCCCATTCGAACATACGGGGCGCGCCGAAGGAATACAACCCGGATCCCAGCCGGACCAGATTCGTTCGGAGGGCCGGGGTGGTTCCATTGAATGTTTGGGCACTGCCATCCAGTGTACCGTCCAGGATGTTGTAGTTGGCCACATTGAAGAGGTTGAACACTGCAACACTCGGCTGGATAGTGAGTCGCTCTGCCACCTTGTAGGACCAGCTCAAACGAAAGTCTGTGGAGATGAATGAGTCGTTTAGCACCTGGTTATTGGGAGCAGATGGCAACGTTGGGGCCACACCACCAAGTGCCTGCAACTGTTGCTCCGTGAACAGGCCGGCATTGATCAGTGCATTTCCAGCCGGCGTCGGTTTCCCGCCTTGGGAGGAATTGTATGCATCGATCGCCGAATTGATGGCGCTGACGCTGTTCAGATCACGGCTCAAGGCGCCGACGTTAGCGCCCGGCAATACGTCGCCCCTCGTGCCGTCACCCGTAACATCCGAAATGAAAATATCACCTGGTCCTCCTGTTGCGGGCAGGTACGGGTTCGCAGCTCTTGGTGAGTTCAGGACACTTGTAAAGCCAAGCTGGAAACCACCCGGCACTTGGAACACCCCGTCAATTGAAAACTGGTGCCTGCGGTCCAGGGCGTTTGGCCCGATGTAATGATTGATGTTGTTGTAATCTAAAGCATAATTGACGAAGTCCTGGTCGAACACCATGCTGTCAAACCGGGAGAGTGCGTAATTCACCTTCAGGAACATGTGGCGGACTCCCGGTAACGGGTCATCCACCGTTTCGCGGAGAGAGACGAGGAGACCGTTGTAAACTGAACGTCCGATCGGAAAATTCATTTCGTTCTGGCCCATGTTGGGGTTGATGCCAGGGAAAGCCGCACCTGTATCCGGAGTCAGGCCGAAAATTGAGGCCGGATACCCAGACAGATAGAAATTGCCGGTATCGAGCCCCCAGTTAGCGTAATCCTCCATCGTAGCCCCGCCCTGGATCGTGCAGTTCACAGAGGCGCAGATAACACCACCCGTGCCGGGACAGCCCGTGAAGTTTCCTTGGGTGTCAAACTCGGCAGGGCCCGTACTGCAGAACTGCGAGAACGTCCCCTGCATGGCGTTAGCCGCCGCCGCTTGGTTCAGATACCTGGCGTCGCCCACGTGGTTGGTGTCGTAGGCCAGCAGGAAGTGCAGCCCGACGTTACGGACGTAATCGGCGGTGACCACCGTGTTCTTGCCGAAGCGGTGCTGGAATCCGGCATTCATCTGGATCGAATACGGACTTCTGTAATCCGGCCCAAACAAGTCATTGCCAGTAGAGTCTTGACCTTGAGCTAAGGTATTTCCTACGTAGGCATCATTGGACTGCGGACCGGCTGCAGCGACGGCCGCCTGATATTGCCTTTGGAGAGCAGCCAGTTGGTCCGCGACCAGTCCAAGTGGCTGGCCGCAAAGGTTGGATGCGTCGACGCTGGAGCCATCCGGCATCAGCAATGAACCGCTTGGGCAGGGAAGCGAGTATGAGAAAAAGAGTCCCTGCTCAAGGCGGGCTGGTCGGTCGAAAAGAACGTTGTTCCAGATTGCATTTTCGTAATACATTCCGCCGCCCACGCGGATAACGGTTTTGCCTTTGCCAGTGGGGTCCCAGGCAAAACCGATGGTGGGGCCAAAATTGGCATTTGGCTGTCTAACCCGGTCCCCCAGGCCCTGCCCCCATTGGTTTATGACATCTATAGGTGGCAAGTCAGCGTCCGACCGGCCCGTATCGCGCACATAGCGAATTGCCAGTGTCACCATCAAATTTGGCTTCACTCTCCAGTTGTCGGAAATGTACCAGTTCATACGATTATCATATTGGCCGCCTGCGGGGTACCCTACAGCGGGTTTCTCCGTAAAGTATCCCTGCCCATTTCCCATGAACACGTATTGGACATTATAGTTCAGAGGGTTAGACCTTCCCCCGGGGAACGGCCCCGCGTCGGCCTGGGCCTGGCGTGTCTCGCTTAAGCTTGGAAACCATACGTCAGGGGCAAGCCCGAAGAAACTTGCGAATCCTCCGCCTATAAGGCGATTAAATCCAAACCCGTAATTCAAGATATGGCGGCCGAATGTGTAACTGCCGTCGTACTTGATTTGAGTATCGCGCTGGCCCGTTCCTTGTGGGGCAAGCAGGTTCGGACCGGAAGCAAAGTTGACGCCGTAAATGGAGTTGCCAAAGGCTGTTTCAACAGAAGGTGCTGGGTTTGGGACGCCCGACCCTCCAACAGCGTCGGCGATGGCATTGTTAAAGTGAGTATAACCAAAGCGGATGCTGTGGGTCCATTTCCCCGTCGTCAAGTCTGTTCCCGCGGCGTAAACCGGCGTGTTATTGACATTAGCAAACGGGCTATAGCTGTTTTGGGTATAGGCCGCGACGTTGCGGTTGTTGTTATAGGAAGTTCGGAAGAAGGTTGACCAGTTTGACTTGATATGCCAGTCCAGCCTTCCAAGAAGCATATGCTCGCGGAAAGGGCCATTATACCCACCCGAAAGAGCACTGAACGGAGCGGGGAGGACGACAGGGGTGAACAGATCCTGCCGATTCCGCTCCCAGTCGAGAAAGAAAAACAGCTTGTTCTTCAGGATTGGCCCGCCCACATTAACTCCATATTGCGCTCGCCGGAAGAAGTAGTCCTGCCCTGGCGTAAACTTGGCATCGGCATTATGCCAGCGGCCATCAAAGAATCCTTCCCCGTGGTAGGCGTTGGTTCCCGACCTTGTCGTCACATTGACCGCTCCTGAGGAAGTCAGTTCGGTTGAAGGGTCAAGTGTGGATTGTTCGACCTGAAACTCCTGGATAGCGCTTGGCGGAATGTTTTGAGTCACCGTACCCACGTTCTCGTCGCTGATGTCGACGCCATCCACCTCAACGCGCGCCGTCCGGCCGTATCGGCTGCCGAAGGAAACAGAGGAAAAGCCATTTTTCGTCGGGTCAAAGTTCCCGCCGTCTTGAATCTGCACACCCGGCTCAGCGACTGCGGCGAGGTTCAGAAAATTTCGGCCGTTAACCGGCAGATTCTGAACCTCGTCTCGGGTGATAACACCTTGCACGGTGGGCTGCACCGTGTTGACTTGAAGAGGTGTGGCCTCGACTGCAATAATGGTGGTGGCCTGCCCGACTTCAAGTGTTATATTCGCCGAGCTCGTGACGCCCACCTGGACGATTCTTTGTACTAAA